>DASZHK010000001.1:0-4091 GCA_035937905.1 Acidimicrobiales bacterium
TCGCTGACGAGTCCAATACCAGCGGAGTCCACCTCTTCGGTACGACTCGCTTCGCGCCGGAACACCAGTGGATGACCCTCACCGGCGGCGCGATTGGCTACGGTCTGCCCGTCGCGCTCGGCGCGGCCGTCGCCTCGAAGGGTCGCGTCTTGGCGCTCGAATCCGACGGCTCCATGATGTACACGCTCCAGGCGTTGTGGACCATGGCCCGCGAGGGACTCGACGTGACGGTCGTCGGGCTATCCAATCGCAGCTACGCGGTGCTCAACATGGAGATGACGCGCGTGGGCGCCGTACGAGACGGTGGCGCGAGCGAGCGCATGCTCGAACTCGACGACCCGACGCTCGACCTCAGCCAACTCGCGCTCGCTCAAGGCGTCCCGAGCGTGCGCGTGACGAGTGCGGACGAACTCGTCGTCGCGCTCGAACGTTCCTACGCGACGCCCGGACCAATGTTCATCGAAGCGCTGTTGCCGAAGGGCCTGCACTAGGAGCGACCAACGTCGCCCACGCCGCGCCGGATTACGACGCGTCAGCGAGGATGAAGAAGATCTCCGTTTCAGCTGCGACCTTGCCGTCGACGGTGGCGCGGCCGAAGCCTTTACCACCGCGCGCGGAGAGCTTGGTCATCTCGCACTCCACGAAGACGGTGTCGCCCGGCAAGACCTGTCGGCGAAAGCGCGCGTTCTCGACGCCACCGAAGAGTGGCAGACGGCCGACGTAGCGAGGATCGGCGAGCACCACGACCGCGCCACACTGGGCGATCGATTCGAGGAGCAAGACGCCGGGCGTCGTCGGACGTCCCGGAAAATGCCCGGCGAAGAACCACTCGTCGCCGCTCAGCGTCCACTGACCACTCGCGCGCACGCCCGGTTCGATGTGCAACAGCGTGTCAAGAAAGAGAAATGGCTTGCGGTGCGGCAACCACGCCGACGGGTCGAGCGAGATGGCCGTCATACGAGCGCCAACTCCGCGATACGCCGGTCGCTGTCGACGGTGACCAATCGGAACGTCCGCTGGTCGCCACGTTTTAGTACGTCCCTCGCGCGCGCGGGCGCCGGAGAACCGAGCGACGTCGTCGGGGCGTAGCACTCGACCTGCTTGTCGCCTTTCAGCTGCACTTTGATGACCGCACCGTGTGAGGTGAAGGCGGTCACCTCTCCCGCCACCCGCGAACCGATTCGGTACGTGCTCTTAAAGAGCGCGAAGTCGGCTTCAGGGTTGACGGGTTGGCGCCCGCGTCGAAGCGCGACGACGGGCGCGGGTGCCGGCGTGGGCGGCGGCGGCGGCGGCGGCGAGACTTTGGCGACCCTCTTGGTCGCCTTGGTGGCGGGCACCTTGGTCGCGGCCTTTTTCGTCGGCGGTTTCTTCGGAGTTTCGGGAGCCTTCGCGACCTTCTTCAGCGTCTTCGCCGGTGGCTTCGCCGTGGATCGATCGGCCGTCTTCTCCGGTGTCTTCTCCGGCAACTTTTCGGGCGCCTTGTCGTGCTTCGTCGTCGCCTTCTTCGCTGGCGCCGCCTTCTTCGCGGTCTTGACCGGCGTCAGCGTCGTACCGATCGTGGGCTTCGCGCCGCTGGGCAACGTGACGGCCAACTTCTTCGTTGCTCGCGTGGCCTTGACGTTGCGCACCGGCACGCGTGCCGTGAAGACCCAACCGACGCCACGGACGGGCTTGCCGCCGATGAGCCGACCTACGTCAAAGAGCCACGGGTACTCGTCTTGAAACTCCTGGAACGAATCGTTACTCAACACGACACCGTCGATGCGGTCGGCGATCTTCAAGATGAAGGCGTCGCCGCGCCCCACGGCGCCAGCCGGAGGCGTAACGATCTCGCCCGCGAGGACCGCCTCGTTGAATCGACTTCGGTCGTTGGCCGCCGAACGGTGCTCGAAGGTCGCGTCGACGACCACGATGATCTCGGCCGTTGGGTTCTCCTCGCTGAACGAACTCACCGCTTCGTCAAGTTGCGTGAGACTGGGCGTGACGCGCCCTTCGGTCGCGAGGTTCGACCCGTCCACCACGACGCGAAGTCGTGGACTCTTCGCCGGACTCACCCGATCGCTCGAGCCAAGAGGTCCGCTTGCTCAGCGGCGTGCACGAGTCCACTGCCCGTTGCGGGACTCGCCGACTCCGCGCGCGCCACGTGCGACACACGAACGTGGCGAAGGTGGTCGTGCATGCGAAGGTGCACGAAGGGCCACGCGCCCATGTTCTCGGGCTCCTCTTGCAGCCAGACGACCTCGACCAGGTTGGGATAGGTGGCGAGGACGCGCTCGATCTCCGAAGTCGGCCACGGATAGAGCTGTTCGACGCGCACGACCGCCACGTTCTTCGCTTCTGTGGTGTCACGATGACCGAGCGCTTCGTGCGACACTTTGCCGGACGCGAGCACGACGCGCGTGACCGCGGCGGCGTCCTCGACCGAATCGTCGAGGACCGTTTGGAACGAACCGTGTTCGAACTCGGCGATCGGTGAGCGCGTCTGCACCGCGCGCAACATCGATTTCGGGGTGAAGACGATGAGCGGCGTCGGATGCTCGCGGAGCACCTGACTTCGTAAGAGGTGGAAGTACTGCGCGGACGTGGTCGGTTGCGCCACGCGAATGTTATTGCGCGCGCTCAGCGACAAGAACCGCTCGATTCGGCCGCTCGAGTGCTCGGGTCCCTGACCCTCGTAGCCGTGAGGCAACAACATCACGAGCGACGCGTGCTGGCCCCATTTGTCCTCCGCCGCGACCAAGAAGTTGTCGATGATGATCTCGGCGCCGTTCGCGAAGTCGCCGAACTGCGCCTCCCACGCCACCAACGTGTTCGACGCCTCGACGGAGTACCCGTACTCGAAACCCAAGGCCGCGTACTCCGAAAGGAACGAGTCGCGCACGGTGAAGAAACCCGGCGCGCCCATGCTCGCGAGCGGCACGTACTGCTGCCCGTTGTCGTAATCAATGAGCGCCGCGTGACGGTGCGAGAACGTACCGCGACGCGTGTCCTGGCCCGTGAGGCGGACGTTGGACCCAGCCATCACGAGTGATCCGAGAGCGAGCGCCTCACCGAAGGCCCAGTCGACCTCGCCCGCGTCGAGCAGGGCGAGACGCTGCGTGAACTGACGCTCGAGCTTGGGGTGGATGGTGAAGCCCTCGGGAGCCGACACCGACGCTCGCGCGATACCCATCAGCGTCGCCTGGTCGACGCCCGTGTCGGGCGCAGGACGGTCGGCGGGGGTCTCCGCGACGGGGACACCCTTCAACTTCGGAACCGGTACGGTTCGCACTTCGTCCAGCACGTTCTGCAGACGGGCGTTGAACTCGTTGAGCGCGGTCTCCGCTTCGTCGATGGAGATGTCGCCGCGACGGACCAACGTCTCGGTGTAGAGCTTGCGCACCGAGCGCAGCTGATCGATGATCTTGTACATCTGGGGTTGGGTGTAACTCGGGTCGTCGCCTTCGTTGTGACCGAACCGGCGATAACAGACAATGTCCAACACCACGTCACGTTGAAAGGTCTCGCGGTACTCGAAGGCCAGCCGGGCCGCACGAGCGCACGCTTCGGGGTCGTCGCCGTTCACGTGGAAGATCGGTGCCTGGATCATCTTGGCGACGTCCGTGGGATAGAAACTCGAGCGCGCGGACTCGGGCGCCGTCGTGAAGCCCACTTGGTTGTTCACGACGATATGGATCGCGCCACCGACCCGGTAGCCGGACAGCTGTGAAAGGTTCAACGTCTCGGCGACGACGCCCTGACCGGCGAAGGCCGCGTCACCGTGGATGAGTACGGCGAGGTACGGGTGGTCGACGAAAGGAAGGTCGGTCGCGGTTCCGTCACTCGGTCGAAGGACGAGGTCTTGTTTCGCGCGCACGATGCCCTCGACGACGGGACTCACTGCTTCGAGGTGTGAGGGGTTCGAGGCCATCGACACGTCGATGGTGACGCCACGGGGATTCTTGAAGACGCCACGCGCGCCCTTGTGGTACTTGACGTCACCGCTCCCCTGGACGCTCTCAGGGTCGAGGTTGCCCTCGAACTCAGAGAAGATGTCGCTGTAGGACTTGCCGACGATGTTCGCCAGGACGTTCAGACGGCCGCGGTGGGCC
>DASZHK010000002.1:0-4538 GCA_035937905.1 Acidimicrobiales bacterium
GTGAACTGATCGTCTCGGTACTCACCCTCGTCCTCGCTGCGCTAGGCGCGGCGCGCATCAACGTGCTGTGGTGGGGGAAGGTCTCCACGTTCGCCCTGATGACGAGCTTTCCGCTTTTTCTGTTGACGACGAATCCCCATCACGCGCCCCTGCAGGCCTGGCAACACGACGCGCGCGACGCGTGTTGGGTCATTGGCGTGATGGGTCTCACGCTCTCGTGGCTCGTCCTCTTCGGTTACGTCCGGCCCGCGTTGCGTGCGCTGCGCACCGGGCGACAGGGCCGACGAATCTTGTAAGTTGGCCTGCATGCAGATACCCAGCGAACTTCGTTACTCCAGTGATCACGAGTGGGCCCAGCGCGAAGGCGATGACGTGCGCGTCGGTATCACCGACTACGCCCAAGACGCGCTCGGCGACGTGGTGTTCGTCGACCTACCCAAGGTTGGCTCGACCATCGAAAAGGGTGGCGCCCTTGGTGAAGTCGAGTCGACGAAGTCGGTCTCGGAGATCTACGCGCCCGTCGCGGGAACCATCAAGGCAGTGAACGAAACGCTGCGCACGTCGCCGGAATTCGTCAACAGTGATCCCTACGGCACGGGGTGGATCTGTGAGATCACGACGACGTCCAGCGACGACTTTGAGGCGCTGCTTGACGCGTCCGGTTATGAGGCGTTGACCACAAGTTAGCCCCGACGGCGATTTCGAAAGTTCACTAGTGTGAAACTCGTGAACTGCCGTCGATGTGGAGAGATACTCAACGCCAACGCGAACTTTTGTTGGTTGTGCGGTGCTCCTCAACATGAGGCCACGTCGCCCGAAACGATCGCTGTTCCCGTCGTCAGTACACCCGACGCGATGCATCCCGACGCCAATCGGGGTCCACTCGGTGACCATCGTGATGAGTTGGTGATCGCCGCGGGACCACAGGCCGGCACGAGGATCGAACTGACGACGGACGTCACGACGGTCGGACGACACGAAGCGAGCGACCTCTTGCTCGACGACGTCTCGGTCTCTCGTCATCACGCCGTCTTCACCCGTACCGCGAGCGGTCGGGTGACGCTTCGCGACTTGAACTCGTTGAACGGCACGTACGTGAACGGCAAGCGAGTCGAAGAGACGACGCTGCACTCGGCCGACGAGGTCCAAGTTGGCAAGTTCAAACTGGTGTTCTGGGAGGCGACTCGATGAGCATTAACCAGGGCTTCATGCGTATTGGCGAGGTCCACGCGCAACTTCGAAAGCTCTTTCCCGAGGTGGAACTGTCAAAGATCCGCTACTACGAGGACAAGGGACTCGTCCAACCCAGTCGAAGCCGCAAGGGCTACCGGCTCTACTCCGAACGCGACGTCGAGTGTCTGCGTGAGGCGATTCGCCTCGCCCAAGAGGAGTTCGTCCCGCTTCGCGTGGTGCGACTTCGACTCATCGAGCAGGGTCTCCTCGTACCGCCGAACGTGACGTCCGCGACGCGTCAGATCGCTCGCGAAGCGGCACCGAGCGTGGTGTCCGTCCCCGCGCCGCCCAGTGCTCGTCCCGCGCTCAGTGTCGTCAGCGACGAGAGCACGGAGTCGTCCGCGCCGGTGAAGGAGTACTTCAGCGCGAGCGAGCTTCTGGCGACGACCGGGCTCGAGCCCGACGAATTCAATCAGCTGCAGTCCATGGGTCTCGTCGCTCCCGTCGTCATAGATGGCGAGACCGTGTACGGCGCACTCGACGTACGCGTTGCCGCGCACGCTCGGGCCCTTCTCAGTCGCGGCGTCGATTCGCGTCTGCTCGGCTCGCTCCGTCGGGTCGCAGAACGTGAAGTAGGCGTGGTCGACGACCTCACGTCACCGCTGCGTCAAGGTGGCAAGGAACTTTCGCGCGACGAGGTCCTCGTCATCACCACCGAGGTGGCGCGTGAAGTGGCCGCACTTCGCAGCGTTCTCGTTGAGCGCGAGCTGTTGATCTACCTGCGCGACTAGACGACCACACGCTGGGTGGTCGGGTCTAGGCTGGAGCCATGATTGAGGTGGTTCTCCGCGCCGTACGCGTTGACGTGGGTACGTCGACGCCACTGCTGCTCTTGGAAGAAGTCGCCGGCGAGCGAGTGTTGCCCATCTTCATCGGGGCGCCCGAAGCAGCCGCCATTGCGTACGCCCTCCAGGGCGTCGAGTCACCTCGTCCCATGTCGCACGACCTGCTTGGTCACGTCATCAGCGCCCTCGGCGCGAAACTCTTTGCCGTCGAGATCACCGAGCTCTCGGACAACATTTTCTTCGCCAGTCTTCGACTCGTGCGCAGTGGTCAAGAGATCACCGTCAGTTCGCGACCGAGCGACGCGGTCGCTCTCGCGCTGCGCGTCGGCGCGCCCATCCTCGTCAGTGACGACCTCATGGCCACCGAAGGTAAAGTGATGCAGCTCACGTACGACGAAGACGATGAGGAGTACGTCGAACTCGACACACCCGACGAGGCCGATCTCGTTGAGCAACTGCGCGCGTTCCTCGACAACGTACGTCCCGAGGACTTTGGCACGTGAGACGAGGGCTCATCTCGGTGGCCATATTCGTCGCGTTCATTGCCATTTACACCCTTGGTCGACACGGCTTTGGCACGAGCACCACGACGACGACCACCACCACGACGTCAGTAACGACCACGACGACGACACTGGCGAGCACCGCGTGTAACGCGAGCGACTTCTCCGGCGCCTACAACGAGGGTCAGGGCGCGGCTGGCACCATTGAGGCGAGTGTCACGCTCACGAAGTCAACGGCCGGATCGTGCACGTTGAAGGGTTGGCCCCTCATGACGCTCCAGGACCGTCTCGGAGCCGTGTTGAAGTCCACGCTCGTCGACGTCCCCTCGTCCGCTGACCGCCACCAGTTCAGTGGCGCCCAGGCCAATCACGCGCCGACGACGCTCACGTTGAACCAGAACTCGACGACGACGTTCTCCTTGGCGTACTCGGACGTGCCCACGGGGGCCACGGCGTGTGAGAGCGCCGTCACGCTCAGCATCCAGTTCACCGCCAACGGTCCGGTCATCAACGTGACGCCGCCGTATCCGGTCCAGCCTTGTAACGAGGGCCAGATCTGGGTGAGTCCGTTCTACTAAATCATCACGGCGCGACGGCGTTGACGTCAACGACTATCCGGCCTCGCGTCGAGCCAGCCCTGACGTCATCGAACGCTAGGGGTAGTTCGTAGAGAGAGATGACGCGGTCGACGAACGACGTGAAGTCGACGACCGACGCTATGTCACCGAGTGCCTGCCACACGCGTACGCGCGTCGCACTTGTCGCCTCCACCGCGTCGATGCCGACGAGCGCGACGGCGCGCGTGATGAAGGGATAGACGGTCGTGGCGAGTTCGGCGCTTGCGACAAGCCCACTCGCGGCGACGCTCGCGCCGTAGCGCAGCGAACGAAGAATTTGTCCCAACGTCGCGCCGCCGACGCAGTCGATGGCGCCGTCCCAGCGCTCAGTGCCGAGGACCCGATCGAGACGATCGCTTATCTCGTCGCGAGCAATGACGCGCGCCGCGCCTCGTTCGAGAAGCCACTGCGACGACTGAGGAGAACCCGTCGACGCGACGGGTACGTAGCCCTTTCGCGCGAGGAAGGCGACTGCTTGCGAGCCCACGCCCCCGGTCGCGCCCGTGACGAGGACGTGCGCGCCGAGCGCGAGTCCTCGATCCTCGAGGGCGAGCACGCTCGCCATGGCCGTGAAGCCCGCCGTTCCGATCACCATCGCGTCAAACGTCGACAAGGTCTCGGGCAAGCGCGAGAGGTAGCGAGACGGTGCGTACACCTCCGACGCGAATCCTCCGTCGCGTCCTACGCCCAACGATCCTCCGTGCACGGCGACGCGGTCGCCTTCGACGAAGTGGTGATCGTGCGACACGACGACGGTGCCCGCGGCGTCGACGCCTCCGACGAGTGAACTGACGCGTCGAACTCGACTCGGCGCGACCGCGACCATGGCGTCCTTGAAGTTCACACTGGAGTACTCGACGCGCACGAGGACGTCGTTCGGGTCCTCTGACGTCGGCGACTTGTCGCCAACCTCACAGGTCAGTTGTTCGTCGATTTCACTTATCACGAACGCTTTCACCAACCCAGACTATTCATCGCGCTTTCGATCTCATCGAAGGCAATACCATTCTCGGTGTGACTCGAATCGTGCTGAATGGCCATCCCACGTGGGCGCTTCTACCGAAGCGCAAGGGAAAGACCATCGTCCTCTTGCACGGGGGACTGAGTAGCAGCGCGTCGCTCCTGCGAGTTCTGGGACCACCACTGTCGAAGAAGTTCGCCTTGGCGGCGTTCGACCGCCGAGGACACGGTCGAACGGCCGACACCGACGAGCCCTTCTCCGTCGACGCCATGGCGGACGAGACCATTGCTTTCTTAACCTCGCTCGGTCGAAGGGTTGATCTCGTTGGCCACTCTGACGGCGCGAACGTGGCGTTGCTCGTCGCGATTCGTCGTCCAGACCTGCTGCGTCGCGTCGTCGCTGTGGGAGGGAACTTTCACTACGACGGCCTCGTGGCGAT
>DASZHK010000003.1:0-7881 GCA_035937905.1 Acidimicrobiales bacterium
ATGCTCACGGCAAGATCGTTCTCGTCACCTGAGCCCGTTTGCTCTGCCCTGCGTCCTAGGTCTTCAGTTTGTGCTTCGGTTATTCTGTGCACGTCGCTATTCAGATCTAAGGGTTAGACATCCTCTTCAGGGGTAGCGCTGCTGACCTGTTTCAGTACCAATCGAAGAAGCCGAGCGAGTTCGTGCTGTTCGGCCATCGTCAATCCACTCACCGCGAGCGTCTCGTGCGTGTTGAATTCCGGAAATACCTGCTCGATGAGCCGTACTCCCGCTTTTGTAAGACCGATCGACACTCGTCGTCGGTCGTCACGGTGAGGAATTCGTTTGATCAGTTTTCGAGCTTGCAGCGTCTTCATGACGCCGGTCAACGTGCCCTTGGTGATCCCGGCCTCGGAGGCAACGTGACCAGTCTCTTGTTCACCCCAGATCCACAACACCCAGAGGACCGTGAAGGCCACCCAACTGAGGTCATAATCGGCCAACAGTGATCGCTCCATGTGATTGCGAACGGCGGAGCCGGCGCGATAGATGTTGGAGATCGCGCTCATCGCAGTGAAGTCGAGTTCGTGATCGTCGAGCCGAGCGCGAATGTCGCGTTCGGCCTGGGAGACCACGGTGGCCTTCGAACTAGCGATTCGACGTGACACGACTAATCCTCAAGAGTGGTGCCACCGTTGAAGGTGGTCCCCACGGAACGGAAGTAGCCGCCGAGGATCTCTCGAGGTACGAGCGAGCGTAACTCCTCGGTGGGGGAGTCGAAGAGTTCAAGCGTCGCCGTCCCACCATACGAGGGGCCGAGGTCGACGTCCACGCCGGACATGGTGACGACGTCGCTCAGGGCGTCTTGGTCATCCATCTCGACACGAGGGAACCAGCGGTGATGCAGCATCGCGTGACCGTTGACGAATCCACCCGTTTCACTCTCACCGGTGAGCGTCACCGTCGCCTGCGCGAGACGTCGGTCGCCGGCGGCGAGCGTCATACCGAACGTTCCTCCGACTTCCAGTCGAGGTCCAGCTCGCCCGCGCGTTACTGGTCTCGTTTGGTGTATCGAACCGAGCTTCTTCGGGTACCCCTGGATCTGTCCGCGCACGAGCGCGAAGTCCTTGTCGACCCAGATGAACAGGCATCGGCTGTACAGGCGGTCGTGGTAGCGACAGCGCACGACGACGAACGCCTCTTTGTACTGCGCGCGAACGGGATCGAGCAACTCGGCTCCGTCGTCGCCGCAGCTCTGCCAATCAGCCCAGATGAAGGCGACGGCGCCGGGATCCTCGTCGTCGTTGGCGAGTGCAACGTCGTCGGGTAACAGTGCCGCGATCGCGGAGGGATCCGTTCGATACTCGACCGTGAGGAGGTCGCCCGAGTAGTGCCACGGCGTTGGTGGCAACAGTGACGCGCGACCACTCGCGGTGCGGGGGTAGGGGAGGCCACGAAGGCTCACGCTGATGCTCCTGTCCATCCGTTGTCGGGTTTATCGAACCATACGTGAACTTGGCCGGTGCCGATGGAGTTTTCGTAGTCCGAAAACAGTCGGCCCGGGGCGACACACGCACGTCCACCGAGCGCAGCGATCATCATTTGATAGTGCGCGAAACGACCTTCGGGCTTTACCTTGAAGAATTCTGCGTAGTTGTCGATCACGTTCGCGTGGTCGCCACGGAGCCAGGCGTCGATGACCTGGTGATCCGCGACGCGCGCCTCTTCGGAGAAGATGTGCTCCTCCCCGGCGGCCTCGTGGTTTCGAAGCGTTCGAAGTGTGTGAAAGGTGTGACTGAGGGCGCCTGACGCAATCAGGACGACCCGACGGTCACTCTGCTCGATCGCTGAAGCGATCACCTTTCCGACAGCTTCGAAGTCGCGTGGCTCTGACGTCTGACACGTGCTCACCGAGAGCCACGCTTCGTCGCCTTGCAGAAACGGAAAGAAGTTCGTCGTCGCGTACATGATCGGCAAGTGTTCGTTGTCGATCGGCGTGATCCAGCACTCGGGCGTCGCGTCAGCAATCTCACCGACGAGTTTCGCGAACGTTGGATCTCCCTTTACGTCAAAGGGGACGCTCGACATGCCCCGAGGAAGCTCCTCAGAGGTGAAGAAGCCTTGTCGACGTTCGGCGGAGGTGATGACGAACTCGACGGTGGTGAACCAGTGACTGTCGAACACGATTACGAGATCGGGCTTCACGACGTCAAAGACTTCGCGACGAAGCTGGTGCAACCCGGAGTAGAGCGTGCTCTCCTTTCCGTTATTCAGCGCCCGACGAACGTCGTCGGGCAGCACGATGGTGGGAACGTGCGCGAGAAAGCCGGCGCCGACGATTTCACCCATTAGTGGTGTCTTCTTTCACTTGGTACGTCTTCAGGTCGCTGTAGAAGTCGAGTGCGTAGTCCCCGCCCTCGCGCCCGACCCCGCTGATGCCCACGCCGCCGAACGGTGCCGTGAGGTCGCGAACCAAGTAGCAGTTCACCCAGACGGTTCCCGCTCGAACGGCGAGACCGAAGCGGTCGGCCTTCCTTTGATCAGACGTGAAGACCATCGCGGTCAGTCCGTACTTCGTCGAGTTCGCGAGCGCGATCGCTTCGTCTTCGTTGTCGAACGTCTGCAACGTAAGTACCGGCCCGAAGATTTCACGTTGGACGATCTCCGCGTCGTTGTCACGCGGTTCGATGAGCGTGGGCTCAAACCAAAGTCCGTCGTCCTTCAAGCGCTCGCCGCCGAAAAGCAACGTGTCACCTGCCGCCAGCGATCGCTTGACGAACCCTTCGACGCGCGCGAAGTGCTCGGGGTGAATGAGCGGTGAAATCGTGGTGTCCGGGTCACGACTGTCGCCGAGGACGTGTTGCTCGCTCAAGTTGGTGAGACGATCGAGGAACTCGTCTCGAATGCTCGATTCGACGATCAATCTGGTTCCGGCCAAACAGACCTGTCCAGCGTCGTCGTACATCAAGGCGGCCTTTTCGGTGGCAAGTTCTAGGTCCGCGTCAGCGAAGACCACGAAAGGACCCTTGCCCCCAAGCTCCGCAGTGAACGGGACGAGGTTCTTTGCTGCCGCGACACCGATGCGGCGCCCCGTCTCGGGTGAGCCGGTGAACGAGATGCGACGCACGCGCGTGTCGGCGACGAGCGCCGCGCCCACTTCATCGCCGATGCCCTGGACGAGATTGAAGACGCCGGGCGGGAAATCAGCCTCGAGGACGAGGTCCATCAACAAAGAGCAGCTGAGCGGTGACCACTCCGCCGGTTTCAGTACGACGGTGTTGCCGGCGGCGAGCGCGGGCGCGCACTTCCAGGTGGAGAGCATGAAGGGCGCGTTCCACGGCGTGATGACGACCGTTGGACCGGCGGGCATCCGCGTCACGGCGTTGTGCGTGCCGTTGGACGCCCACAGGCGCGATTCATAGGACTCAGCGAGATCGGCGTACGCACGAAAGTTCCGGGCAGCTCGAGCAATCACGCGACGCTGGAGACTTTCGAAGAGCATGGCCATGTCGAGACACTCGACGGTAGCGATGCGATCAACGTTCTCATCGATGAGGTCAGCGAGGCGATGCAGGTACTTGGCTCGCTGCCTGGTGGTGAGTGCGGCCCAGGCCGGAAAGGCGACTTGCGCGGCCTGCACCGCGAACGCCGCGTCACGTGAAGTTCCACGGGCGACGTCGGCAAGCTTCAAGGTCCAGTCCAGCGGGGACCGATCTTCGAAGGTGGAGTGTGAAGAGACGCGGACGTTGTTGATGAAGTGCTCGGTCGCGACGGCGACGCCGCCTACGTTGGTGCGCACTTCAGTCATGATTCGAACCGCGGACGCACTCGCGGGTAGGGGAGTGAAGAGCGTTCCGTGGGTAACGGCCGACGCTGACCGCGAAATTCCCAGTCGCCGCCGAAGGTCGTCGACAGGACCTCTTCGGTAGCAGTCGGTTGCGCGCCGACTTCGTCGCTCACCGGTTCGGGTGAAGAGATCACGTGGTTGGTGAGAGCGCCGAGCCCCTCGACTTCGACGGTGACCACGTCACCGGGTTCAACCGGTCTCGAGAACGCCGGTGTGCCGGAGAGGATGACGTCACCGGGCACCAACGTGATGAGTCTCGCGACGTCCGTCACGAGGTAGTTCATGTCCCACGCCATCTCTTCGGTGGATCCGTCTTGGCGGACGTCGCCGTTCACGGTCGTGCGCATGGACTTATCTCGAAAGTCCCACCCAGTCACCAGTCCAGGACCGAGCGGACACAGCGTGTCGGCACCTTTGACGCGCAACATCGAACCCGCGTCGGTATCGCGAAAGTCGTGGAGCCCGAAGTCGTTGGCGATCGTGTAGCCCGCGATGTAGTGCCCGGCGTCGGCGAGATTGATGTTGCGCGCCGTTCGACCAATGACGATCGCGATCTCTCCTTCGTAGTTCAAGAACTGGCAGTTGGCCGGGCGCACCACGGCGCCGTGGTGGCTGTTGAGCGCCGACACTGGCTTTTGGAACCAGGTGGGCGCAGGAGGGAGTTCGATGCCGAATTCGCGCACGCGCGATACGTGATTGAGATGGCAGCAGAGGATCTTCGTGGGTGAAACGGGGGGAAGGTGCGTCGCGGTGTCCGCTTCGACGCGGCGTCCGTCGGCGGCCACTAACGCGTCGCCGTCACGCGTGACGTCAACGACGTTGCCGTCGAGCAGAATGCGGCGATACTCCACGTAGCCCCCAGAAATCGTTTGTACTCAAATGAGTATCCCATTTTACAAACAGGGTCGCGATTCTCGTGCTACTTTCGCCAAAGTCACCCTTGGAGGCTTCATGACGAGTTCATTCGACCGCGTACGGGTGTTGTGGCCCGACCATTTGGGTCTCGCGCGTGGGAAGTACGTGCCAGCGAGCCTTGCAGACCTCGGCGCGCGCCACTGCACCGGCACGTGGGCACTCGGCTACGACCGTGTCATGACGCCCGAGACGCCCGGCAGTCACTGGCACGAGGGACTTCCGGATTTCAACGCGGTCTACGACATCGCGGACCTGCGGCCGAGCTGGGAGCCAAATACGAAAGTCGTCGTCGCCGACCTCGTTCGAGAAGGCGTCCCCTTCTCCGTCTCACCGCGTACCGCGCTCAGGAAAGCAGTCGCGGATTGGAAAGCGTTGGGCTACGAGCCCTACGTGGGCGTCGAACTTGAGGCGTACGTCTTCGTACCCGACGACAACGGCGGATGGACGCCAATGGACACCCCTGGCGCTTTCGTGTACGGCACGGGGCCGGCTGTAGACCCCTTCGGACTGATCGACGCCATCTGGTCGGCGTGCGCCGAAGCTGACATTCCTCTCGAATCAGTCAACTCCGAGTACGACACGCCACAGTTCGAGTTCACTTTGCGCTACGACGAGGCACTGAAGGCCGCGGACGACGCCTTTCTATTCAAGGTTCTTGCGCGAGAAGTGGCACACCGACTCGGCCTGATGGTCACCTTCATGGGTAAGCCCCTCAGCGACCGCGGTGGGTCGGGACTGCACGTCAACTTCTCGTTTCGAAACACCGACGGCGAGAACGTGATCAACGACGAGTCGAGCACCGACGGACTCTCGGCGCTCGCGAAGAATGCCATTGGCGGACTTCTCGAACACCACCGCGCGCTCGCGGGACTCTGCGCTCCGACGGTCAACGCGTACAAGCGACTGCGCCCTGCGTCGCTCTCGGGCTACTGGGCGAACTGGGGTTACGACCACCGTGGCGCCACCATTCGAGTACCGGGAGAACGCGGGAGCGCAGCACGACTCGAACATCGGTTGAGCGATGGTGCCGCGGTCGTGCACAGTGCGATCGCCGCGGTCCTTCAGGCTGCACTCCTTGGCGTCTCCAGTAAAGCTGATCCCGGAAAGGCGGAGGGCGGCAACGGTCTCGACAGCATCGACGCAACCGTGGGCGTACCAGCATCCTTGAGTGAGGCGCTCGATGTCCTCGAGGCCGACACGGCTCTCGTCGAGGCGATTGGCGGCGAGCTCGTCGCGCAACACGTCATGGTCAAACGAGCGGAGTGGGATCGATACACCGCGGCCACTACGGACTGGGAAGTGCGCGAGTACTTGCCGTTTCTCTAGTTCTTTAGCGCCACGTGACGCGCACGGGGAGGTTCTTGATGCCGCTGATGAAGTTCGAACGAAGGCGCTCTGGCTCGCCGGCGAGTTCGACCTTCTCCCAACGTCGTGCGATCTCTTCGAAGAGGACTCTCAACTCCAGACGCGCGAGGTGGGCGCCCAAACAGAGGTGCGGACTGTGGAGGCCGAACGCCACGTGATCGTTGGGTGTGCGGTCGGGCTGAAACTCCCCGGGATTGGTAAAGTGCCGCTCGTCATCGTTGGCTGACGTGTACCAGAGCACGACTTTGTCACCGGCCTTCAAAGTCTTGCCGTTGAGTTCGGTGTCGGTCGTCACGGTGCGACGAAAATGCATGGTCACGGTCGTCCAACGCAGCATCTCGTCGACGAGACCCTTTCGCTCCTCGAGCGTCATCGAGGGAATCTTCTCGAAGAGGTCGGGTCGCTCGATGAGCGCGAGCAATCCTCCGGTCATCGTGTAGCGCGTGGTGTCGTTGCCGGCCGCGACCATGAGCGTGAAGAAGTTCATCAGCGCGAGGTCGTCCAACGATTCGCCGTCGGCGGTGGGCTCTAACAGCGCGTTCAAGATATCGTGCGTCGGGGCAATACGTCGCTCTTCGAGCGCGTGCGTGGCGTACTCGAAGAGCTCCAGTGCGACGGGGGAGCGAAAGGGGAGTAGCCGATACGCCGACGTGTCGACTTGGTCGACCACGTATTCGGTGAAGTCGGGGTCGCTGTTCCCGATGAGCGCGTCGCCTCGCTGGACGAGCCATTCGAGATCATCGTCGGGAAGCCCCAAGAGCCGACCCAGCATCCGCATGGGTAGCTCGCGCGCGACGCGCTGCACGAAGTTGAACTCGCGTTCTCCCTCCAGGGAATCGAGCACCTCGACGGCGAGTTGGCGAACAGCGTCTTCGTACTCGTTGACCGACTTCGGTGCGAAGGGCCGGCTCACGAGACGACGAAGTCGGGTGTGTTCAGGTGAATCCATCTCCATCAACGTGCGGCGGGCTTCTAGTTCGTCGGCGTCCATGTCCTCGAGACGAATGCCCTGGCGGCTCGAAAAGACGTCCGTATTGCGACTGGCGAAGAGGACATCGTCGTAGGTCGTGAGACTCCAGAAGCCTCGTCCACCGTCGGACTCCTCGGTCCAGTGCACGGGATCATTATCACGAAGGTGGCGGAAGGTCGATCGTGGGACACCGTCCACGTACGTGTCGTGCGACGTTATGTCGGCTAGTTGTTCGGCCACGCGTACTCCCTGAGATGTTTGCTACCAAACGAGTATCCATTAGACCACAGACCGAGAACGACGCGTACAATGAAGCCATGAAAAGGCCGCTGATCGGCATCACGGGTCGCCGCTGGTCGGCGTCGGTACTGGGCACGAACGTTCCTCCCGCGATGAACGGGATTCACTTCGACCTTCATTTCAGTGACTACCCGAGGTCCATCGCGCTCGCCGGTGGGCTACCCGTCGAACTCACACGCGACGCTGACGTTCTGGAGATGGTCGAGCGCCTTGACGGCCTCGTCCTTACGGGTGGCGCTGACGTCGACCCGGACAATTACCACCAAGCACACGACGTCAATCTGGGCGTCCTCGAACCTGAACGTGACGCGTGGGAGATCGCGCTCTTGGCGGCCGCGCGCGAGAGAGACCTTCCGGTGTTGGCAATCTGTCGAGGATTGCAGCTCGTGAACGTGGTCTTCGGTGGCACGTTGCGCCAGCACGTAGAACTCGACGAGGGCGCAGGTCATCCTCAGTGGGACGTCGACGGCCACGAAGCGACGCACAGCGTCAACGTCGTGGAAGG
>DASZHK010000004.1:0-32435 GCA_035937905.1 Acidimicrobiales bacterium
TGGAGCCACGGATTGAATTCGTCAGGGATTGCTTCGTGAGGACGCGTGACCACGGTCCACCAACCTTTGTGATGGGAAAGCGCCGTTGCTTTCACTGCCAGGTTAGGTGCGCCGGACCCGTGAGAAGGTCCACTCGACGTCTTTCTCGCGTGGCGGTGTCAGATACTCTGACACTCGACGGGTGAAAGGTCGGCCATGAAGATCACGACGATGATGGGCTACGCCGGCGGCTTCAAAAAGGCCGCACGAGAGGTCGCCGAGATGGAAAAGGCCGGTCTCGACCTCGTTTGGGTCGCCGAGGCCTACGGCTTCGATAGCCCCTCGCTTATGGGGTACCTCGCGGCACTGACCGAGAACGTGGAGATCGGCGCGGCGATCCTGCCCATCTACACCCGCACGCCGACCCTGCTCGCGATGACCGCCGCGGGCATCGACGCGCTCTCCGACGGCCGTTTTCACCTGGGTCTCGGTGCCTCAGGCCCCCAGGTCATCGAGGGATTCCATGGCGTTCCCTACGCCAACCCACTCGGGAGGACCCGCGAGATCGTGGAAATATGTCGCGACGTCTGGCGCCGTGAGGCACCCCTCGTCCACCAGGGCAAGAACTTCACGCTGCCGTTGCCGCCCGACCAAGGGACGGGACTGGGTAAACCCCTCAAGATCATCGCTCACCCGGTACGAAGTGAGATTCCCGTCTGGATCGCGTCGCTCGGCGAGAAGAACGTGGCGTTGACGGCTGAGATCGCGAACGGCTGGCTGCCCATCCTCTTCATTCCCGAGCGTGCCGCCGACGTCTGGGGGAGCGCTCTCACCAGTGGCCAAGCACGACGGGACTCGAGTCTCGGCGATTTGATGATCAACGCTGGCGGGATACTCGCCGTTGGCGAAGGTGACGACGTCACCGCGCTGCGTGAGTTGCAGCGTCCGATGGTCGCGCTCTACGTCGGTGGCATGGGCGCGAAGGGTAAGAACTTCTACAACGAGTTGGCGATTCGCTACGGATTCGAGAAGGAGGCGGAGATCATCCAAGATCTCTACCTAGCTGGCAATAAGCGCGAAGCGGAAGCGGCGGTGCCGAGTGAGTTCCTGGAGCTCACGACGCTTTGCGGCCCGAAGAGTTACGTCCAGGACCGCGTCGAGGCCTTTCGTGCCGCCGGTGTCACGCACCTCCAGGTCCATCCGATTCCTTCGGAGGGTCAAAGCGCGACGAGCTTGATCGCCACCGTCAAAGAGATGGTCTAGGTACCAGCGCGCGTCGCGTCGCGTCCGCCTGAGGCGAGCCACGCTTCGTACATGGTGGCGTAGGCGCCACCGAGTCGTAGGAGTTCATGCGGGGTACCCATCTCGACGATGCCGCCCTCGTCGATGACGACGATACGGTCGGCCCGCTGGGCCGTGGTGAGGCGGTGCGCGATGAGGATAGCGGAGCGACCTTCGAGGAGACGGTCAAGAGCACGCTCGATGACCGTCTCACTGCGTAGGTCGAGCGAGGAAGTCGCCTCGTCCAAGATCAACACGCGAGGTCGCGCCAAGAACGCGCGTGCGAGGGCGAGCTGTTGGCGCTCACCAGCCGAGAGGGTCTGGCCGCGTTCGTGCACCGGCGTGTCGAGCCCGTCGGGAAGACGATCGACGAGGTCACGTAGGCCCACCACGTCGACGGCGGTTTCGATGTCCTCGTCCGTCGCGTCGAGGCGACCGAAGCGTAGGTTGGTGCGGATCGATCCGGCGAAGAGGAAGGGCTCTTGCGGCACGACGCCGAGCTGGGAGCGAAGTGATCGGAGCGTCACGGTCCGAACGTCGATGCCGTCCACGAGGACGCGTCCGGCCGTCGGGTCGTAGAAGCGGTTGGCGAGTTTCGCCATGGTGGACTTACCGGCGCCCGTCGGGCCGACGAAGGCCACGGACTCGCCGGGCTCGATCACCAGGTTCACGTCGTGCAAAACCGTCGTCTCGGCGTTGTAGCCAAAGCTCACGTTCTCAAAGGTGATGCGCCCCTCGATCGCGGGCAAGACCGTGGCGTTTGGAATCTCGTCGACCGACGGCGGCGTTTCCAAGAGTTCGCGGAGCCGGATGATCGACGAGCGACCTTGCTGCAGGCTGTTGTACTGCTGGACGAGCAACTGGATAGGCGCGAAGAAGCGATTGAGGTACAAGAAGAAGGCGATGAGGTACGCGACGTTCAACTGGTGGTTCAACACCATGCGCCCGCCGATGCCGAGCAACAGCGCCTGGCCGAGGATGCCGATCATGAGCGTGGAGGGTCCGTAGATCGCGTTCACCCGGCCGGTGTAGACGTTGGCGTCGCGGTACGCGCCGACGACGTGACGGTGGTTGCGGATGTTGCGACGCTGGCGATTGTTCGCGGTGACGACGCGAATGCCGTAGAGCGACTCGGAGAGATCGGCCAGCACCAAAGCGATGCGGTCACGGCTCAGCAAGTAGCCCTTCTCCGAAGCGTGGTGGAACCACACGGTGAAGACGAACAAGAGTGGCACGATGAGGAGCACCGTCCACGCCGCAAGTTCGACGTTGGTCTTGAAGAGGATGGCCGTGATGACGACCATGGTCAGTCCCTGCAGGGCGAACTGGCTGATGCCGTCTTGGACGAGTTGTTGCAGGTTCTCGACGTCACTCGTCATCCGGCTCATGAGGACGCCAGCCTTCTCCTCGGTGAAGAAGTCGAGACTGAGGCGTTGGAAGTGGGTGAAGACCCGTATGCGCAGATCGTGCATGACGCGCGACGAGAGCTTTCCCGTCACTTCGACCTGGAGCCGTTGGAAGTAGACGCTCACGAGCGCCAAGAGGAGGTAGATGATCGCGCACGCGGCGATGACTTTCAGGTCGCGGTGTCCGGGCTCCATGCCGTTCTTGATGGCGAACTCGGTGAGAAAGGGCCCGGCCTGCAGGGTGAGACTCGTGATGATCACGAGCAGCGAACCCGCGGTCACCCATTTCGGGTACACCTTGATGAGGTTCGGCAGCGTGAGACGCTCTCGTTCCTTCTTGCTGGGAATCTGCGTGAAGTGGACGTCAGATTTCGGGTGCTCGGGTTCGCTGGCGAGGAGCTTCGTGGCCTCTTCCATCAACTCGGAGGGAATACCGCCGAAAGGCAGTCCGGCGCGACCGCTCGCCTCAGACGCGCTGCCGCCGAACATCCCACCACCGCCGCCGAAACCGCCGCCCCAACCCATTACGGCGACTCCGTGCCGGTCGCTTGCGCGAGGATCTCGGAGTACAGCGGGACGTTGGCGAGGAGGTCCTCGTGCGCGCCACTCGCGACGACGCGACCTTCGTCGAGCAAGAGCACGCGCGTCGCGAGGGCGATCGTGGAAATGCGGTGCGCGATGACGATGGTGGTGCGCTGGGTTAGCAGTCCCTTCAGGGCTTCGTAGATGCCGGACTCCACGTGGACGTCAATGGCGCTCGTGGCGTCGTCGAGTATCAAGATCGGGGGATTGAGCAGTAACGTTCGCGCGATGGCGACACGTTGACGCTGCCCTCCGGACAAGGTGTAGCCCCGTTCGCCGACGACCGTGTCGTAACCCTCGGGCAAGCGAACGATGAACTCGTCGGCGTTCGCCGCACGAGCCGCCGCTTCGACTTCTTCCAATGAAGCGTCGGGCCGACCGTAGGCGATGTTCTCTCGGATCGACACCGAGAAGAGAAAGGGCTCGTCGAGCACGACGCCCACGTTCTCGCGCAGCGAGTGCAGCGTGAGATCACGGAGGTCGTGACCGTCGATGGAGACCGCGCCGTTGGTCACGTCGTAGAAGCGAGTCATGAGGCGCGCCACCGTGGACTTCCCAGAACCGGTGCGCCCGACGAGGGCGACGGTCTCGCCGGGTTCGATGCGCGCGTTGAAGTCCGTCAAGATCTCGACGCCGTTGCCGTAGGTGAAGTCCACGTGGTCGAAGACGATGGCGCCCTTCGCGTCGACGAGGTCGAACGCGCCGGGACGATCCACGATGTCGGGGTTCTCGTCCAAGATCTCGAAGATTCGTTCGGCGCTGGCCTTCGCGCGTTGTCCCATCATCACGAGTTGACCGAGCATCATGAACGGTGCTTGAAGCATCAACAGGTACGCGTTGAACGCGAGGATCTGGCCGATCTTGAGGTCGCCTTGCAGGACCATCCAGCCACCGAAGAACAAGACGAGCGCGAGACCAAGTTGGGGAAGGTTCTGGACCCACGGACCCCAGACCGCTCGAATGTTGGCGTCCTTTATATAGGCCCACGCCACGCGTTCGGCGGCGTCCGCGAGGCGATTGACCTCCGCCTCCTCTTGGGCGAAAGACTTCACGACGCGAACACCGTTCACGTTCTCGTCGACGACGGTCGCGACCCCGGCCAAGCGGGCCTGGGTGATCCACGAGATCGGGAACATGACCTTTCGCATCTTGATGCCCACCACGTAGAGGATGGGCATGACGACCATGGCGAGCAGAGCCAATTTCCAATTGATGACGAGCATGAAGCCAAAGGCGACGACGCCGATGAAGCACTGCACGACGATCAAGGGCGCGAAGGTGGAGTACATCTGGACGCTGCGAATGTCGCTGTTGGCACGGCTGATGAGTTGTCCGGATTGGACGCGATCGTAAAAACTGAAGGAGAGCCACGTGAGGTGTTCGTAGATCAACGAGCGCAGGTCCGCCTCGACGTTGTACGCCGTCGCGTAGACGTACTGTCGCGAGATCATGCCGGTCACGCCCGCGAGAAGTCCGACGACGATAAGGGCGATCACGTCGCCGTGCAGTGAGTTGAGGTGACGCGCCAACGTGTTGTCGATGTCGGAACTCAACATGTTGGGCACAAGGACCTGAAAGATTAAGCTCACGAATGAGAGACTGATCGCGAAGATGAACGTGGCGCGATGCGACGCGATGACGGGCAGCACGCGTCGCCACCACGGGAGTCTCTGATCGCGCGAAATCTGCGCACGAGGGCCCGGGTACTTCGAGGTCACGCCGCCGAGGGGATTCGAATCACTCTCTCGAACACGCGTGGGGCGGTCCGAAAGGGAAGAAGACATCAAGCAATTCTACTGACTCGCCTGTCACGCCCTACCAGGTGTCGCACGTGACAGGGAGTGATGGCGGCCGTTCTACTCCGTGGTGTCGACGATGAGCACGGAACAGTTCGCGCCGTGCACCACGCTGTTGGGCACGCTGCCGAGCACCCGCCGAACGCCTTTCATTCCACGATTACCCACGACGACGAGGTCCGCCGAGATCTCGTCCGCCTTCTTGATCATGACGTCGGCGGCGTCGCCCTTGACGGCGTGCAGTACCGGGTCGAGACCCTGTTTCTTCGCGATGAACGAGAGCACTTGAAGAAGGTCATCGACGTCGCCCTCGACGGCAACCGGCTTGAAAGAAGTATCGGATGAGGCGCCGTAAGACTTGGCCCCGAACGCCGACACGATGTGCAATTGGCCGGACGACATCCGAGCGATCTCGACCGCGGTCTCGACTGCACGGCGGGCGGTTGGAGAATCGTCGGCTCCGACAAGGACTGTGTTGAACATGATTGACACCCTCTTCTACGGGGCACCCAGATCGCCGGCGTGCGGCCTCGGTGCACAGTTGCTAAAGACTAACGGCGTCGCGTCTCATCGGTCTGCTCAAGTGGCCGCGGCGTCGATCACTTTGTCGAGACGATCGAGCATGGTCGTGGCGCCGATCTGGACGAAGATGTCGCGCGCTTCCTTGGCGACTGTCGCGCTGGGGTGATTCGCACCGAGCACGAGAACGAGGTCCAGTTCGCTCAGGGCGAGGTCGAGCACACTGTCGACGTTGCGCCACTGGTCGAACGCGTCTCGGTAGAGGTCCGCCGATTCATCGACGCGGCCTTCCAACGCGGCGAGTCCCGCTTCGGTCGTGCGACGCATCGCGGCCGAGGCCCGTCCGCGGAGTCGTCGCATGGATCCGAGCAAGTCGCGCAAGTCGTCGATCTGGCCGAGCCAGAGTGCCGCGCGCGCGGCGATACCCAAAGCTGCGGTGCTGTTGATGCCCATCGGATCGAGTTCAATGGCGCGACTCGCGTGACGATAGGCGCTGATCAAATCGTTCGTGGCGAGAGCCGTGAGGGCCACCGAACTGAGTCTCGTCGTCTCCGATGACAGCTGGGCCCTGACGGGCTGACCCTCCTGTTCCATCTCTTGATTGCCGAAGGCGAGGAGTTCCTCGGCGTGCGTCGCGTCCCCGCTCATCGCCGCGAGTACTGCTTCGAGTCCAAACATCCAGTCTTTGTGCCACGCCACGATGTCGCGCTGTTTGAGTTCTGCGATCGCCGTACGCGTTTCGTCCCAAAGTCCGAGGTAGAGCGACGTCTCGGCGATGTTCAACAGATTCGTGATCTCTACGCCGCGCCGGCCTCCTCGACGCGCGAGGTCGACGGCCTCACCAGCGGTGACGAGCATGGCACGGGGATCGTCGGGCAACATGAACAGACTGAGTCCCGTGCGAGAGCGGGCCTGTTCGAAGAGGGCACCAGCTTCATCAGCGATGGCCGCCATCCCGCGACCCAACATCACCGCTTCACGGTGTCGCCCGAGCGTGAAGAGTGCCAACGAGCGCGCGCCGATGGCCCTTGCCAGGAGAACACTGTCATCGAGCTCTTCGGCGAGACCGAGGGCGACCTCGCACCATTCGAGCGCCTGCTTAACTTCGGAGCCGTGACACAGCACGGTCGCGATCGCTTCGGCGAGGCGAGCCCGAACGAGCGCGTCGCCGTCACCGATGAGCTCGTACGCCCTCGCGCCCCGTTCCACCGCCTCGGCCGCGCGGTCCAAGAAGAAGAGTTGGTGGGTGAGCTGCGCGATGGCTTCGCCCGCGGCGTTGACGTCGTCGAGCGACTCATAGATTGCAATGGCTTGTTCAAGGTACTCAGCACTTTGCTGGGTTTGTTGGAGGCGACTGGCGGCCTCGCTCGCGCGTTGGAGCAGTGTCGCGCGGACGCGATCGTCAACGGTGAGCTCGAGGGCTTGGGTGAAGAAGACAGCGGCCTGCTCGGGTGAACCCAACGAGAGCGCTCGCTGACCGGCGCGATCCAACCACTCGAGGACCTGCGGGACGAGGAGGTCATTGTCGGGCTCTTCTGGGGTCGCTCGGTAGGCCTCCACGTAGTGGGCGGCCACGATACCTACGAGTTCGTCGTCGTTCAACGATTCCGCGTAACGCGCGATGGCGAGGTGCTTGGCGCGCCGATCTCGTCGAGCCATCGTGCCCACCGCGACCTCTCGGATCACGCCTTGGACGAAGCCGTACTGGCCGCGCTCGGGTGAGCGTGGATCGTTGTCGGCGAAGACGTACTCCTTTCGCACCAGGTCTCGCAGTTCCACTTCCAGCTCCTCGGCGGTGGCGCCGTTGACGACGCGCAGACTCTCGATGGAGAACGTGGAGCCGACGACCCCGGCGTCTTGGAGCAGCGTGCGTTGGCGTGCCGGTAACGAATCCAATCGCGACGCGATGAGCGCGTGGAGTGTTTCGGGGATTTCGAGGGTGCTGAAGTCGCCCTCGACGCGGTAGCCGCCGTCGGACTGAACGAGGACGCCTCGGTCGACCAGCATGCGAATTGACTCGACGGCGTAGAGCGGCACTCCGTCGGCGCGGGCGAGCACTTGGTCGGAGACAGCCCGAGGGAGTCCGTGGACGAATCCGTCAAGTAGTTCGCGCATCGCGACCTCGGAAAGAGGTTCCAGATGGAGTGAAGAGAAGTTACGAATCCCCGCACCCCACGAGGGGCGCCGTTCCATGAGCTCGGGCCGTGACAGCGTCACAATGAGCAGAGGAAAGCCCTTCGACCACTCGAGAATCGACTCGACGAAGTCGATGAGCCCGGCGTCCGCCCACTGAAGGTCCTCGAAGACCAGCACCGTGAGCCCCACGGCGGCGACGCGCTCAAAGAATTTGCGCCACGCCGAGAAGAGTTCCTCGCGGTCGCTCGAGAGTGTGTCGCCGAGTCCGAGGAGGTGCGCGAGTCGGGGCTCGAGCCACTGACGTTCTTCTGCGTCGGGGATGAACTCGTTGAGACACGCGCGCAACTTCTCGAGTGCGGAGCCGGCGTCTTCGGCGTCGAGGATCCCCGCGCGCATGCGAACCATCTCGCCGAGGGCACCAAAGGTCCGGCCCTCGCCGTACGCGCGCGAGCGTCCCTGGTGCCAGTAGACGTCGTCGGCGAGTCCGTCGACGTACTTGAGGAACTCCCACGAGAGCCGGCTTTTCCCGATGCCGGGGATGCCCGTGACCGAGACCAGTCGAGCACGCTGCTCACGGGCGGTCGCGTGCAGGAGATCTTTGATGAGACGAATCTCCTCTTCGCGGCCGACGAAGGGAGGCTCTAGTCGCTCGGTGCGGCCGAGCCCGCGTCGTTGCGCGACGACGCGAAGCGCCTTCCACGCGTTGATGGTGATCGACTTGCCCTTGAGTTCGAGCGCGCCAACCTCCTCGAAGGCAATGGCGCCCGAGGCCGCGCGCCAGGTGGCTTCGTCGACGAGCACCGTCCCGGGCTCCGCCACGCTCTGTACTCGCGACGCCGAGTTGACGGTGTCGCCGAGCACCATGCCTTCGCCGACCTTTCCGATCGTGATGGCCACTTCTCCGGTGACGACCCCGCCTCGGGCTCGAAGTCCGTGCAGGCCCGTGTCATTGCCGAGTTCGGTGACCGACGCCACGAGGTCGAGTGCGGCGCGAACGGCACGTTCCGCGTCGTCTTCGTTCGCTACGGGTGCGCCCCAGACGGCCATGACCGCGTCACCAATGAACTTGGCCACGGTGCCGCCGTAGCTTTCGATGATCCGTTGGGCTCGATCGAAGTACTGCGTGAGTAGTTCTCGGACGTGTTCGGGGTCACGTGATTCGGCCAGGGGCGTGAACCCGACGAGGTCGACGAACAAGACCGAGCACAGCCGACGTTCGGCGACGGAGTCCACGGAGGTGTCACCAGTAGGAGGAGCGGATCCTTTGGGTGCGTCGGTCGTGGTGACAGCCGGTGACGCTCCAGTGACGGGCGACCCGCAACTCGCGCAGAAGGGCTTACCCTCGAGGATCTGAGCACCACAGGATTGGCAGAGCGGTGCCAATCGCGCCCCGCAGTTCGCGCAGAACGGCTTATCGCTTGGAGTCTCTCCTTGGCAATTCCCACACTGCATCGCGTCCTCCTTGGCTCGGGAGTCTACGACGCAGCGCTCGAGGCGTGTTTTTTCCGGGCAGCGCCACCCCTTTAGAACGCCAAGGTCTTTCGTCGCGGCGGCGCCCAAGAGTTGGACAACCGTGCAGTCGTCGACGACGTCATCCGTACTCTTTGACGCGGCGACAGAAATTGAATCCGGCGTAGTGTGACCTCGTGGATTCACTACTCGTACTCGAACACCCCGTCGTCGCTGACAAAGTCCGCCAACTTCGAGACGTACGAACGTCCAACGCCGACTTCTTACGCCTCGCGGGGGAGATCTCTCGATTCGTTGCCTACGAGGCCTTTCGAGACTCGCCCGTCACCGAGACCACCGTCGACACGCCGGTGATGAAGGGCGCGCCGGCGCTGCGCATCAGCTCGGAGTACTTGATCGTGCCCATCTTGCGCGCCGGACTCGGCATGAGTCCGGCGGTGCAAGAGGTGTTGCCGTTGCATCGTGTCTGTCTCGTCGGACTTCGCCGCAACGAAGTGACGCTCCTGCCCGACGTCTACCTCGACGGACTTCCCGAGTCGCTCGCGGGCGTGCACGTGGTGATCTGTGACCCCATGCTCGCGACCGGAGGCTCACTCGACTGCGTGCTCGAAATGCTTCGAGAACGTGGAGCGGGCGAGATCACGGTGCTCTGTCTCATCGCCTCACAGCCGGGCGTCGATTTCGTGTTGGCGCGCCACCCCGAGATCAAGATCGTCGCGGCGGCCCTCGACGCCGAGCTGAACGACGTCGGGTACATCACGCCCGGTCTCGGTGACGCGGGGGACCGACTCTTCGGACCGCCAGCTCGCTGAGACCTAGAGTCCGATGTCCTCGTGCCAGAGCTCGGGGTGCGCGTCGATGAACGTCGACAGCATCGTCGTGCAGTCGGGGTCGTCCAGCAGGATGATCTCCACGCCGAGCTCTTTGAGCCACTCGTGTCCTCCGTGGAAGTTCTCGGACTCGCCGATGACGACCGCGCCGATGTTGAACTGGCGAACGAGTCCTGAGCAGTACCAACACGGTGACAACGTCGTGACCATAACGCAGTCCGGATAGTCGCGGCGACGACCGGCCTTTCGAAACGCGTCCGTCTCGGCGTGTACCGACGCGTCGTCTTCTTGCACACGGCGATTGTGGCCAGATCCGAGCAGTGTCCCGTCGCGTGAGAAGAGGGCCGCGCCAATCGGGATGCCGCCTTCACTCAGTCCCAGCAGCGCTTCGTCGAGGGCCGTCGCGAGCATCGTCGTCGCGAGGTCGGTCTCCAAGGGCGGTCTGAGTGTCGTCACGAAGTAAGTATGCTCCAGCACCGTGAACAGGGGCACGTATTCCGTCGACATCGGGTCACAGCGCGTCGAGCTCCCCGTCGTCTCCCTGAACGAGAATCTCGCGCTCGCGCTCCTCATCACCGTCGACATGGGTGTTTCCTTCATGGCCAAGGCCGGTGAAGAGTTAGCCGACGTGCTCGGGCCCTACGACGTTGACGTCGTCGCGACCGTCGCCACGATGGGAATACCTCTCGCCGTTGAAGTGACGCGCTACCTCGGTCTCGATCAGTACGTCGTCTTGCACAAGACGCCCAAGATCCACCTCGCCGACGCCGTCACCGAAAAGGTGCGCTCGATCACCACTGACGCCGAGCAGCGACTGCTCTTCGACCGCGCGCGTATTGCGGACGTCGACGGCAAACGCGTCGCGATCGTGGACGACGTCATCTCGACCGGCGCGTCGACCGGCGCGTCACTTCGACTCTTGCGAGGCGTGGGTGCGGACATCGTCGTCATCGGCACGTTGGTGACCGAGGCGGGACTGTGGCGCGCGGCACTCGGCGACGACGCCTCGAAGGTCCGCGCGTTGGGATCGATCCCGGTCTTTCGTCCCGACGGTTCGGGTGGGCTCGTCGAGGACTGGAACGGCTGAACGTCGAAGAACACGTCGGGTCAGATGTACTCGCGGCCCGACGTGTCCTGCGACTCCTTCGTT
This sequence comes from Acidimicrobiales bacterium, assembly GCA_035937905.1. Taxonomy (GTDB): domain Bacteria; phylum Actinomycetota; class Acidimicrobiia; order Acidimicrobiales; family RAAP-2; genus RAAP-2. The sequence goes on from DASZHK010000004.1 coordinate 11,150, forward strand.
AGTTGATCGTCTCGAGCTCTCGTTGGCGCTGCACCTGTCGTTCGACGGTGTGCGTGAACTTCTCAAGAATGAAGTACAAGAGTCCAGCGATGATGATCCCCGCGAAGACCGAGAAGTCCGCGCCACCGAACCATCCCGCAGTACACACGCCGTGGGCGAGTGATCCCGCGCACGCGCCACCGTAGTGGTTGGACACCGGCGTCATCCAGTGAAACGGAAAGTTGACGGGCGGCGGCGCCTTGGAGAACGCGAGGGTGGCGCACACGAGACCGACGACGAAGGCGATGATGCCGTTCCAGTTCACGCCACTCTTGCCGACGTAGTACAGACTTCCCGAGTCGCGTCGTTGCAGTTCGGCGGCGTTGTAGCGGTACTTGCGTAGAAGCCAGTCGACCGTCATGATGGCGAACCACGGCGCGATCCACACGATGATGACGCCGACGAACTCCTTCATGTAGAGAGAGAACGTGGACTGGAACTCGGCCCAGATCGTGAGCGCGCACGCGAGGATCGAGTCCAAGACGACCGCTTGATAGCGCTTCAGTCGTAGTCCCATGGCCTGGAGCGAGACGCCCGAGGAGTAAAGGTCGAGCGAGTTGATGCCAAAGAGCTGCACAATGGCGAACAACAGGAACAAAACGATGACCCAGCTGGGAATGAACGTCTGGCCACGCAGCGCCTCAAAGGGATTGGCGCCGTTCCACGCGGCCGACTGGGCCTTTGACGAGAGGAACGTGTACGTGGCGGCGCCCAACACCATCATGAAGATCTCGGGGATGGCCGTACTGACGAAGATCCACCCGACGATCGAGCCTTTCTTCGCGTCGCGCGGGAGGTAGCGCGTGTAGTCGTTGCCGCACTCGGTCCAACCGAGGCCCGACAACGCAATGGTGAAGGCGATGCCCGCGGTGTAAAGCTCCCAATTGGCGAAGGGGCTGCCCTTGAAGCTCGCCGAGCCGTGCTTCAGGTCGTAGATGGCGAGCAGGACGAAGATCGCGCCGAACGGGATGATCAAGGAGCGAAGGACCTTGACCATCGTGGCGTGGCCGAAGTACGGCATCACGGCCTGGATGGCGGCGGCGAGGACGATGAAGACCACCTTCAAGGGGCTCGAGACGTGAATGCCCGCCATCTGGAAAAGGACGATCGTGGCGCCGACGATCAGGATCAAGCCTTCGGTCTCGAATCCCAACTGGGTGATCCAGTTGAAGAAACTGACGAGACGCGAGCCCTGCGTTCCAAAGGCCGCACGAGAGATCGTGAAAGCCGTGGTGCCGGTCTCGGGACCCTGGAGTGACGCCACGCCGAGGAGGAAGAAGGAGAGGTTGCCAATGATGATGATGCTGAGGGCCGTGTAGAAGCTAAAACCGAAGCCCATCAGGAGCGCGCCGTAGATGAAGTACTCGACGTTGATCGCGGAGCCGGCCCACAGGGCCCCTATATTCCTTGGCGTCGCCCAGCGTTCCGACTCTGGAACGAAGTCAATGCCACGTTGTTCGATGTGAAACGCCGGGTCGCCCGGCGACCCATCGTGCGATTCAATAGTTGACGCCACGTTGGTGTCCTCCCTTATAGGTACTGTCCCCTGCGCGACCCCGCGAAGTGCCGGTCGCACGCGCCCAGTATGCCCGAAAGCACCTGAGCGAGCCCGGGTATTGAAAACGATTCATTGCCCAGTGAATAATTCCGGTATTTAGGGGCTTCTTATCTTCATCCAATGGCCATCACAAGGTGCTGCGTCAAACTGTTCCTCGTCAGGAAGCAACAGCCGCGAAGAGTCGAAAGAGATCGTTCGACGCAACTGGCTGAGAAGTAGAAGTTTCTTCTCAGCCGGCGGCGCTGGAGCGACCGATGGGTGATGGCAAACCCAGGAAGTACCCGCAATTGATTGCCCCGTTTTTCAGGATCCGGGCGGCCCTCCCTCCGCCCGGGTCCTGAAGTAATTTCCCCCTACCCGACATTTCGAGGGTGTACTGGTTAGTAGGCCCTTTCTTGCTAAGTTTCGCCCAGTGGAGAAACCCAAGGGGGGTTCTCCGGGGGAAAGCAGGACAAAGATGTCGTCAACGTTCGATCGTCGTTCGTTCCTTACTCACTCAGCGGCCACTCTTGGTGGCGTTGCGATGGCTGGATCCGTCGTTGACGGCCTGCTCGCCAACGTCGCGGGGGCGACCGTCGGGGTCAACAAGGCCAAGCCGAAGCTCGGGGGCACGCTCACCGTCGGTCTGATCTCAGACGTCCCTAACTTCCACGTATTCAACGGGGCCCAGGGAAAGATGGACGTCTCGGCGTTCTGCGTCGCGAACGCCCTCTACGACCCACTGTTCGTCATGTCACTGAACGGCAAGGTGGCGCTGCCCATGTTGGCGCTGTCGGCGTCGCACAACGCCGACTACACCGTCTGGACGATCGCGCTGCGCCAGAACGTCAAGTTCACGAACGGTGATCCTTTCAACGCCGACATCCTGGTCGCGAACTACAACGCAGCCAAGGCCGACCCGACGGTGGGCCTCGCCATTCAGCCCATTATCTCCTCGGTGACCAAGGTCGACACGTACACGGTGGCCTACAACATGGCCATTCCGTTCTCGGCCTTCCCGATCACGTTGGCGGAGCAGCAGATTGCCTACATTGCCCACCCGTCGTCCTTCGTGCCCACCTACACCGGTAATCCCATCGGGACCGGACCCTTCAAGGTCAAGTCATGGCAGGTTGGTGTCGAGTCGCAGTTCACGAAGAACGCTGGTTACTGGCGCAAGGACGGCTCCGGTCGCAAGCTCCCGTACCTCAACGGCATCAACTTCAAGACCATCGTCGATGACGCCTCGCGCAACCAAGCGTTGCAGAGCGGTGGCGTGGACATGATCATCCAGCAGTCCGGCGCGCAGATCGCCGGACTGAAGAAGATCAAGAACATCTCGTACGTCACCGACGTCGAAGCGCCGCGCGACCCGTCGGTCAACTGTCTCATCATGAACACGACGGGAACGTTGAACCAGTACTTCTGCTGGGCCGGTCAGTTCGCCTCCATCGGCGTACCGGGGTCCTTGCCGTACATCTTGAAGGGACAAGCGCCGCCCACCGCGGTGCAGCAGGCAGACTTCGTCGGCACCTTGGGAGCCGTCAATCCCTCCACGTTGCAGTGGGACACCACGTTGAAGCCCGTCGTCAACGACGTCACGATACGCAAGGCCTGCGCCATGGCGATCAACCGCAGCACGTACTTCAAGGTCATCGACGGCAGCGTCGGTGCGGTAGCCGACGGCGTGTACCGCAAGACCTCGCCGTTCTATCGCAACCCCGGTTACCCGGCGTACAACCCGGCGAAGGCCAAGGCGCTCGTCAACGCGTACAAGTCGGCCAACAGCGTGTCAAAAGTCGGTTTCGTCATCGACACCGTCTCAGGGAACTCGTCCGCGAACCAGGCGTTCGCCTTCTTCCAGCAGCAGTTGGCGGCCGTTGGCATCACCGTGACCCAGCGCCAGCTCGTCCAGAGCACCTTGATCAACAACGTGATCTACGGTGAGTACGACTGCTCGACCTGGAACCAGTTCGGTGGCGTTGACCCGTCGCTCAACTACGTGTGGTTCCTTTCCTTGAGCGCGACGGCCTCACCGGCCGTGGGTGGTCTCGGCATGGCGGCGTTGCCCGCCGGTACGTACATCGCGGGTGCCGTGAACTTCGCTCACCAAGGCGACTCGACCATCGAGAACTCGATGCTGCGCGCGCTTGCTGCGCCCCCAGGATCGGCGCTGCAAAAGACGTCGTGGCAGACGGTAAACACGCAGTTCGCACGAGTCTTCCCGTACCTGTTCCTCGACACGCTCGTCTCCGCCCTGGCGGCGCGAAAGAACGTTCAGAACTGGGTCTCGGGCACTGCGGCCGACGGCACGACGCGTTGCCTCAGCCCCGACGGCGGCTCCGCTCGATGGGACCAAATCTGGAAGTCGTAGTTCGACTCTCACTACGTAGCGAAAACGAGCGGCGCGAAAGTGCCGCTCGTTTTTGTCTTAGGTAGCTACGTCCGGCCTGACGTGACCGCTCACGTTGCGCCACCAGAACAACGTCGTCAAGGCCAGCAACGCCGATACCAGCGCAAGCAGCGAGAAGGGCAGCGACGAGTCGATGGTGAAGAGGAATCCCGACACGCCCGCCGCGATGGCGAGCGACCCCGTGTTGGACATGGTGTAGAGGCCCTGACGGCGACCGAGTTCACGGTGAACTGCGCCTTGGCTCATGAGCGACGAGATGGACGGCACCGACAGCGACGCGCCAATGGATTCGCACGATCCGAGCACCAAGATCAAGTTGTTGTTGTGGATATGGGGATAGAGCGAAAGGAAGAAGGCGCCGCTCAAGAGTCCAGAGACCGCGATAACGCGACGGTTTGCGTGGTCGGCGAGCCAGCCGCCAAATCGCGAGAGCGCGATCCACGGCAATCCGAAGAAGGTCCAGCTGAGACGAATTTGCAGGGTGCTCGCGTGATGCACGTGCATGAGAAGGCTCCAACACGTTTCGTAAACGCCAATCGCGAGTCCGGACGCGGCCGCCGCGAAGAGAGAGCCCGTGAGTTGCGAACTCCACTGCATTTTCGGCAGCGGTGTCGGATCGTACGCGACGTCGCCGAGATTGGTCTTCATCGCCACGAGCGCCGCGCAGAGGCTGACGAACCCCGTGACGAAGAAGGCCCATCCGAGATCGTTCACGGAGGCGAGGACGCCCACGACGGGTCCGATCGCGAGACCGAACAGTTGAGCCGCGAAGATCCTCGACACGGCGCGACCCCGCTCAGACTCCGCGAAGAGCGAGGCGACCGCCGACAGTGACGCGACCTCGATGGCCCCCGCGGCGGCGCCCTGAAACGCCCTCGTGACCATCAACCACGGCGCGCTGACGGGCAGGAGAAACGTCATGCTCGCGAGTCCGTAGGTGACGAGGCTACCGACCAGGATCTTTCGTCGACCGAATCGGTCGGCGAGATGACCGAAGGCGAACTGGGTAAGGACGCCCGCGACGAAGAACATCGCTTGGATAATGCCGATCACCGACGGCGTACCGCCGCGGTGCTCTAGGTAGAGGGGGAGGAGGGGGAGTCCGAGTGTGGCGCCCATCCACTGAATTGCCACGATGACCGTGAGTCGGCGCAAAGTCTGTTGCGCACTCCTTTGTGCCATGGGGACCACGCTACCGGTCGCCGCACGTGAAAATCGCGGAAGAGCATCAGATCGTGTGACATTCGAACAGGACGAGGACGCCGAGCAACGCGTACACGAAGGGCATGAAGGTCGCGGCGTGCTCGTTGCCCCACGCCACGACGCGCGGGTGTGTCGCGAGTCGTTGCGCACTCAGGAGAAAGACGACTTCTAAGAGCGCGAAGGTAGCGATGGTCACGAACGCGTGCGCGACACCGTTCGCGCGAAGGAGCGGGATCCACACGGCCAGGTTGTCGCCGCCCAACGCGAACGTGAGCACGTACGTGGTGAGGGCGCCGCGGCGAAACTGCTGACGGGGTGCGGCGCGACGACGCCACGAGTGCCACGCGAACCAGAAGGGCGCCACGGAAAGGACCCCGATCCAGCGCAACGGTATCGGAGCGAGCAGCGAGCCGAGACCTCCGGCCAACGCGATCATGGTCGCGACGCCGAGCGCCTGGGCCCAGCTCACGCGGCGAAATCGCTCCCGTTCGGTGACGACCAGTTGCGCCGCGAACGCGAAGTAGTTGTCGACCATGGTGCCGACGTACGCGAGCGTCGCGACGCCGACGACGCCGAGGATCGTGTGCACCGGTTGACCTTACTTCGGAGTACAAAAGGGCGAAAAAAGTTCCGCGTAGGCTGGCGGAGATGCTTCATCACGTGTCACCCCCAACGAACGAACAACTAGCGCATGCTCGCGAGATCGTGGACCGCTACTTAGAACCCACGCCCACCGTCACCATCCTCGCGCACGGTAGGAACGTCTTCGTCAAGCTCGAGAGCCTCCAAGTGACGGGATCGTTCAAGATCCGTGGCGCCCTCGCGGCGGTCGACGCGGCGCACCGCGACGATCCCCACGGCGCCGTCATCACGGCCTCGGCGGGCAACCACGGCCTCGGCATCGCGCACGCCTCGAAACTGCTGGGCGTCCGTGCGACCGTCGTGGTGCCGTCGAACGCGTCAGTCGCCAAAGTGAAGAAACTCTCGACCTACGACATCGAACTCATCCAGTTCGGTTACTCCTACGACGAGGCGCAGGCCCACGCGAAGGAACTCGCCGAGTCGCGCGCTCTTCGATTCATCTCACCGTTCAACGACAGCGACGTCATCGCCGGCCAGTCGACGGTCTTCGACGAGATGCTGCGCCAAGCACCGGACATCGAACACGTGGTGGTCTCGGTCGGCGGCGGCGGTCTGATCTCCGGCACGCTCCTTTCTCGTGACGCGCAAGGTCGCTCGGACATCCGTGTGACGGGCGTGCAGCCTGAAGAGAGCGCGGCGCTCTATCACGTGCTTCGTGGCGCGACCATGGCTGACGTCGTCCATCATCCGACGATCGCCGACGGGCTGGCGGGCGGGGGCGACGACGGCGCGATCACCAACGAAATCGTCGCGAAGAGTGGCGTGGAACTCGTACTCGTGCCCGAGATCGAAATTCGCCACGCGGTGCGCGAACTCGCCGAGAACAACGGACTCGTCATGGAAGGTTCAGCCGCGGCGTCGTACGCGGCGATCGCGGCCGATCACGTCAACGACACGACCTCGCGCGTTGGTTTCATCGCGAGCGGACGCAATATCTCACACGAACTCCTGCTCGAACTCTTGGACGAACCAGCGCCCTCGCGCCTTTAGGCTTGTCGAAGACGAAACGGTAGGTACTCAGATGGCGGTAAAGAAGCGCTTCATGGCCCTCGCGCTCGCCATCGTCGCTCTCGCACTGACCGTGACGGGTGTCGTGATCGCCGCCACCGACTCGAATCCGGCCGGACTGGCCAAAGATCCCTTGGTGCTGAACGGCTACCCACCGTCGTCGGCGATGTTGGACGTGCACCTGTCGTCCGGGTCCACGTTCAGTCTCAGCGCCACCGTCGCGGCCAATTTCACGGCCAACAAAGTCGACGCCATCGTCAGTATCCCGACGGTCGTCTCGGGCGCCGCGATCGAACTTCGACTGGTCGCGAACCAGCTGTACGCGCGCTCCGCCGCGCAGTCCAGCGGACCCTGGATGACCGCGAAGGTGAAGACGCCCTCGCTCTTTGGGGTCGCCCTCGAGTTGACCAAACCCGACATCAAACTGATCACGGGCTTTCGAGAGACGAAGTCCACCAGCGGGTATTCGACGACCTACACCTTGTACCGCGACCACGTCGCACTCACCGGTCTCTTCAGATCGTCCGCCACGTCGATCCTCGGATCCGTTCTCTGGACCATCACCGTGGGAAGCCAAGGCGAAGTTTCCGCGAGTAGCGTCACCGTGAAATCGGCGCACACCACCACCACGCTGAGCGTGAAGGTGACGTCGTACAACTCGACGGTGCACGTCGCCGTCCCAACGGACGTGAAGTCGATCGCGCTCGGCTCGATCGACAAGCTCTTCACGAGCAAGGGTTTCCCCATCCTGTTGATCCCTCGCAATCTCACGTCGCTCTCCACAGCCACCCTTAGTTAGGTCGACGCGTGAAAACCATTCACAAAGAACCTCACTGGCCGGCCTCGTTAGCCCTGCTCGCCTGCGCAGGACTCTTCATTGCACTCCCAAGTCGCGTCGCGATTGGGCCTAAATGGCTGTTACCTCTGTTGGTCGTCTTGCCGCTCATTCCACTCTCCGCGAGAAGGCACCGCCACCCCGATGACGCGCCGTGGGTCCGCAATCTCTGCGTCAGCCTTATCGCCCTGGTGACGGTGGCCAACATGACCTCCGTGGGGCTGCTCGTCGATCGGCTCTTGAACGCGCACGTGTCCCAAGGTCGTCAACTGATTTTCTCCGCCGTATCGATCTGGATCACCAACGTCATCGTCTTTGGACTCTGGTTCTGGGAGATGGACCGCGGGGGACCACATTTGCGCGCGGGCTCCGACGCGCTCCTGCCGGACATTCAGTTCCCCCAGATGGAGAATCCCACGTTGGCGCCGTCCAACTGGCGTCCCCAGTTCTTCGACTATCTCTACACCTCGTTCGCGAACGGCACCAGTTTCGCGCCCGCGGACGCGATGCCCCTCTCATCACGAGCGAAGGCGCTCTTCCTCGGTGAGTCGATCGCGTCGCTCGTCACGATCTCCATCGTCGCCGCTCGAGCGGTCAACATCCTTCACTAACCGGACTAATCGAGGAGGCGATCGAGCCAGCCGCTCGCGCGACTCTCTCTATTCGTTCGTCGTTCGACGTGATCGGCCCACGCGGCCAGTCCGAGGCCCGCGTTGATGCCCAGCCAGCGAAGTGGTTCCACTTCCCAGCGTTTGCTCCGGTGCTGGACGAAGGGCAAGACCGTAAAGGCCGTGTCGACGTCGGGCGTGCTGATGAGGTCGGCGAGAGCGTTCGCGGCGACGTAACTCATCACGACGCCGTCGCCCGTGTACCCGCCGGCACTCGCGAGGCCGCTCGCGTAGTCGACGAGCACCGATGGTGACCTATCGCGCGGCATCGCGAGTGGGCCGCCCCAGCGGTGGGTGACGTCACCCGTGAGTGACGGGAAGAGTTCGCGCAACGTCGACTCGAGGAGGGAGAAGACCTTGGGGCTCTCGTCGAATCGCTCTTCCACAGTCGAGGCGAAGTGATACGGCGCGCCGCGACCCCCAAAGGCAATGCGGTCGTCGTTCGTGCGTTGGCCGTAGATGATGAGGTGTCGGTCGTCGGCGAAGGTCTCGTAGTGGCGAAAGCCGACCTCGTCCCAGAACGCCGTCGGTTGGGGTTCGGTGGCGATCATGAGCGAGTAGATGGGCGCGACACTTCGTCGCTCACCGGGCAGTGTCGAGGTGAAACCCTCGGTGGCCCGGACGACGAAACGGGCGTGGACGCTCGCGTGCGCGGTGACGACCTCGGCCAGCGTGCCGTCCCGACCGCCGACGATGCGGAGCACCGTGGAGTTCTCGAAGAGAGAGACGCCAAGCTGCTCGTCCACTCTGGCGAGTCCCTGTACCAGTCGAGCGGGATGGAGTCGCGCGCAGTGCGGCGTGTACGTGGCACCCAGGGCGTCACTCACGGCGCCACGCTCACGCGCCGCGCCGTTATCCAACCACGTCACGTCGTCGGGTCCGTACCCGTGATCGCGCTTGACCGCTACTTCCTCGCGAAGTCGCTGGGCCTGTACGTCGCTGCGCGCGAAGGTCAGCGAGCCACCTTGGACGAAGTGCGCGTCGATCCCGTCGTCGCTGAGGGACGCGCCAAGTGAGCGCACGGCGCCCTGGAGTGCTACGCGCAGGTGATCGAGGGACGCTCGGCCGTGGCGCGCGATGACCGCGTCGTCGCCGAGGGGATAGAGCGCCGAGGCCCACCCGCCGTTTCGCCCCGAGGCACCAAAGCCACAGACCGACTTCTCGAGAACGGCGACACGAAGGGAAGGATCACGCCGTTTGAGTTCGCGCGCGGTCCACAGTCCCGTGAAACCCCCGCCGACGATGGCGACGTCCACGTCGAGGTGTTCACGCAGCGGCGCTCGAGGTGTCACCGGCTGATCGAGGGTCGACCACCACAGTGAGTCCGGCGGTCGCACTAGATGTTGAGCTTGGACGCTCCGGTGAAGACCTCACGCAAGACCCCGGCCATGAAGTCGATGTCCTCACGGGTAGAGATCAACGGTGGCGCGAGCTGCACGACGGGGTCGCCGCGATCGTCCGAGCGACAGATGAGACCGCGACGGAACATCTCGGGCGACACGTAGCCACGTAGCAGTCGTTCGGCGTCGTCGCCGGCCCAGGTCTCTTTCGTGACTTGGTCCTTCACGAGCTCGATGCCCCAGAAAAAGCCCGTGCCGCGCACGTCACCCACGACGGGGATGTCCTTCAGTGCCTCGAGGCTCTGGCGGAAGTACTCCTCGTTCGCCCGTACGTTCTCGAGCACCTTCTCGTTCTCCAAGATCTCGAGGGCCTTCAAGGCCACGGCGCACGAGGCGGGGTGGCCGGACCACGTGAAACCGTGCATGAACGCCTCGTCGTCGTGCAAGAACGGCTCGGCGATACGGTCCGACACGATCATCGCGCCGAGTGGCGCGTACCCGGCGGTGATGCCCTTCGCGCAAGTGATGATGTCCGGGACGTAGTCGTACTTCTGGCCACCGAACCACGTGCCGATACGACCGAAGGCGCAGATCACTTCGTCCGAGACGAGTAACACGCCGTAGCGGTCGCAGATCTCGCGCACTTCTTTCCAGTAACCGAGCGGCGGCGTGAAACAGCCTCCGGCGTTCTGGACGGGCTCGAGGAAGACCGCGGCGATCGTCTCGGGTCCTTCACGAAGGATGGCCTCTTCGATCTGGTGGGCCTGCCAGAGTCCGAACGTCTCGAAGTCGTCGCCGTGGTGCTCGGCTCGATAGAAGTTGACGGCGGGTACCTTGACGGCGCCCGGTACGAGGGGTTCGAAGGGCGTGCGGTACGCCTCGAGCGAGGTGATGGTGAGCGCCCCGAGTGTCGTGCCGTGATAGGCGACGTCGCGGCTGATCACCTTGTAGCGGTCGAGGTCGCCGCGCATCTTGTGGTACTGACGCGCGAGTTTCCACGCACTCTCGTTCGCCTCGGCACCGCCGGAGGTGAAAAAGACTCGATTGAGGTCACCGGGGGTGAGGCTCGCCAAGCGCTCGGCCAATTCGATCGCCTTCGGGTGGGCGTAGGTCCACAGGGGGAAGAAGGCGAGCTCGCTCATCTGCGTGGCCGCGGCCGCGCCGATGTCGCTGCGCCCGTGTCCGAGCGCGTTGGTGAACAGACCCGAGAGTCCATCGAAGTACTCGGTGCCGTTCGCGTCGTAGACCCGCGTACCCTCACCGCGCACCATGATCGGTATCTCGTTGTGGTCGCTGTACGCGCCCATGCGCGACATCTGCAACCAGAGGTTGCGTCTCGCGCGTTCGGAGTAGCTATGACTGGCGTGTTTCTCGTCAGTGACGGCGATGCCGTCAGAAATGGTCTCGTGAAGTGTCACTTTGTCCCCCATGCGTAGGTCTGCTTCGCTAGTTTCAAATACAAAAACGTCTCGACTTCGGTCACGCCAGGAATGGAGCGAATCGCGTCATTCAACAGGTGCACCAGGTCGTTGTCATCTTCAGCAATGACTTCGGCGATGATGTCAAAGCTGCCCGCGGTCATGACGACGTAGTTCGCTTCGTCGATGGCCGCGATCTTGTCCGCTACCAGGCGCACGTCACCGTGGACGCGAATGCCGATCAACGCTTCACGGCCGTAGCCGAGTTGCAGGGGATCGGTGATCGCCACGATCTGCATCACGCCCGAGTCCTTCAGACGCTGCACCCGACGACGCACCGCGGCTTCGGAGAGACCGATCTCTTCGGCGATCGCGCCGTAGGCGCGTCGTCCGTCTTGTTGCAAGAGACTGATGATTTTGCGGTCCGGCGCGTCAAGGACTCCCGGTGCAGTGTTGATGAGTTCAATGTTCGAACGATCGTCGTTCGCTTGACTCTCTCGCTGTGGTTTGGGTCCTGGCATTGGTTGCTCCCGGTCCCTGGCCTTACGGCCAACGACTGCGGATAGAGACAGTATAGGGGTCTATCGCGACGGAATGCGTCGTCATATGCGCCTCACGTGACTTATTTCACAGTTCGTGGTTGCGAAACCCAAGCAAACTCTGGCAGAGTGACGTGGGGCGCTGTCGCTAGACGGGCTCGCGTAAGGAGGGCAGTATGCGTCGCTTGGCCAACTTCATCGGTGGGGAATCGCTCGCGCCAAAGAGCGGGAAGTACGTCGAGTTGCTGAGTCCCGTGACCGGTCAGCCATTCGCCGAAATGCCTGTTTCAGATGAGAGCGACGTCGATCACGCGGTCCAAGTCGCGGCGAAAGCGTTCACGTCGTGGAAGCGAACGACGCCGTCGCAACGTTCGATGGCGCTCTTGAAGATCGCCGATCTCTTGGAAGCGAACGCTGAAGAGCTCGTCGCCATCGAGGCGGAGAACACGGGAAAGATCATCGCGGTCACGATGAGTGAAGAGATCCCGCCGATGATCGACCAGATCCGCTTCTTCGCGGGCGCCGCTCGACTCTTGGAGGGTCGCGGCGCCGCGGAGTACATGGAGGGTATGACGAGCTACGTGCGCCGCGAGCCCGTAGGCGTGTGCGCGGCGGTGACGCCGTGGAACTACCCGATGATGATGGCCGTATGGAAGTGGGCGCCGGCCATCGCCGCGGGCAACACGATGGTGTTGAAGCCCGGTGATTCGACACCGGCCTCGACACTGTTCATGGCCTCGTTGATGGCCGAAGCCCTCCCCGAAGGTGTCTTCGGTGTCGTGTGTGGTGACCGCGACACCGGTCGCGCGCTCGTGGAGCACCCCGTGCCGGCGATGGTGTCGATCACGGGATCGGTACGAGCCGGTATGGAAGTCGCGGGATCGGCGGCGAAGGACCTGAAGCGCGTCCATCTCGAACTCGGAGGAAAGGCGCCGGTCGTGGTGTTCGATGACGTCGACCTCGCGGCCGCCGTCGAGGGCATCGCGATCGCTGGTTACTTCAACGCGGGCCAGGACTGCACGGCCGCCACGCGCGTGTTGGCGGGCGACAAGATCTACGGCGACTTCGTCGACGCCCTCGCGGAGCAGGCGAGGAACACCGTGATCGGTAATCCGGACAGCGAGGACGCGCTCTTCGGTCCGGTCAACAATCGAACGCAGTTCGAACGGGTGACCGGCATCTTGGGTCGTGCGCCGAAGCACGCCTCGGTCGTGACGGGCGGTTCCCAAGTCGGCAGCGACGGGTACTTCATCGAACCGACGGTCGTCGCGGGACTGCGTCAGGACGACGAGATGATCCAGAACGAGATCTTCGGACCCGTCATCACGGTCCAGAAGTTCTCCGACGAAACCGAGGCGCTCAGTTGGGCGAACGGAGTGGACTACGGCTTGGCGTCGTCGGTGTGGACGAGGGACCACGGTCGCGCCTTGCGCTTCGCTCGGGACCTCGACTTTGGCTGCGTGTGGATCAATACGCACATACCGATGGTCGCCGAGATGCCCCACGGAGGCTTCAAGAAGTCGGGGTACGGCAAGGACCTCTCGGTCTACGGCTTCGAGGACTACACCCGTATCAAGCACGTGATGCACAATCTCGAGTTCTGACGTTACGGGGAATGGGTGCGTGACGTGTCAAGTTGTTAGCGTGAGAGTCGACCAGATAAGTGAGAGCGATCAACGATGATCATCGGCGTTGTCAAAGAGATTAAGACCGACGAGGATCGCGTGGCGTTGACGCCCGCGGGCGCTCGAGAGCTCACGGGCGCCGGACATCGCGTGCTCGTCGAACGAGGCGCGGGCGTTGGTTCGTCCATCGCCGACGCGAGTTACGTCGCGAACGGCGCCACCATCGTCGACGACGTCGACGACGTCTGGGCCGAGAGCGAAATGCTGTTGAAGGTCAAAGAACCCGTCGCCGCGGAGTATGACCGTCTCGCGGCGCACCGCCACCAAGTGCTCTTCACGTACCTGCACTTGGCGGCGTCGAGGGAGTGCACGGACGCGCTGGTCGCCGCGGGCAACGTCGCGATCGCCTACGAGACGGTTCGTCTTCGCGACAACTCGCTGCCGCTCCTCACGCCCATGAGTGAAGTGGCCGGACGAATGGCGCCGCTGATGGGCGCGCACCACCTCATGCGCCCGGGCGGGGGACACGGCACGTTGATCTCCGGTGTCCCTGGGGTAGCGCCGGCCAACGTGGTCGTGATCGGTGCCGGCGTGTCAGGTCTCGCCGCGGCGACGATGGCGGTGGGATTGCACGCCAACGTGAAGATATTGGATCGCAACTTGGAGCGACTTCGTCAAGTCGACATCCACTTCGACGGACGTGTCGAGACGATCGCGTCGTCGACGTTGGCCATCGAAGAAGCCTGTCTCGACGCCGACATCGTCATCGGCGCGGTCCTGGTGGTCGGCGCGAAGGCGCCGAAGCTGGTGAGCAACGATCTCGTGGCCCGGATGCGCGAGGGCTCGGTGTTGGTGGACATCTCCGTCGACCAGGGCGGCTGTTTCGAAGCGACGCGGCCCACCACGCACTCGAATCCGACCTTCGAAGTCAACGGCTCGATCTTCTACTGCGTGGCGAACATGCCCGGCGCGGTGCCGGCGACGTCGACGAAGTCCCTCTCGAACGCGACGTTGCCCTACGTGTTAGAACTCGCTCGTCACGGCTGGCGCGAAGCTGTCGTCGCCGACGACGCTCTCGCCGAAGGGGTCAACGTCGTGAACGGCAAGGTGACGTACGGACCCGTCGCGGAAGCGCTCGGACTTCCCTACACGCCGCTTCGATCACTCCTCTAGATAAGGACAGTGGCGACAGCCACTTTCGCAACAGGTACCACGCGCAAGATGCGTGGCAACGGTTAACACGGTGAGTCCCGTCGCGGGATCGCGGTAACTGGGTTGGCCGAGTCGAACGGCTTGCTCATGAGCGGCAAGTATGGCTACGTAGTCGTCACGTTGGGGATCGCACCGTGACGGATGCGGCGGCGGTATCGAACTAAGCACGGGGACAACTTAACGTGACGTTCGCAGTTCCCGATGTTGCGCCCAGCACGCTGAAGTGCTCGTTGTTGCCTCGTCACGCGTTGTCACGAGTTGTCGGCGTTCAACGCAGAAACAGCGCCGACGGTCGCGTCAGGTGGTCGGGGACGAGTGGGCGACGAGCGTGAACGAAAGAGGAACGCGCGGACGGTTCTGAGGCACGACGTAGCGGCCTGAAGAGTCCTTCACCAGCCAGGGGAACTGTTGCGACATAGTCCAGTCGTGTTCCGTCAGCGCGTCGACCACCAATCCACGTTCGATCAACGCCGTGACGATCTCGCCGAGAGAGTGATTCCACTCGTACGTTCTCGTCGCGGAGAGTTTGTCGCCGTCGGTGTAGGTGTACTCGCCGTCGTACACGAAGGGATGATCGATCTCTTCGAAGTAGCCATAGATGATTCGTTCACCTTCATCGTCGAAGCAGCCCGCGAAAGGATGGACGTCGTGCACGTAGAACCGACCGCCTGGATTCAACAGGTCAGCGACGACCGCAGCCCACGCGGCGACGTTCGGTAACCAACAGAGTGCTCCCAAACTGACGTACACGATGTCGAAACGCTGGTCCGAGAGCACCTGCGGCGCGTCGTACACGTTGGCGCAGACGAAAGTCGAGCGGTTCGCCAGACCTGCGCGAATCGAAAGCACCCTCGCCTCGTCGATTGCCTGCGGTGAAAAATCCACACCCGTGACGACGGCGCCGGCTCGGGCCCAACTCAGTGTGTCCAATCCGAAATGGCACTGCAAGTGCACAAGGGACTTGCCGTCGACGTCCCCGAGCGCCTCCAGTTCTTCGCGACGTGGTCCCGGGCCGCCGCGGAGCCATCCCTCGACGTCGTAGAACTGCGAACGAGTATGTATTCCCACGCGCTCGTTCCAATTGGCACGATTGGCCTCAAGTCGCGGCTCCATTGGTGAAGAGTACCTCGACCATTGGTTTGTCCATGGTGCCTCGCGGGTACGACGCGGCGGTGACGTTTCAATCGTCGACGGTCAAGACGACCTTGCCGAGCTTCCCTGGCTGAGCGAAGTAGTCGTAGGCGGCGACGGCGTCGCCGAGATCGAACGTCTTCGCAATCGGTACGGAGAAGTCACCATGCTCCCATCGAGGGATAAGCACGTCGCGAAGGAGTTGCGCGACCGCCGCCTTCTCTTCACGGGTGCGTGAGCGCAGCGTCGAGCCGGTAAGGGTGTAGCGAGTGCGCATCATCGATAACAGGTCGATCTCCAC
This sequence comes from Acidimicrobiales bacterium, assembly GCA_035937905.1. GTDB lineage: Bacteria > Actinomycetota > Acidimicrobiia > Acidimicrobiales > RAAP-2 > RAAP-2. The sequence continues at coordinate 27,061 of DASZHK010000004.1, forward strand.
GCGGGCGCCTGCGCCGACGCCGATGATCACGTAACGAGCGTGGGGGCGCAATACATTTTGTGCGGCGCTCACGTTCGCGGCGCCGACGAGTTCGAGGACGACGTCGACGGGATCCACGGAGTTGACGTCGCTAAGAATGACTGTTTCATTTGCACCGAGCGCACGCAAGGCGTCATGATGTTCGTCATCTCGAGTGACCGCGACGACGAGTGCACCAAGCGCGTGCGCAATCTGGACACCGGCGGAGCCGACGCCGCCCGCGGCGCCTGAGATGAGCACTCGCTCTCCCGCTTGAAGGTGACCTTGCGTGACGAGTGCGTCGTACGCCGTCGTGAAGGCTTCTGGGAAACCGCCCGCTTCGCTCCAACTGACGTGCTCGGGCACGAAAAGCAAGTGCTCGCTCGCCACGACACAGTGAGAGGCTTGCGCGCCACCGCCGACGATGGCGCAGACGCGTCGTCCGATCAACGACGTCGACACGCCTTCACCCACGGCGTTGACGAATCCGGCGAGTTCCATGCCGGGAATGTCCGCAGGAAAGCCCGGCGGCGCGGGGTAGAAACCTTCACGCTGCATGAGGTCCGCCGCGTTGATGCCCGCCGCGCGCACCGCGACGACCACGTCGCTCGGTCCGGGTTCGGGGGAGTCGCGCTCGACGACCTTGAGCCGTTTCTCGTCGATGGTCAGGGCCCGCACGCGTCGAGCCTACGTCTGGCGCTTCACCGCTATCGACCGTTAGGGTCTGGTCATGACCATTTACGACATCCCAGTCAATACCCTTTCAGGCGAGTCAAGTTCGTTGGCCGGCTTCAAGGGAGAGGCGATTCTCATCGTCAACGTCGCTTCGAAGTGTGGTCTCACGCCACAGTACGAAGGGCTCGAGACGCTGCAGAAGAGGTACGAGCATCAAGGTTTCAGCGTGGTCGGCTTTCCCTGCAACCAGTTTGCGGGACAAGAGCCCGGGACCGCTGAGGAGATCCAGACCTTCTGCTCGACGACCTACGGCGTGACCTTCCCGCTCTTCGAGAAGATCGACGTCAACGGTGACGAACAGAGTCCCATCTACGCCGAACTCGAGAAGGTGCCCGACGCCGAGGGGTACTCCGGCGACGTTCGATGGAACTTCGAGAAGTTCCTCGTCGGTCGTGACGGCGCCGTGACGCGCTTCGCCCCGCAGGTGACGCCTGAGGACCCGGCGCTCGTCATCGCTATCGAGTCGGCGCTTAGCTAACTCGAACCGATCGTACGGTGTAGTCGCACGTAGGTCGGTCGAAACCCGTAGCGGACCCAGAAGTGGTTCGCCCGTCGGTTGGTCACGCGCCAATTTGTTTCTACGTGACCGAAGCCCGCGGCGAGGGCGTCGTTAAGCGCGTGATCGATGAGCGCGCGGGCCACCCCGAGGTGTTCGTGATCGGGTAGGACGGCGACGGCGCTGACGTGCAACGTGTCGTCGAACGAGCCTCGGCGCGGTTCAAGGGGAAACGTCAGACATTGCGCGACGCCAACACCTGAGTTCTCGACCACGTAGTAGTGGACCTCGTCATCTTCGAGCGCTTCGAGCATCTCCTCGGCGCGCGAGGCGTGTTCGAAGGAGATCGAAAAGCTCGGACCTCGTCGCTGCGCTTCGTCGAGTGTCGCGTCGATGACGAGCGCGAGCTCTAAATCCTCCGGACCTCCTCGACGAACCGAGTAGCCGAGCGGCAAGCGATGTCCTCGTTCTTCATTGAGCGACAAGACGCCGCGCACGTGCATACGCGCGAAGCCGAGTTCGTACCACGGTGTCGTGTCCTCAGGATCGTCGAACACCCACACGTAGTGTTCGAGTGCTCCACGTTCGATCCACGTCGCGCCTGCCGTGGCGTACAGTTCGGCTAGCTGGTCGACGCCATCGAACGAGACGCCGTCGGGGCCAATCCAGACACCGTTGCCGTACTCGACGCTTTCGAGGAGCGCTCCGTAGAGATGGCCCACGACGCGACCGTCTACTTCCGACACCCACGTCTTTTCTATTGCGTCGTTGAGCGCGCGGGAGAAATGCTCGCTCGAGAAGTCGGCGTTCAGTAGCGGGTTTCGTCGAGCGTCGTCACTGAGACGTTCCTTCACTCTCGAGACGACGACGTCAACATCGCGCGGCTCGAGCCGGCGCACGGTCATTTGGTCCTCTCACTTCGGTGTGTGTAAAGGTTACGGGGTGAGTCTGCAAGCAACGTTGTTCGATATGGACGGACTCCTCTTGGACTCCGAGATCCTGTGGCACAAGGCGGAAGTCGAGATCTTCGGTTCCCTCGGCGTCCCGATCGCTGACGCGGAAGGTCGCTCCACGAAGGGCATGTTCGTCAACGAGGTCGTCAATTTTTGGTTCTCACTGTACCCGTGGTCGGGGCCGTCAACCGATGACGTCGTCGGACTCCTCCTCGGTCGCGTTGGCGATCTGGTCGAGAGTGAAGGTCGACTCCTGTCCGGCGCGCTTCGTTCACTCGACCTGGCGGGGGAGCGCGGTCCGATGGCTCTGGCGAGTTCGACGCCCATGGCGCTGATCGCCCGATGCCTCAAGCACTTCGATCTGCTCGATCGTTTCGTGTCGATCCATTCCGCCGAGTTCGAGCCCTACGGCAAGCCCCATCCCGGCGTTTTTCTCACGGCGGCCGCGTCACTCGACGTCGCGCCGAGTGCGTGCCTCGTGCTGGAGGACTCAGCGGCCGGCGTCTTGGCCGCGAAAGCGGGTCGAATGACCGTGATCGCGGTGCCGACCCCCGACGACCGTGGTCACGCAGAGTTTCTTCTCGCCGACCTCGTCCTTGATTCCCTCGAGGATCTGTCACCCGAGTGGCTGGATGAGCGCTTCGCCTAGAGCATTTTCGTGAAGCGGAAGGCCTGGGGGTACGAGTACGCACCCGGCGGGTAGTCCTTCACCGGCGTCCACATGGTCTGTTGGTAGAGCTCGACCGCCTCGGGTTGGGCGTAGCCGGTCTCGAGATAGAGCTGAAGAAAACCCATCGATCGCGCACGGTCCTCGGCGTCGGTCATCAGACGCAAGCCGACGCCGCGACGACGTAGATCGGGTCGAACCCAGAGGCGTTTGATCTCACCGAGCTTGAGTGCTCGATCGCTGATGGACCGAAGGCCGACGCCACCGACGGGGTGCCCGTCGAGACGCGCGACGAGAAAGAGTCCTTCGGGAGGTTTCAACTCGTCCACCTGCAGGTGACTTCCTTCGTCGCTCCCTTCGTAGCGGCGATCCAGTTCGTCGACGGCGGCGTAGTAGACGCTGAGCGCGCCGTGCGACGTAATGGGTTCGTCGATGATGGTGATTTCTGACACGACCCCACAGTACGTGCGGGTTCGGCGGTTTCACGTCGTTCACTACGATGTGAGAGTTCATCGAAGGAGATACATGTTCCGCCCCGTCAGCGCCGAACTTGAGTTTGTGGCCCTTGAAGAGGCCGAGCTCGCCCGTTGGAAGGCCAACAACGTCTTCGAACGTTCGATGAAACTGCGCGAGGGTGCCGAACCCTGGGTGTTCTACGAAGGGCCCCCCACCGCCAACGGCATGCCGGGACTGCACCACGTGTGGGCACGCGTGTACAAGGACCTCTTCTGTCGATATCACACCATGCGCGGAAAGTACGTGGCGCGCCGCGCCGGCTGGGACACGCACGGCCTGCCGGTCGAGGTGCAGGTAGAAAAGCAGCTCGGCGTGTCGGGCAAGAAGATGATCGAGGAGAAGGTCGGCGTTGCCGAATTCACCCGGCTCTGTCGAGAGTCGGTCCTCACCTACGTCGGCGAATTCGAGCGACTGACCGACCGTATTGGTTACTGGACCGACATGGAGCACGCGTACTACACGTTCCACCCGGAGTACGTGGAGTCGGTGTGGTGGCACTTGAAGCAACTCTTCGACAAGGGGCTGCTCTACGAGGACTTGAAGGTCATTCCCTACTGTCCGCGATGTGAAACGGGGCTCTCGTCGCACGAGTTGGGTCAGCCCGGCGTGCACACCGATGAGACCGACGAGAGCGCCTACGTGAAGTTCGCCCTCACCGACGCGGGCGATCGAACTGATCTCGCCGGCGCGACCCATCTGGCCGTGTGGACGACCACGCCTTGGACCTTGCTCTCCAACGTCGCCGTCGCGGTGAACCCCGAGGTCACGTACGCCGTCGTCGACGGTCTGGTCGTCGCGGAAGACCTGGTGGCGTCGCTCTTCGGCGACGACGCGGCACCGTCAGGAACGTTCCCGGGCACGGCCCTCGTGGGTGTCCACTACCAACGTCCCTTTACGGACGTCGCGCTGCCCGACGACGTCGACACCTGTTACGTCGTCGCCGCCGACTACGTCACGACCGAAGACGGTACCGGCCTCGTCCACCAGTCGCCCGCGTTCGGCGAGATCGACCGCCAGATCGCGCGAGAGAACGGACTGCCCACGTTGAATCCCGTCGGTCCCGACGGTACGTTCAGCGCGGCCGTCGCGTGGCTCGAAGGCAAACACGTACGCGACACCAATCACGAGATCAACGACGAACTCGATCGTCGGGGACTACTCATCAAGCGCTACGACTTCACTCACTCCTTGCCCCACTGCTGGCGCTGCGGGACGGTGCTCATCTACTGGGCGAAGCCCAGTTGGTACGTCGCGACGAGCAAGTTCAAAGAGCAGATGCTCGCGGAGAACGCGACGGTCGACTGGCACCCGGCGCACATTCGTGACGGACGCATGGGCGAGTGGCTCGAGAACAACGTCGACTGGGCGTTGTCACGCGATCGGTACTGGGGGACACCGCTACCAATCTGGCGATGTCGCGACGGTCACCTAACGTGCGTGGGCTCGCGCGCCGAACTCTCCGCGTTGACGGGGCGGGACCTGAGCGACCTCGAACCACACCGACCTGTCATTGACGACGTCGTCTTTCCCTGTCCCCAGTGCGGCGACGAAGCTCGCCGGGTTGAGCCGGTCATCGACGCGTGGTTCGACGCCGGCTCCATGCCCGCCGCGCAGGTGGGCTACCCCCACGTACCCGGAAGCGCGGAGGCGATGCAGTTCCCCGCGCAACTCGTCGCGGAAGCCATCGATCAGACGCGCGGTTGGTTCTACACGTTGCTCGCGGTGAACACGTTGGTCTTTGGCGCCAAGCCCTACGAACACGTGCTGTGCCTCGGTCACATCGTCGATGAGTCCGGGAAGAAGATGAGCAAGTCCGTGGGCAACGTGATCGACCCGTGGGAAGTACTCAACACACGCGGCGCCGATCCCCTTCGTTGGTGGATGTTCTCGCAAGGTTCGCCGTGGACCTCCACGCGCGCGGGACTTGGACCCATCGACGCGTCACTTCGTGAGACGCTCGCGACATTGTGGAACACCTTCAGTTTCTTCA
>DASZHK010000005.1:0-10394 GCA_035937905.1 Acidimicrobiales bacterium
TTTCGAAAGTGAGTGCAGCGCCAGCACGCCGTCGGAGCCGTGCTCAAGGATCGTCCGCGGTCGCGTGGCCCACGTGAACTCCGCGTAACACTCGTCGCTCACGACGAGGACGCCGTTTTGTCTGCCCCACGCGGCGTGACGCTCGAGATCGTCGAGGGTGCCCATTGGATTCGACGGTGAGTTCGACCACAGGACGAGTGCCCGCGACACGTCGACGGCGTCGACGGACTCGAGGTCGAGCTGTCCGTTCACCATCGCGACGGGTACCGAGCGCAGGCCCGCCAGTGTCGCGCCCATTGCGTAGGTCGGGTAACTGACCGAGGGGTAGAGCACGGTGTCGCGATCGGGACGGCGCAAATGGAGGTACCCGGCGAGCGAACCAACGAACTCCTTGGTACCCACGCACGCCGCGAGATCGTCGGAGTCGAGCGAGAGCGAGAAGCGGCGATTCATCCATCGTGCCGCGGCGTCTCGGAAGTCCGGCGTGCCCGCCGACGGCGGGTAGCCCTTCGCGCCAACGCCGCGCGCGAGTTCCTCGATGACGAACGCGGGCGGTGGGTCGACGGGCGTGCCGATCGAACAATCGATGGGGCCGCCTTCGAACGCCGCCGCCACGTCCTTGAGGCCGTCCAGACGTTCGTAGGGGTACGCGGGAGGGGTGAAACTCACGCCGACACGCGCCACTCGCTGAAGCGCGCGGCGCCGACGGCGTCGAGAACGACATGGATCAACACACCTTCATCGCTGACGGTCGTATCGATCACGTCACCTTCGCGGTGCGCGGCGGCGAGCAAATCGCCACGATCGAGTGGAAGTTGCAAGGTGAGTACGCGGTCGTGCGAGCGGAGGCGATCACCGATCGCGGCGATGACGTCGTCGAGGTTCTCGCCGGTCTTCGCGGAGACCCAGACACTCCCCTCGTAAAGCTTCGCGAGGTCCTTCGCCCGCGAACCCGCAACGTCGGCCTTGTTGAAGACCAGTAGTTCGACGACCTGATCGGCGCCAATCTCGACGAGCACGTCTCGCACGGCGGCGATCTGTTCTTCGGCGTTGTCACTCGCGCCGTCCACCACGTGCACCAAGAGGTCCGCGAGCTGGACCGACTTCAACGTACTCATGAACGCCTCCACGAGTTCATGCGGCAAGTTCGAGATGAAGCCGACGGTGTCGGTGAACAGTACGGTCTCACCACCGGGAAGCTGACGTTGCCGCGTGCGCGGGTCCAAGGTGACGAAGAGCCGATCCTCGACGTCGACCCCCGCGTTCGTCAGCGCGTTCAGCATCGAGGACTTGCCCGCGTTGGTGTAGCCCACCAACGTCACTTCGCGGTGTCGTCCACGAGCGCGACCCTGTCGCTGAACCTGGCGTGTGCGGTCGATCTCCTTCAGCTCGCGTCGAATGTGGTGAATCCTCTGGACGAGGCGGCGGCGGTCGACCTCTAACTGCGTTTCTCCGGGACCGCGCGTACCGATGTGACCAGCCTGTTGCGAGAGGGAACCGCCAGCTCGCCGAAGACGCGGCAGCCGGTACTCAAGGAGTGCCAATTCGACTTGGGCCTTACCTTCGGGCGTGCGGGCGTTCTGCGCGAAGATGTCGAGGATCACGGCCGTTCGGTCGATGGCCGTGCGCCCGAGGATCTTCTCCAGATTTCGCTGTTGCGCCGGCGAGAGATTGTGTTCGAAGACCACGGTGTCAGAGTCGAGCGCGAGACAGATCTCCTTGAGTTCTAGGACCTTGCCCGAACCGAGGAAGGTGGCCGGGTCGGGACTGTCGCGCCGTTGGACAACGCGCGCGACGATGTCGGCACCGGCGGTGTCGACGAGGAGGGCGAGTTCGTCGAGTTGATGGTCGAGTTCGTCCGCGCTCACGCCGGGAAACTGAACGCCGACGAGAACGATCTTCTCGCGAAACGTGCGGTCAATCAGTGTGCTCGGTACGTACGTCAAGCTTCGAGCCACTCCACGTTCGCTACGAACTGCACAGGACCACTCAGGGTGGCCTCGTTACCCTCTAACGCCACGCGCAAGGCGCCACCAGGGTTCTCGACGGTCACGACGTCACCGCTCAGTCCCGCCCGTCGCGCGACTGCAGCGACCGCGCACGATCCGGTGCCGCACGCTTGGGTCCAACCCACGCCACGTTCGATCACGTCGATACAGAGGTGGTCCGTGCCCAGCACGCTCAAGAACTCGACGTTCGCTCCCCCGACCTGCGCGGCCAGTTTCGCGGCTATCTCCTCACGACCGGCGACACTCCACGCGGGGTCGTCAAGCACCACGACGTGGGGATTACCCACCCGGGCCACGCCAAGGGCACCGTCGATCGACTCCTCGAAGGTCACCTCGCCCATGGCGACGCTGCCGTAACCCGAGGCACCGTCCATCGTCAGACGTACGTTGCGCAATCCAGCGACGGTCTCCACGTCCAAGTTGTCCCACGTGGCGTTCGTCGCGCGTCGAACAGCGGCGGCGAGACAGCGGATGCCGTTGCCGGACATCTCCGCGGGCGAACCATCAGCGTTAAACAGCGTCATCGAGACGACCGCGCCAAGTGTCGCGATGAGTACGCCGTCCGCGCCGACGCCCGTCGTACGATTGCAAAGTGCGCGAGCGCGTGCGGGGGTCCACCACGAGGAAATCCCGTCATTTTGCACGTCCACGAGGAAGTCATTTCCTGCGCCGTGCCACTTTTGGAGAGTGCGCACTGTCACCGATCTAGTCTCGCACGAACCCGTTGGCGGTACTCAACACCTCGAGGAGGCGCCGCTTGGCCGACGTGACGTCGCTGAACCACTCGACGCGAGGGTCGCGACGGAACCACGATCGCTGCCTTCTGGCCAAACGACGACTCCTCGTCAGGGCTTCCGTGACGCACTCGTCGAGGGGGACCGATTCTTCGACGTGTCGCAACAACTCTCGGTACCCCACGGCTTGGCGAGCGGTGCGCCCGAGTCCTCCGGGTGCACGAAGAAGTTCTTCAATCTCTTGCATCAGGCCCTGGTCCATCCACGACCGAAACCGTCGTTCGATGCGCTCGTCGAGCGTCTCGAGATCGCAGTCGAGTCCGACCTGTACGACGCGAACGGGGCCGTAGTTGAGCAGACCCTCACCGTACGAGGAGAAGGGTCGCTGCGCGCCGAGGGTCACTTCGAGCGCACGAACGACGCGCCGTTCGTTCGTTGCTTCGAGGCGACTGGCGGCGAGTGGGTCGAGTTGAACCAGTTCGTCGTAGAGACCGGCGAGGTCGCGTTCGGCGCGTTCTTCGAGCGTGCGACGGACCTCGGGATAGCGGGCAGGAATGTCCAAGTCGTCGAGGACGGCGCGACCGTACAGTCCCGTGCCACCAACGTACATCGCGCGGTGTCCCACGTCGCTCACGCTCGCCAACGCCGACCTCGCCTCGCGCTGGAACTGCGCGACGGTGAACTCTTCGCTCGGGCTGACGAGATCAAGTAGATGGTAGGAAACCTCCCCGCGTTCGTGGCGCGACGGTTTCGCCGTGGCGAGGTCCATTCCGCGATAGACGCCCATGGCGTCGACGCTGAGGAGTTCGATGGAGCCGCCGCACTCAAGGGCGAGTTCGTGAGCCAGCGCCGACTTACCCGACGCGGTGGGACCGACGAGCGCCACGGCCGGGGTCGTTGGCCGCGTCACGTCGAGAGCAGTGGCACGCGAATCTTGTGGCGAGGTGCGCGAATAATCGCGTTCATCTCACCCATCAAGTAGTACGGAGCGCCGTAGGTGACGTCCACACTGACGAGCGAGCCCGTGCGCGCGACGTTCTCGGGGACGGGAAAGTGGATCAGCTTTCCCTGACGCGTGCGACCCGAGAGCATCTGGTCGTTGCGTCGAGAAGGTCCTTCGACGAGCACCTCTTCGCGTTTTCCCACTCGAGCTTGGTGATGGCGCAGCGCCGAGCGATCGGTGACGTCCTTCAGTCGTTCGAAACGAGCTTTGATGACGTCCGAGCCAACGAAGTCATCACCCATCTCGGCCGCGCGCGTTCCTTCACGCGGCGAGAAGATGAAGGTGTAGGCAAGGTCGAACTCACAGGCCGCGACGACCTCGAGAGTCTCGTCGAACTCTCGGTCGCTCTCACCAGGAAAACCCACGATGAGATCCGTCGTCACCGCGAGATCGGGAATCGCGGACCGGGCGGCCGCGAGTTTCTCCACGTATCGCTCGACGCTGTACCCGCGACGCATCGCCTTGAGGACACGGTTCGATCCCGACTGCAAGGGAAGGTGCAACTGGTTGCAGACACTCTTCGTCTCGGCCATCGCGGCGATGGTCTCGGGGCGAAGGTCCTTCGGGTGTGGACTGGTGAAGCGAATTCGCTCCAGGCCCGGAACGTCGCCGAGGGCGCGCAGTAGTTCCGCGAAGAGTGGGCGACGTCCCGTGATGTCACGACCGTAGGAGTTCACGTTCTGACCGAGCACGGTGATCTCGGTGACGCCCGACTGCGCCAACATCGTCGCCTCGTTGATCAGGTCGACGAGTGGACGACTGATCTCGCCGCCACGAACGCTCGGCACGATGCAGTACGCGCAGGTGTTGTCACAGCCCGTTTGAATCGTCATCCACGCGGCGAACGGCAATTCGCGAACGGCGTAGAGGGCGGGCGCCATGTCGCGACTCGTCACCGGGTCGGGCGCGTCCAGGATCTCGACCAAGGGACCTTCCGTGCGAGACCGGCGAAGGAGCGAGGGCGCCGACGCGAGGTTGTGGGTCCCAAAGACCACGTCCACCCAGTTCGCGCGCTCGAGGATGGTGCCGCGGTCCTTCTGGGCCATGCAACCCCCGACCGCGATCTGCAGACCGGGTCGCTCTTCTTTGAGGGCCTTTAACTGTCCGAGCGCGCTGTAGAGCTTCAGGTCCGCGTTCTCTCTGATGGTGCAGGTGTTGAGCACGATGACGTCGGCGTCGGCGTCGCTCGTGGCCGGCACCAGTCCGTCGGCCACCAGCAGCCCCGCCAGTCGCTCCGAGTCGTGTTCGTTCATCTGACAGCCAAACGTGCGAATAGCGAAGGATTTGGGTGCTGCCACCTCTCAAGCCTACTGAGCGAGTTCGCTCTCACTCACGGTGGAATCGAGCATCACGCCGGCGCCAGCGACGACGACGCAGCCAAGCCCCACGAGGTCCCACCCTCGGGCCACTTGGTTCAACAACAGCCAGCCAATCAGGAAGGCCACCGCGGGATCGCCCGCCATCAACACGCCCGCGATCGACGGCTTTAATCGTCGAAGTCCTTCGAGCTCAGACCCAAAACCAAGCGCGATCGCGACGATCGCGACGATGGAGATACGCAGCAGCGTGTCCGGGTGATCGATGAGTTTCGCACTCGCGCCCAGCGACAGCGGCAGGGTGAGAGCGGCCGCCACCGACATCGACACGGCGAGTCCCCCGAATCCCTTCGTCGTCCCACCCACGCGCTGCGACGCGAAGATGTACGCGGCCCAACCGAGTCCGGCACCCGCGGCGAAGAGGACGCCGATGAACGTGAGACCGCTGCCGGGTCGAGTGAGGGCCACGACGCCGGCACCGGCCAGCGCGACGAACGCGAGGTGACGCGGCGTGCGTTTGCCGAGCGCCGCCACGCAGAACGGCCCCAGGTACTCAATGGCCACCGCACCGCCGAGCGGTATGCGGGCGATGGCTTGGTAGAAGCAGAGGTTCATGAAGGCCGTCGTCACCCCGAGCGCGAGCGCGCCCAGCCACTGACGTCGTGACCAATGGCGAACGTCAGGTCGAGTGAGTGCGAGCAGCACGATGGCGCCTAGTGCGAAACGCCACGCGCTCGCCGCGGACGGGCCAATCACCGCAAAGACGGGAATCACGATGGCGGCGGTCCATTGGATCAACACCGCCCCAAGCATCATGAACCCGGCGCCACTAAGAGTTCTCCCAGCGACGCGGTGGTCGGCTGAGCTCAACGAAGAACCAGCCCCGTGCGGTCCGCGTCGAGGACGAGGACGTCACCTCGAAGGGACCGCTCGTGCAAGAAGCTCGTGGCGGCCTTCGCCACGTCCGGCGCCGTCTCGTTCGTCACGAGTCCTAACATCGTTGAACCTGAGCCCGACCAGCACGACCCCGCCGCGCCACTTGCGCGCAACAACGAGAGCAGAGGCGCCGCGTACTCGAGAAGTTGCGATCGATAGGGCTGATGGAGATAGTCGTCCATGGCGGCACCCACGAACTCGTGATGGTTCGCGAGGCCCGCGATCAAAAGACCGAAGGCGTTGAGGTTGCGCACCGCGTCAGCAAAGGGCACCTCCAAAGGCAACACGCAACGCGCGTCGGCGGTGTCGAGTTCGAGGTCAGGCACGACGACGACGAATCGCCAGGTGTCGTCGAGAGGGAGTTGACGCGCCGTCACGACACCCGTCTCGTCGGCGCTCGCGACGACCAATCCTCCGAGTACCGAGGCGGCCGCGTTCTCCGCGTGTCCGTCGACGCGCGTGCCTACGGCGAGCGGGTCGAGTGCGCCCGCGGCGGCAGCGGCGGCAACGGCCAGCGCCGCTGATGACCCGAGTCCCCTCGACAAAGGGATCGTCGACGTGACGTGCATGGCGAAGTTGGTGTGACCAAGAATGCTGCTCGCGACTTGAACCCCTAGGTGTCGTTCGTCGTCGAACTTCCCCGCGCCACAGCCGTCGCTCACGATGCTGAGCTCGTCGGCCGGCTCCAACTCGACTTCAACGTAGAGGGTCAGCGCGACGGCGAGCGTATCAAAACCCGGTCCGAGATTGGCTGAACTGGCGGGAACGCGGGCGAACATCATTTCAGCGTAGGCGCTCGAGCAACGACGGCGGCGAGAGATTACCGAGCGCACGCAAGGTGAACGTGCGGTCGTTCACTCCTTTCACGTTGAGATAACCCACGACCTCGCCGCGATGAATCGAAGACGTGAAGCGGCGAACGTGAACGGTGACCTTAAGGCCGCCCTGCGCTGGCCACCACCACACCTCGTGCTGCTGGGTGACACCGAAGCCGACACGACGACCTTCGTACGCGATCTCTCCCATCGCGCGGTCCTTCACGAAGGTGTGGTGCAGTTGACTCGCGACGGCGGAGTTCGCGAGCGCCAACGCGGCCGTTCCCGCCGGCCCGAGGAGGTCGCCGCCTCGTTGACCCAGCACGACGGCGTAGAGGACCTTGGTCGTCGCGCCGTCCTTGAACGTCACGGCCATGACGTCACAGCCCCCCGCTTCACTCGTACGTCCCGACTTGACACCGATGACGTTGCCGACGCCCACGTACGGCGTGAAGGACGTGACGGTCCCGGCGACGGGCAAGGTGACAGTGGGTTGGATGACGATCGAACGAACGAGTGGCGACTTCATGAGCAGCACCGCGAGTTTCGCCTGGTCGAGCGCCGTGGAGACGGACAGCGCGGAGAATCCGGTCACGTCGTCGTAGTGCGTACTGGTCAGTCCGAGCGTCGCCGCTTCTTCGTTCATCATCGCGACGAACGCGACGTTCGATCCGGCCACCAAGTTGGCGAGCATCACCGCGTAGTTGCCCGCGGAGTGGACAAGGACCCCGTTCAAGAGGTCCTTCTCGCAGAGTTGCTCGCCCACAGTGACGAGTACGCTCGACTCGTTCTGTGTGGACATTGTCTTGTAGGTGGTCACGTCGTCGCTGGTGACGACGACGCAGGGACCAGTGGCGTCAAGACCGAGAGGCAGATGCTTCAACGCAACGTAGACGGTCATCATCTTGGTGATGCTGGCAATCGGCACGACGTGGGTGTCGTGCCCTTCGATGACGTTGAGCGAGGGAATGTCGATCGCGGCGGAGCCCATCGTCGGCCACGAAATCGACGCCGCGGGATTCTTGAACGACACGGCACTCAGCGACACGTGCACGCTCGCGGGATGGTGCAGGAGCGGTAACTGCATACCGACCAGGATGGCGGAGGCCACGACGAGACCGATCACGACTCCGAACGCGCGAGCGAAGAGTCCACGAAAAGCGGGACGACGAACGTGGGCGTGACGAGACACTGCTAAAGCGAAGTCTGTTGATCGTACTGTTCGGGCGTAACGAGCACTTTGCGCGACTTCGAACCGTCACCGGGGGCGACGACGCCTTCTTCTTCGAGTTGGTCCATGATCCGACCGGCACGGGCGAAACCCACGCGAAGCTTTCGCTGGAGCATCGACGTCGAGCCGGTCTGGGTACTTATGACGAGGTCGCGCGCTTTACGCAAGACCTCGTCGTCGTCGTCACCCGAACCTCCGCCCGACGACGTCAGTCCGCCACTCAGGGGAACGTCGAGCGCGACGACCGTTTCGCGTCGTCCGCCTTGGGCTCGCCACGCGTCGACGACGCGCCGTACTTCGTCTTCCGAGACCCACGGTGACTGGAGTCGACGAGCGATGTTGCTCGACGCGGTGACGAGCAGCATGTCGCCCTTGCCGATCAGTCGCTCGGCACCGGCCTGGTCCAAAATAACTCGGCTGTCGGCGAGCGAGGAGACGGCGAAGGCCATTCGACTCGGAACGTTCGCCTTGATGACACCCGTGATGACGTCGACACTCGGACGTTGAGTGGCGAGCACTAAGTGAATGCCCACCGCGCGGGCCATTTGAGCGATGCGCACGACCGACTCTTCGACGTCGCGCGCGGCGACCATCATGAGGTCGTTCAACTCGTCGACGACGATGACGATGTACGGCAACTCTTCGGGGCCCGGTGCGGGCTCGGCGTCAGACGCGAGACCCGTCGCGCGCTCTACGGCGTCACCGACTAGTTCTTGGGTCGTGGGTTCGGAGGCCAACTCACCCTTGGCCAACATCAACTGGTAGCTGGTGATGTCGCGCGCGCCGCTCTCGGCCAAAAGGTCGTAGCGACGTTCCATCTCCTTCACGGCCCAGTTGAGCGCTCCGGCTGCCTTCTTCGGGTCGACGACCACGGGCGCCAACAAGTGAGGTAGATCGTTGTACTGTCCCATCTCGACTCGCTTGGGGTCGATGAGGAGGAGTCGAAGTTGATCGGGCGTCGCGCGCATGACCAAGGCCGTGATGAGCGAGTTCATCGCGGAACTCTTACCGGCACCGGTGGCGCCCGAGATCAACACGTGGGGCATCTCACCGAGATTCACGACCACCGTCTTGCCGGAGATGTCGCGCCCGATTGGTACGTCGAGCGGGTGGGTAGCGGCGATCGACTCGTCAGAGGAGAGGACGTCGCCGAGCGCGACCAGCGTGCGCTGTCGATTCGGTACCTCGACACCGATCGCCGACCGGCCAGGGATCGGCGCGAGGATTCGCACGTCGGGCGACGCCATTGCGTACGCGATGTCCTTGTTCAACGACGTCACACGCGAGACTTTGACGCCCGGACCCAATTCGAGCTCGAATCGCGTGACCGTGGGTCCGACGGTGTAGCCCAAGAGCACCGTCTCCACGCCGTGCGCCGCGAGGGCGTCGACGAGTTCTTCGCCGGCGGCGTCAGTGAGCGAACGGTCGAGTTTTTGGTCTCTCGTTCGCTGCAGCAGCGAAAGGGGCGGCAGTTCCCACGCGCTCGGCACCGGAACGTACCGCTGACGCTTCGCGCGTTTCGCGCGCGTCGGGACCTCGTCGACCTCCTCTTCCTCTTCGGGTTCGTCATCCTCGTACACGAAGGCGGGCTCGACTTCCTCCTCTTCGTACTCGTCGTAGACGAAGGGCTCAGGCTCAACCTGAGGTCGACGACGCCTCTCCACCACGGCTTCTTCTTCGTCGTCGTCCCCGTCGCCGGCAACGTCGCGCTGAGGACGAATCATCCACCACCGCGCGAGTGCCCGACCGAGGGCGCGAAAGAACGTCCCGCCACCGACGAGCAATGCGCGAAGTCCTATACCAGTCGTGACCATCGTCGCGACGACGAGCACCGCGAAGAAGACGACGATCGCGCCCGCGACCCCCAGCGCCTTCGCCATTCCCCCGCCGACCGCCACGCCAAGCCATCCGCCCGCGTGTCCCAAGACCTTCGTCGTTGCGTGCAGGCCCGGTCGACCAAAGAAGAGGTCGGCGATGCCGCTGATCGAGAGCAATCCGAGCACGACGCCCCACAACACGCGAGCACGATCGAATTCGATCTTCCCCCACACCATCGCGACGCCGAGCGCGAGGAGGATGATGGCCATGGCGAAGCGCCCGACGCCCAAGACGTCGGAGAGGGCGCGAGATATCGCCCGACCGACGGGTCCGAGCGCACCCACTTCCGCGAGGGCCACGAAGAGCCCGACGACGACGAGTGCCACGACCCAGAGGTCTCGTTGGTGACGCTGCCAGACGTTCGGTGTGTCGGAGGTCGTGCGTCGCCCTGGGGAGCGCTTTACCGCCTTTTTCACCGGTTTCTTTTGGTGTCGCGCTTGTGCCACAACCCTCTAACTTACTAATGACTTGT
>DASZHK010000006.1:0-15212 GCA_035937905.1 Acidimicrobiales bacterium
CGGGGAGCGCTCTATTGACGCCGAACTGCTCCTCATACGGGAACCCACTCATGTTGCTCTCCTCAGGTGTGTTTTCAAAAGAGTAAGCGAGGAGCCCGACCCCCGCGAGACCGCACCGAGAAGAGACGGGGCGGACTGCTACGTCGTCGACGATTGCCACCGCTCGCAGACGCGACGAACGACGTGGCAATCGGGTATCCATCGCGACGACCATCGGTGGCAGTGAACGTGTCTCACGTGGAACTTTCCCAGTCGAGTATCGTCCGGAATACTGGCCCTTTTGAGCCACTGTTGATGGAGGAGCGTCTCGAATGTCTGACAGCCAACCACGCTACGGCGAACCTGGTGGTTCGCAGTTTCCCATCACTACGGCTCTCGCGTTTCCCGATCGACAGATCGAGAAGAGCCTCGGGATGGTGTTCGGCGTCGTCGTTCGTTCGATGGGTATGGCCAAGGGCATCACCGCGGGTCTCAAAGCGCTCGCCGGCGGCGAAGTCAAGCAGTACACCAGGTTGGTTGAGGACAGTCGACGACACGCTCTGGACCGCATGATAGAGAACGCGCAACTCCTCGGCGCGCACGGCGTCGTCTCCTTTCGCTTCGACTCGTCAGAAGTGGGACAGTCATTGACCGAGATCGTCGCGTACGGCACGGCGGTCACTCTCAGCAACCCCTCGTAGGCGATCGATGGGCGTCGTCTTCGTGATCATTGCGCTGGTCCTTGTCGGACTGTTGGTCGCGAGCTTCTTCGTCCGTCGACACGGCGAAAGTGACAAACCCCGGCCCGGATGGCGACGCACGGATGAAGTCTTCAAGGACCCGTCGACGAACCGCCTCGTGCGCGTGTGGCTGGATCAGTCGGACGAGCGCCACTACGTCCCCGAAGCCAAGTGACGAGCTACTTCGCACCGTCGAACGTCCCCTCCGATGACGTCACGCCGCTCTGAAAGAAGTGCGGCCTCGATACCACTGGAACGAGCGACACACCCCTCACTAATCTTTGGACGACGGGCTCGATCAGTTGACGGCCGCCCGAAAGGTCACGGCCACTCCCCTAGGCGCCCGGTGAAAGAAGGTGGCGCGTGGACGTCAAGGATCTACTGAACCGGGCCGTTGAGAACATCTCGGTGAGTCGAGCGTTCGGGACTGCGTACGAAAGAGACGGGGTGCTCGTCATCCCCGTCGCGCTTGTCGCCGGTGGCGGCGGTGGCGGAGAAGGGCCGACGTCGACGTCCCCTGCGGAAGGTGACGTCGATGAGACGAATCCCAACTTCACCTCCGAGTCCAGGGAGGAGACGGGTTCAGGCGGCGGGTTCGGGGGCGTCGTCGTACCCGTCGGCGCGTACGTCGTGAAGGACGAGCAGGTCCGTTGGGTGCCCGCGGTGAACGTCACGGTGATCGTTCTGGCCGTCCTCGTCGCGCTCCGGCTCCTCACGAGAACGAGGGTGAAAGTCCAACGACTGAAGCACGGCTGATCGGACGCTCTGACGTCGTCGACGGTCGGGGCGGCGGCTCCAACGTTTCTAGGGCTGGTCCAGTAGGTCTTCGAGGAAGGCGTGAAAGTTGTCGTAGTCCCACGACCCGTCGTAGCGTTCACCGTTGACGAAGAAGGTCGGCGTGCCGTTCACGCCGCTCCTGATCCCGCTCTCGACGTCGTCTTTCACGCGCTTTTGGACGACACCGTCGTTTAGCGCGTTCGCGACTTGGCTGAGATCTGCACCAACGTCTTCGACGTAACGAAGGATCGCCGGACCAGATAAGTCCTGTTGGTTCTCAAAGAGCACGTCGTGCATGGGCCAGAACTTCCCTTGGAGCCCCACAGCTTCCGCAGTCTCGGCCGCGAGTTCGGCTTGGGGATGGACGTTGGTTAGGGGCATGTTGCGAAAGACCAAACGAAGCGAATCGCCAAAGTCGCTCTGGAGTCGCTTCACGATGGGGTACGCCTGCCCGCAGTAGGGACATTGGAAGTCTCCGTACTCAACGATCGTGATCGCGGCGTCCTCGGGTCCTTCGACGTGATCGTTGGGTCCGACCGGCACGACGAGTTGGGCTCGGTTGCTGTTCACGACAGTGCCTCCACCGCTCGTAGTGCTCCGTCCACACCCGGACTTATCCCAATGGGCGAAACGTGACTCCACGCCACGTCGTGCTCGGCGTTCAAGACGAAGAGCGCGCGCTCGGTGACACCGTCCTGGTCGCGGTAAACGCCGTAGGACCGAGCGACCTCTCCCTTGGGGTGAAAGTCAGCCAGAAGTGGAAAGTTGAGTCCCCGATTTGCCTTGAAGGCCACGTGGGACCAGACGCTGTCAACGGCGATGCCCACAAGTTGTGCGCCGCGGTCGCTGAAGAGGGTGTTCGCCGACTCGAACATCGACAGTTCGTCACTGCAGACGGGACTCCAGTCGGCCGGATAGAAGATGAGCACGACGGGGCCTTCCAGTTCCGACAGCGTCACTTGTTGTCCGGGCGCGGCGAGGAGCGAGAACTCTGGCGCTCGAGTGCCAGGAAGAAGTGCGTTGGAGACTGTGGTGTTGGTCGACATTGCGAAGTCCTCGCCGTTAAGAGATTCCTCGAACTGCTGGGTTTGTCCTGCTCTCTCATTATCGACCGATTTCCAGCGCGACGCAACCGAGAAGTTGGAAGGTACGTCCGAACCACTCCTCCAACCTGGCGCTTTCGAAAGTACGCGAGGACAACGCAGAGTGGGCTAAAGATCGGTTACTTCACAGTGCGGCGTGTGTGATTAGGCCGACGTTGACGCGTTCGGCGCCGCAGCCGCGTTCTGGCCGTCGATAGCCCTTCGCAGCAAGGATGCCAACGTCGAGCGCTCCTCTTCGTTGAGCGCACCGAGCATGTCGTCTTCGAGCGTCTGCTGAGCGGCTTCCGCCCGGTGAAGTGCTCGTCGACCATCTTCGGTCATCGACACGAGATGGCGACGTCGGTCGCTCGGATCACGTCGACGCTCGATGAGTCCGTTGTCTTCGAGATCGTTGAGCAGCAACACGCAGTAGTTCGCGTCAATGCACAGACCTTCCGAGAGCGCCTGTTGAGTGGTTTCTGGAAATTCACGCAGGAATGACAAGGTGCCGAGTTCCTTCAGCGTCTGGCCGAGGAGTTCAGGAGTGCTTCGTCTGCTTACGAGACGTGACAGTTGCGTGAGCAACAAGATTGGTCCAGTGGACGAATTTTCATCCATCGAAGTTAATGGTAGCGAGGTATCGATATTCATGCTATCATGATTATATCGCCACCGAGATGATAAAGATACATTGTCCAGTGGCTCCGCCCTACTAACGGAGGACTTCGTTTATGTCAGTTTTGTCCACCCCTTCATCAGGAACTATAGACAAAAGGCGCTGGATCGCCCTCATCGTCGTCTGTCTCGCCATGCTCATGAACGCCCTCGACGGTTCCATTGTCAACGTGGCGTTGCCCTCGATTCAGCACGATCTTCACTTCTCGCAGTCCAATCTGACCTGGGTCGTGGACGCCTACCTCATCGCCTTTGGAAGTTTCCTCTTGCTCGCTGGCCGCCTCGGTGACTTGTTGGGACGAAAGAAAGTCTTCCTCAGTGGCGTGGCGCTCTTCACGTTGTCGTCGTTGGTCTGTGCCGTCGCGCAGAGCCAAGCGATGTTGATCACTGCTCGCTTCGTCCAGGGCATCGGCGGCGCGGTTTCGACCTCGGTCATCGTCGCGATCATCGTCACCGAGTTCACCGGTGCCACCGAACGTGCGAAGGCCATGAGCGCCTACATGTTCGTCGCCGTCGGCGGTGGGTCGATCGGACTGTTGGTGGGTGGCGTACTCACCCAAGCCGTCAACTGGCACTGGATCTTTATGATCAACGTCCCCATAGGCATCGTCACCTTCTTTTTGGGTTCGATTCTGATCAAGGAGAACCCGGGACTGGGCGTTCGCCACGGTCTCGACGTCACCGGGTCGCTGCTCATGACGTTGTCACTCATCATCGGGATCTACGCGGTCGTCAAGGCCTCAACGTACGGTTGGCTCTCGGGGCACACCCTTGGATTCGGCGCGGTCGCCGCGGTCTTGATGACGGCGTTCCTCATCCTCGAGTCACGCGTCGAGCGACCGATAATGCCACTGCGCATTTTCAAGCTCCGTAGCTTGACCGCGTCGAGCGTCGTGCGTGGGCTCACGTTCACCGCGATGTTCGCGGTCTTCTTCTTCGGTGCGCTCTACCTGGAAAAGGTCCTCGGTTACGCGCCCTTCAAAACAGGTATGGCGTTCCTCCCGATGACCGTTGCCATGGCGGTGATGTCGCTCGGACTCACTAGTCGTCTCCTCATTCGCTTCGGTCCGATGAAGCTGTTGGTCCCAGGGATGAGCGCCGTGATCGTCGGGCTCTTGATCTTGTCGCGCACGCCCGTGCACGCCAACTACGTCACGTCACTCCTGCCCGCGTTCCTACTCCTCGGCATGGGCATGAGCGTCTCGGCCGTACCACTTCTCACCATCGCGATGGCCGACGTACCGAAGAACGACGCGGGTCTCGCCTCTGGCATCGTCAACGTCTCGATGTGGTTGGCCTCGTCGGTCGGACTCGCGGTCTTTGGCACGTTGGCCGCGAGCAAGACCGCGACGCTCGTCGCCCACGGACAGAACCAAGCATCGGCACTGGTCGCCGGCTATCACGTCACTTTCCTCATCGGCGCGATCCTCGCCGCTCTTGGCCTCGTCGTCACGCTGACGATATTGCGCGCGCCAGCGAAAGTACAGGGCGACACGTCAAACCTCTCGTCATCGGCGGCGGAGCCGGACGAGAGCACGCTCCTGGCGGCGGGACATTAGGGACAGAAGAGCAGCGCCGAAAACTCAGACCTACGAATCGTCGCCGCCACTCAGCCCATCATCGTCAAACTTCGTCAAATTCCTTTGAAAACGGGACTTTGGTCCTTAGAGGGCGCTCCTTAGGATGGTCGTGCGGCCGTCGAGACCATCTTGCGGCTCCCCACGTCGAGGTGCACTGTGTTGGACTCCACTGTCGAAGCACCGAGAGAGGGTCTCTTTGAGCGTCGGCCCCTGCTTGTCTTCTGGGAGATGACCAAGGCGTGTCAACTGGCCTGTTTTCACTGTCGAGCGAACGCGCAACTCACGGGTGGACCCGATGAGTTGTCCACGCCCGAAGGCCGGGAACTCATTGACTCGATCGCGGCACTGGGACGCCCTCGCCCGATACTCATCCTCACCGGTGGCGACTGTCTCATGCGTGACGATATCGTCGAACTTGCCGCGTACGCCCACGCGCTCAACGTGCCCGTAGCGATCGCGCCCTCGGTGACGGAGAAACTGACGTCGTCAACACTTCAAGCACTCAAGCGGGCTGGCGTGAAAAGCGCCTCACTCAGCTTGGACGGAGCGAACGCCTCGACACACGACGCGGTGCGCGGGGTTCCTGGACACTTTGACGAAACGCTTCGAGCTATTGCTGAACTCAAACGTCACGGGTTCACGACGCAAGTCAACACCACGGTCATGGCGTCGAACGTGCGAGAACTCGCCGACGTCGCTCGACTGCTCCACGAGTTAGACGTCAACGTCTGGGAGGTGTTTTTCCTCATCACGACGGGCCGTGGCTCTGAGATCGAGGCAACGTCAGCGTCAATGAATGAAGAGGTGTGCCACTTCCTCGTCAACGCGTCACGGTACGGCTTCATCGTGCGAACCGTGGAAGCCCCGTTCTTTCGTCGCGTGGCGCTCGAACGACGTAAAGGGGGCCTCGGAGGAGACCCTCAAGGGGTCGGCGAGACCTACGAGTTCTTGCGTTCACGCCTCCTTCAGCTCCTCGGTCCCAGTTCGTCGGCCGTACGGGCGCCGAGTGCGGCCACCCGTGACGGCAAAGGAATCATCTTCGTCGGCGCCAACGGTGATATCTACCCATCGGGCTTCTTGCCCATCGCTCTCGGCAACGTCCGAAGCGCCAACCTGATCGACGTCTACCGAGACCACGATCTCCTGCGCTCCATACGTAGTGCCGACTTCGTCGGTCCCTGCCAGTGGTGCAAGCACTCGGATCTGTGCGGTGGCTCTCGTTCGCGCGCCTACGCCACGCACGCGAATCCTCTAGCGTCCGATCCCGGGTGCGTGCTGGTAGGCGCATCGTCGCACTAGCTCAAGACCTAACTCAGTCGCGCTCGACTTTGCGGCCAGTGATGTCCTGAAGCCGAATGAGAAACGCGACGGGCACCCGGCCAGCGCCTCGGTCGTCGTCGCGCGCAGCACCGGAGCTTGGCAAAAAGCGTTCGCTGATGATGGTGAGTGCTCGCGCAGCCTCGTCACCGCGCAACTCTTCGTAGCGACCCTGGGCGATGACGCTACGCCAACTCCCATCAGGTAGGTACTCGTCGACTTCGAAGCAGACCGTTGCGTTCGCGCGCATCATCTGGACTTTCTTACCTTCGGTCGTGTACACGTAGACGCAGTCGTCACGCCACGCGAAGATCACGGGGACGACGTAGACCTCGTCCTCCCCGTAGCAACCCACTCGACCAACTTTTTGCTCGGCCACGAACTCGCTGATCTCGGCACTGGACATCTCTTCGATCACGAGGCGCAACTAGTCCCTGCGTCGCCGTGTCAATGTCAACACGGCGCGAGACTCGCCACGCTGAGGTGCGCAATCACGTCGCTCGCGCTGTACCTGTTGCGCCCGTGGAGGAGTTGGCGTACGTCGCCAATACGGTCGCCGCTCGTCACGAGGGCCGCCTCTCGGCGACCGTCGGAGCGCACCTGACCCAAGCCGCACGTCGCCATCAAGCCGTTGCACAGACACGTCACGTCGACGGTCGCTTCCAGCGAGCCGCCTTTTCTCACGTACGCGGAGACCGGTTCCGCGGCGCACCGATACGACACGGATCCGTCGAGCTTCTGGTACGGCTCGCGAAGGTACCCGAGATCGCACTTACGAGTTCTGTCGTCGTACACCTGTGCGTCGGATATGGTCCCGCTCACGGACGCCACCTTGAAGGGATACCCGGTTGACGAGGCGCGAAGAGAAGTCCGAATCTCGACGTCGGTGGTGCTCAGCGTGGTGAGTACCTCTTGACGCAGAACCGGGTCCATACCCGACTCGTCGCAGTACGCGAAGAGTGTTCCGACTTGCACGCCGCTCGCTCCCAGTGACATCGCGTCCCTTACGTCTTCGCGTGACGTGACGCCACCACCTATCCAGAAGGGGACCTTCAGATTCCGTAGCACCTCGAAGTCAACGACGTCGCGCGGCCCGTACTCAGGATTACCGTCGTCGTCGACCCCGAAGTCACCGCGCGGCGGGGCGTTATGGCCCCCGGCGACGGGACGCTCGAGCACAAAACCATCCACCGGTCCGTTGCTCCTCTTCGCGAGGGCGTTCGCGAGAACGTGTGACGACACGATCCCGAGAAAACGTGGTCGAGAGAGACTTCGTGAGCCCACGTACCGTGAGGGGTCGAAGTGCAGCGACGTGGCGGGATTGTCACTGTTCGCGCCCGTCACGCTGAGCGGGAGATCGACGGGTTCACCGTCGCTGAGACGCTGCAGCACGCCGGGGATGTTGGTCGGCACGCCCGCGCCCATCACGACGTAGTCGACGCCGGCGAGGATGGCCCCGCAGAGGGTGGCGGCCGTCGGGATCTGGACCTTCGTCAAGAGGTTGATGCCCACGTCGCCGTCGTGGCCCAATTTCGCCAGCGCGACTTCCACGTAGGACGCAAGCACCACGATGTCGATCGAACGGACCGTGCTGCGATGCGTGAGCATGGGCAGCGTGCGAAACGGCTCAGCGGCATCTCGTTGACGCGAGGCGAAGGTACTAAGAATCTCATCGAGAACGCTCTGGAGTGGGAATTCGTCGAGAACGGCTTGCAGCTCAGCGTCGACCCCGTCCTGTTGGAGTCGACGAACGAACACGTTGTCGATTGCCGTTCCTGACACCACACCGAGTTGGCCTGCGCTCGCGACGGCGCGCGCGAGGGGCCATCCGGATATAGCTATTCCCATGCCGCCTTGGATCAGCCACGGGACCGTGGCCTCGGGAACTGTACTCATCTGAGTCATGTGCCGGACCTTCGATATTTCGCCGGATGATTAGCTCAGGGGACGATAGAACCAGGCTAGTGCCGTACTGGTGCGTTGTTGGTACCGAGCGTTCAGCGGCGTTTACGCGTCATCAACTGGCATCCGCACCTTCGTACCTTCGTCGCGGAGTTGCCGTCCGCCACTCGAGTGGCGCGGTACTACTCGCGCAAGGACCAAGGGAAGGTTTTTGCAACGGCGAGTGAGCACGTGCTCTTCCACTACCTCGAGAACGCGCGTTCCTCGAGGTCAGTAGCATCGAGTCACGGGTGTTTGGCGCGCGATCGCTCGCGAGAGCACCGCCGAAGCCCCATATTTCCCGAGGAGGAAAGTACATGACCGCTCTACTTAGCAACAAGGCCCGAGCCCTCGTCCAACGTCCCGTCATCGCCAACGTCGCGACGGTCGACGCTGACGGTGGTCCCCAGGTAACGCCCGTGTGGATCGACCTCGACGGCGACGATCTCGTCTTCAACACTGCCAAAGGTCGCGTGAAGGCCGTGAACCTTACGCACAACAGCCAAGTCGCGATCTCAATCGTCGATCCCGACGACCCCTACAACGTGGTCGTCGTACGCGGAACGGTGGAGGGTTCCGAGAAGGACGCCGACGCGCACATCGACTCACTGGCGAAGAAGTATCTCGGCGTCGACAGCTACCCGATGCGCCGCGAAGGCGAAGTACGCGTCAAGTACCGCGTCCACGCCGACAAGGTCGTGATGCAGTCAAACGACTGACGACTTGTCGTCACGTGTCTCTGTAGTGGCATTGCAACGCGCCTTACGAGGGCCGAGGTCTCACAAAATTCCGGGCGTGAATGCCTCGAACGATACGTGCTCGCTCAACAACGCCACGGCAGCCAGTGGACGACGTCCCGTACTCTTGGACCATGAAAGCAATCGCGCACTCACTCACTGGCGACTCCGACGTCTTTCGTCTCGTGGAGCGTCCCACTCCAGAGCCAGGTACGGGCGAGGTCCGAGTCCGAGTGGTGGTCTCCGGGGTGAACCCAACCGACTGGAAGACCCGACGGGGGTCATCAGTGGGCCAGGCGATGGCGTTCCCGGAGGTCGTGCCCAATCAAGACGGTGCCGGCATTGTCGAAGCCCTCGGCGACGGCGTCGATGAACTCCACGTGGGCCAGCGAGTGTGGCTGTGGGAGGCAGCGTGGCAACGCGCCAACGGAACGGCCCAAGAACAAGTGGTCTTGCCAGTGCGCCACGTCGTCGCCCTTCCCAATAACGCGTCCATGGACCTCGGCGCCAGTCTCGGCATTCCCGCCCTCACGGCGCACCGCTGTTTGAGTATCGCGGAGGACTTTCCTTCGCAACTGACGCCGTCATCGTTGGTTGGTCGGACGATCCTCGTGGCTGGCGGGGCCGGTGCCGTGGGCCACGCGGCGATTCAACTCGCGAAGTGGGCCGGCGCGACGGTGATCTCGACGGTGAGCAGCTCGGCGAAAGGCGAACTCGCCCGTAGCGCCGGCGCGGACCACGTCGTCAACTACAAGGACGACGACCCGTCATCAACGATTCGTTCACTTGCTCCCCACGGCGTCGATCTCGTCGTCGAAGTGGCCTACGGCGTCAATCAAGAGCTTGACAAAGCGGTGTGCGCGCCGGGCGCGACCGTGGCCATTTACGCCACGAACGGTGGAGACGAAGTCAGTGTTCGCGTGCGCGATCACATGTCGCGAAACACGAGGCTCCAGTTCGTCCTCGTGTACACCGTCCAAGATGCCGCCAAGGACGCGGCCATCGCTGCCGTTTCCGCGGCAGTCGCCGACGGCGCGCTGACCATCGGCGCCGACGCGGGACTGCCCGTGATTCGATTTCCACTGGAACGCACGGGCGACGCGCAGGACCGTGTCGAAGACGGCGCCGTCGGCAAAGTGCTCATCGACGTGAGCGCCCAATAGCGAGGACCGCGCCATGATTGGTGGCGTCGCTCAACAAATCTCTCGCGCAACGTATTGATGTTCGCGAACGAGACGGGTACCCTCGGAGCATGACGAACTATCTCGCCTCCGCCGACCGCTACGACACGATGAAATACCGGCGATGCGGTCGAAGCGGCGTCATGCTCCCCGCCATTTCGCTCGGTCTCTGGCACAACTTCGGTGACGACGTCGCGATCGACACCCAGCGCGCGACACTTCGACGGGCCTTTGATCGCGGGGTCACGCACTTCGACCTTGCGAACAACTACGGACCGCCCTACGGCAGTGCCGAGACGAACTTCGGACGGATACTCCACGAGGACTTTCGAACGCTCCGCGACGAACTCATCATCTCGACCAAGGCCGGATGGGACATGTGGCCCGGTCCTTACGGCGACCTCGGGTCGCGCAAGTACCTCCTCGCGAGCCTGGACCAGAGTCTCAAACGACTCGGTCTCGACTACGTCGACATCTTCTACCACCACCACTTCGACCCGACGACGCCGCTCGAAGAGACCATGGGCGCGCTCGACCACGCCGTTCGCCAAGGAAAAGCGCTGTACGTCGGCATCTCGTCGTACTCCGACGAACGCACCAAAGAAGCCGTCTCCATCTTGCGCCGACTCGGCACCCCACTGCTCATCCATCAGCCCTCGTACTCAATGTTCAACCGGTGGATCGAGGATCGGCTACTCGACGTGCTCGACGAAGAAGGTATTGGCTGCATCGCGTTCTCGCCTCTCGCCCAGGGTCTCCTTACCGACCGCTATCTCGGTGGTGTGCCCGAAGGATCTCGTGCCACCAAGCACGACACCTCCCTCGAAAAGTCCATGCTGAGTGAGGAGAACCTGGCGCACGTGCGCGCGCTCAACGCCATCGCCCAAGAGCGGGGCCAGAAGCTTTCTCAGATGGCGCTCGCGTGGGCACTGCGTGATCCACGCGTTACGTCGGTCGTGATTGGCGCCAGCAGCGTTACGCAACTTGACGAGAACCTCGAGGCCCTGAAGTCGCTCTCATTCAGCGCCGACGAGCTCTCCAGAATCGACGAGCACGCGGTTGAAAGCGGCATCGATCTTTGGCGAGACGTAGCAACGAAGTAGAAAGTATCGATCCCTGACGGCTGAGTCTTTCTCCGACGATCCGGGAACGCTTCGTTGTACTCTTCCCTGAGGACCTACGCCACCTGGGGGTTAGATGAAGCGCGTTGATATCGAGACGAGTCTCAACGAGAGTCGGAACTGGTTGCTCGCGAACTTCGAAGGTCTGTCGGAGGAGCAGTTGCGTCGCCCCCTCACGAAAAGCGAACACGATCCGGACAACACCTGGTGCGCGCTCGATCACTTCGCTCACCTCGCGCTCGTGGAGGAGGATTTCGTACGGATGATCCGTCGCCAACTCTCTGGCCACTCGAATCCCGTCGGTCTGCTCGCCGACGACGAAGGCGAGGTCCGTACGAGAGAACAGATCATGAAGATCGTGAATGAGAGAACCGAAGCGTTTCAGCGAGAGCACCACGACGATTCGTTCTCGGACGTCGTGGCTCTGACGGCCGGCGCGCGCAGCGAGACGCTTCGACTCCTCTCTGAACTCTCGGACACGCAACTCGACGAACGTCTCGACGGCGCGCCGTGGGGTGATGGTTCCATTGGTGGCGTCCTTGGCGCCAACGCGCGTCACGCGCACATCCACTGGGATTGGTCGACCGACGCGGGACTCCTCGACAGCGCTCACTGAGTCCGCGCCGTCGCGCGAAGAACGGAACTACGTCAGTTCGTTCGCTTGACCACTGATGGCTCGGAACCGAACCAGCGACCACCACAGGGAGAGAACGACGATCACCTCGAAGGCGACGGCGAGCCAACCCACCACGGGCGCGCGGTGCAACGACACGAAGATCACGAAGGCCAGTTCCACGACGACCGTCACAAGCGAGATGACGGCGAACGGACCGTACTGCAGCGCCGCCTCGTGAACACGCGCAGACGGGTGTGCACTACGGCGCCAAAACGCCTCGAGGACCTCACGCTTCTCCTGACGGGAACAACTGCGATACACGTCGAGTTTCACACGATGAACGATAGGGCCCGTCGCTGAGGATCGAGGCGATATCGGCCTTCGAGCAAAGGACCGGTGCTCTCGTTAGTGCAGGGTCTGCGCGTTGAAGGCGACGCTCAGATCGTTGAGCGACACCACCATCGTGGGTCGAACGAACTGATGGGCCTCTTTCACGAGTCGTACGACGGTTCCCCACGCGGCGAACCCCACCGCGTGGGGAGCAAAACTCATGGGGCCCTCAACGACTTTGACACCCACCACGCCCGTACCCTTGAGGTCGAGGGCGACGCGTTGCATTCGTTCCATCGCCGCCTCTCGCGACGAGTACAGGGCGTCGGTGTAGTTCTTCAGTTCTACGTTTTGGGACTGTTGTTGAAGTGCCGCGCTCATTGACCTGCGAGGTGCGTAGACAAAACTGGCGCCGGTCGCGAGACCGAGGGGTGACCATCCCGCCACCATCAACATCGTGAAGTCACGAGCTGAGAGGTCTGAGACGAAGACGTTGCTCGCCTCGACGCGACCGGCGCCCACCGGACGAACGGCGGTGCCCAGCAGCGAAACTTCAATGTGCGTCGAGTACACGCGACGTTCAATGTGCACGCCCACGACGCCGTGACCGCCCGCGTCCGCAGCATCTTTGTGGATTCGTTCGGTGGCGTAGCGAAACGCCAGCGCGTGCGCCTGCGACGCCGAGGTGATCTCGCCCTCACCCCAGTTCCACAGGCCGACGGGCGTCGAGAACAGCGACACGCCGCTCACCAGTTCGACGGGCTCCCAACCGATGGCGTGGAGATTGAGTTCTTCGTCGATCGAGAGATCCGACGTCGTCGAGTCCGCCGATGAGGACTTCCCTTCGAGCGACGCCACGGCGCGACGCACCTCGGCTTTCAGGTCGCTCGTCACGAGAGACGAACCGTGGGTTGAGGAATGGGCAGTGGGTCGAAGTCCTTGAATCGGCGTATCCGGTTTCCGCGCAGGACAGCCTCAATCTGCAGGTCGCCCTTTTGGAACTCTCGCTCCGCGAGGCGCAGGTCCGCTCCGTGTAACGCGTCACCATGAAGTTGCGCGCGTGCCAGCGAGCGCACCTTCTGACGAGACCAGGATTGCGCTGTCACGATCTGGTCGATCTCGATCGCGTTGGAAGAGTTCGAGGCGTTCGTCCACATCGATCCGGCGAAACCTTCCATCAAATATTCGGTCACGCAGTAAGCCCAGACGCGCACTGACGAGACGGCGGCAACCACCGACACGGGCACGTAGCCCGCTTCGAAAACCTTCGCGAGGCGCTGTCCCGCTAAGAACGTCGTCCATGGTGCGGAAGTGGATGCTGGTGTGTCGAGCACCTTGACGGCCGTGCCCCAGACGTGGAACTCAATGGCGCCGACGTCACCGAGGGGCAACTGGCTATCGATCACTCCGACGACGCCGTCGGCACCGAGCGTCGTCGCTTCTTCGAGCATGCGCTGGAACGCGCTAGTGAATCCTTGATTCCAAGCGTCCTGGACCCAGGTCTGCTCGTAGTTCTGGCCCCACGCTCGATGTTCAGTGGAGATCATGCCGTGCGGGCACTGGTAGTTCTGCACGTAGCCACCACTCGATCCCCCGTAGGGAGACATGCTCCTCGACAGTGCCCCGCCCATGGCGTAGGCACCCTCGTGCATCACGCAGTACCCCTGCACCAAGCCCACGGGTTCGAGACCCATGTCGAGGCACGCGGCGAAGTCCGACACGCTCAGACCCGAGGAGAAGGCTCCTCCCACGAGCCGTCGCTCGGCCGCCTCGGGCAGATCGCTCATTAGTTGTCGAGCGTGATGATCGTGGTGGGTTTGGCCAGCGTGACCTCGTCCGAGGTCTTCGACACCGCCGTGCCGAGCGAGAGGAACTCAATGGTGTGCGAACCCCACTGGTGCGACTTCTCTTCGAGTCGCACGCCGACGATGCCCGTGGCACCGAGTTGCGTGGCTTCGTCTTGCATTCGCGTCATCGCCAATTCGCGCGCCTCGTACAGCGCCTGGGTGAAGTTCGGCAACTCCACGTTCTGACCGGTCGTGCCGAGGGTCTGGCCGATGCCGCGATGGGCAATGTGGTACACGCAGGTGCCCATGACGAGGCCTTGGGGGAAGTACCCCGTCTGCAGTAGGGTCCAGAAGTCCTGTCCCGAGAGATCCGACGTAAAGGGTTTGCCGAGCTTGTTGAGTCGCGAAACTCCGTCTTCGGCCTTGACGGCGGTACCCACCGCGATGAACTCGGCGGCGTCCTTGCCCCACTCGTAGTAGTTGACGTCGAGGCGAACACCCACGACGCCGTCGGCGCCGAGTTCGCTGGCCTCTTCTTCCATGCGCGTCATAGCTAACTCACGGGCGTTGTACATGGCCTCGGTGAGTTTCGTCAGTTCGAGGCTCTGTCCCCACTTACGAGCCTGGATACCCGTGTGGTAGATCGACGAACCCATAACGAAGCCCACCGGGTGAAAACCAACCTCTTTGATGAGAAGAAACTCGTTCACCGAGAGATCGGACGTGAAGAGTCCTTTCTCCAACTCTTCGAGACGTCGTCCCGTCGCTTCGGGTAGGTCGTTCGTCACGTCAGTCACTTATTTCCTCCAATAACAATGTTCTCGAGTGCGAGACGTGCCGCGTCACTGTGCGCCGCCTCCGCCTGTAATGCTTGGAGCAGTCGCGTGATCCACTGGTCAGTATCGACCGTTTCGGTCCGAATGCGTATGCCGCCAGAGACGTGTCCCACGGTGCAACGAAGATCAGCTCCGTCAATCACCGCTTCGAACTGATCGTTCGCCATCGCGATCTGCACCGACGAAATCTCGTCCGTCTTATGCCGACGCCCACCGGCTTTCTGCGTGCGGAGTCGGTCACCCAAGGTATCGGATAGTTCGCTGCAGAGGGCCTTGACGAGCGCGCGTACGTCGGCGCTGTTCGATCGAAGCGCCGCCGCCGCAAGACTCAAGTCGTACGAATCATCGAGGGGGCTCATCAGTGGTCACCTTACAAGCAGACCGACGGGGTCCATCAATGAGAGGACGTACCGCCGACCGTCATCGCGTCACGACTTTCGCGTCGCCGCCGCTACTCAGTGGCCTTCACGCACGACGAGCACTGGGCAGTGCGAGTAGTGCACGCACTGCGTC
>DASZHK010000007.1:0-2390 GCA_035937905.1 Acidimicrobiales bacterium
CACGTGACTGCATCCACGACACGCGTACTCGTCCCTCGCGTCTCCTTTCGACACGGAGAAGCGGTCGGCCTTCCTTCTCAGCCAACTTTGCTCGACCAGGTGCGATCAATCACCGCCGTCGCCCGCGAAATCTGCACGGTCGTCGGGAACAGCGGCTTCGACTTCGCGGGCAACTTCGGTAGCTTCGCCGTCAACGACTTGTCGGCGGTGTGGTGCGCTTGCATGTACGCCAGCTCCACCGGCCTAACTTCGCCACCAAGAATGAGGTTCTGCCCGGCCATCGAGTAGAGATACTCCTCCCACAGACGCGCGGCCGCAGGGTGGGGCGCGAACTTGTTGATGGCCTGCGAGTTGAACTCGCCGACGACTCCGTCACTCGGTATGACGACCTTCCAACCGCTTTGAGTGATCCCGCTCACCTGGAGGTAGTCCCACCAGACGATGATGTTCGTCGTCCCGTTCTGGGCCGTCGTGGCGTCAGCGATCGTGTTCACGAACGTGCCGTTCTTGTTGAGCGAGGCGAAATACGCGACGCCGGGTGCCACGTCGTTCAACGTTCCACCGTTCGCGACTGACGCGGCCTGCACCGCCGCGAGTGCTCCGTTCGAGGTCAACGGACTGTTGTTGATGCCGATCTTGTAGCCGTCGGCGGTCGCCGCGGTCACCATTGACTTGAAGGACGTCGGGCAGACCGTGACGACGGTGGTGTCGCAGCCGATCGCCACGAAGCCTCCGTAGTCGTCGAACCAGTATCCCTTTGGATCCTTCAGTGCCGCGGGAATCTCTTTCCACGTCGCCACCCGGTAGCGCGACAGCAGTCCACGCTTCTTCGCCGCCAGTGCGTACTTCGTACTGACGTCAATGACGTCGGGACCGTCCCCGTGACCCCTGCCGCTCCTGATCGCTGCGATCTCCTGCGCGCTCGTACCCGCCGGATTGACCGAGTTGACCTTGATCCCGTACTTCACCGTGAAATCCGAGATGATCGTTCCGTAGTTCGCCACGTTATTCGGAAGCGCCACGACGTTGAGCGTCCGCTCCGCCTGCGCCGCCTTCACGAGTGCCGCCATCGTCGTCGAACCTTTGAGGGTGAGCCTCGAGATCTTCGCCCAATTCACCTTCCCCGCACCGCCGGCGACGACGGAGCTACCGGTGACGCCAACCGCCGCGACGCTCGCGACCAACGCTCCGGCCAAGAGCACGGCCCTCATCCTCTTTCGTGCCATTCGCACTTCCTCTTCACGCTCACGTCAAACGACGTCCCACGTCGCGGTCTGATTCTCTCATCGAGCGACAGGTTCCAGCGTCGAGAACGCAGAGATTTCATCGTCTCGTCTCACGAACGTGCACCACGGGCGTGACGTCGAACTTCCTACCTCGAGATTCAGGGCCGTTCGCGCCCTGTGTCAACATGGCGTGATGGCGACGTGGCGAAGAATCGACGAGGTGCGAGCGCTCGCGTCGTCGAGGTTCGACGTCGTAGTGATCGGTGCGGGCATGACGGGCGCGGGGGTCGCCCTTGACGCCGCGTCGCGGGGGCTCCGCGTCGCCCTCATCGACAGGGGTGACGTCGCGTCGGGTACGAGTTCCAAGTCCTCCAAGATGGTCCACGGCGGACTTCGCTATCTCCAGCAGAAAGAGTTTCGCCTGGTCTACGAGAACCTTCGAGAGCGCCAGCGACTCCTCGCGAACGCGCCCTATCTCGTCCAGCCACTGCCGTTTCTCATCCCCCTCTTCGGTTCGAACGGTGTCGCGTCGAAAGCGCTCGTCAAGGGCTACGCCACGGCGCTACGAATCTACGACCTGAGTGGCGGATGGCGAATCGGAAAGAGGTACCGCAGGATCACGAAGGAAGAGACGCTCGCGCACCTGCCAACACTGCGAGCCGATCGACTCGTCGCGGGCTTTCTCTACTACGACGCCCGCGGTGATGACGCGCGCGTCGCGCTCACGCTCGCGAAGACCGCGGCAGTGACGTTTCACGCGCGCGTGGCGAACTACGTGCGCGCCATCGACGTCACGAAGGACTTGAACGGACGCGTCGACGGCGTGGTGTGCCGCGACGCGTTGTCCGGCGAGGAGTTCACCATCACGACGCGCTCGATCGTCAACGCGACGGGTGTCTGGGCCGACAGCATCTTCACTATGACCGAACACCAGCCCTCTCATCGAGTGACCCCGGCGAAGGGGGTCCACGTGAGTGTCGCGCGTGATCGACTCCCCGCGGACGTCGCGGCCGTCTTCAACGTCGCGAACGATCGTCGGAGCATCTTCGTCGTACCCTTCGACGACGCGCCCTTCACGTACATAGGAACCACCGACACCGCGTACGACGGATCGATCGACGACCCGACGTGCACGCCCGACGACGTCGCCTACCTACTGGCTAC
>DASZHK010000008.1:0-9052 GCA_035937905.1 Acidimicrobiales bacterium
ACCGGTTTCTTTTGGTGTCGCGCTTGTGCCACAACCCTCTAACTTACTAATGACTTGTTCACTTTCTGAACCACTCGCACGATTCATGTGCTGTGCAGCGACTTCAGCGTCCCCTTGTGCGCTTTCACGACCGGTCGCGTCGCTGTGCCGACTTAGGATGATCACGTGCTCACCCACTGGAACGTGACATTTCGTCGCGGGCCGCGCGGCGCTGCCCTGACGTCAAGCGCCACGCTGGTGCGTCATCGTCGGACGAACGAGTGGCGACGTTGACTATCTGGCGACGTTTGAACAGCACGCCGGAGATTCGACTCTCCCTTCGCGCGGGCTTTTGCATCAGCGCGCCTCTCGTGGTGGGACTCATCATCAATCAGCGCTCGTACGGCATCGTCTTTGCCATCGGCGCCCTCTGGGGGGTGAGTCAGGACGGCCTCGACGAATGGCGGATTCGAGGTCCGCGACTGTTTTGGGTGGCCGTCGCGGCGACGGTGGGTGTCGCACTGGGCGCGACGTTCGCCGGTCACGACAGCAACGCCACGCACCTGGTCGTCTTCTTGGGCGGCGCGGCACTGGTCGCGGGTTTCGTCGAAGCGTCGAATCGAGCGTCCCAGGGCGCGTACTTGTTGATTGGCGCCATCATCGGCGCGGGTCTGCGATTCAGCGGAAGGGTGTGGCAGTCGTGTCTCTGTCTCGCGCTCGGGGCGCTGTGGGTCTACGCGATCGCTGCCGTCACCGATCGACGCACTCGCCTCGCCAACCAACGAATCTTTCTCGCGAACGCCTTTGACGCCCTGGCGACCCTCCTAGAGAATCTGGACACGCCAGTGTTCTTCGCGCTGCGCGCACGAGCGGTTACCGCACTCGACGCCGCGCAAGACGTCGTCGGGAGTCGTCACCGACGTCGCGAAAGCGCCGAAGAAGCGGCACTCCGTCAGTGCCTGATCGTGGCGCTCCGTTGTGGCGAGGTGGTCTCCTACCTCGAGGGGAAGCAGCTGCACGCCGAGCCCTCCGTCACGAAGGCGCTGCGTGACGTCGCGGGCACGTTGAAGAGCGGGACCGGACTCGACGCCGTGTCGCTACTCCGCGACCTACGCGCGCGTTTTGACGCCATCGTCGGTCTCACGTCCGCCGTGACCTCGTCGTTGGAGATTGGCAGTCCCCTTGACGAGCCCGCGACGCCGCGCTACTCGACCAACGCGTCGACGCGCCCCACGTTGCCGATCGTCGAACGACTGCGCTTCGCCGTCATCTTGTGTCTGGCGACGACGATAGGAACGATTGTCGCCAACGTCCTCGGCGGATTGCACGGTTTCTGGTTGCCGCTCAGTATTGCCTTCATCCTTCGTCCCGACCTCGGTCCCGTCATCACCCGCGCGCTCGCGCGCACCGTGGGCACGGTGGTGGGCGTCGGTATCGCCGCCCTCGTCGCCCTGTCGGGCAACCCGATCGGCCTCTTGATCGCCTTGACGTGCGTGATGGCGGCGACCGTGCCGTGGGCCTCACGACGTTCGCACGTGCTCGCCGTGATCACCTTCACGCCCATCGTCTTCGTCTTCTTGAGCCTGCTGGGCACGGAGAAGTATCTCTTCGCGCCGCGCATCATCGACACCGCGATCGGCGCCGCCATCGTGCTCTCGCTCGACGTCGTACTCTGGACGACCGCGCCGTCCCTTCGCCCAGCCCAACAACTCGAGAAGGCGCGCGCCGCGTCGACGCGCTACGAACGAGAAGCGACGCTCGACGACCCGTTAGGTCGGCACCTCCTTCGCCGCGCTGCGCTGCGCGCGGTAACCAAAGCACGTAGTTCGCTCGAACAAGCACAGAAGGAGCCGCGCGTGCTGCAGCGCCACGACCCCACGACACTCCAACAGCTCGACGAGATCGAACGCTCCATCGACACCCACACGGTGTCGCTCTTGGAGAACAAGGCCTCGTAGGACGTGCTGGTCAGCGCCGCCGCGCTTCGAGCTTCACCTCTAGGCTGAGGCCGTGACGAACGAACCCGACGACTCCTCGAAACAACTCGCCGAACGCGTTGGCGCGGTGGCGCGGCTCTGTGAAGTCGTCTCCGCCTCTCCTCTCAGTACGTCGATCTACGAACTGGTGCTTCGCGGCGACGCCACGACCCTCGCGGGCGCGCCCGGCAACGACGTCATGATCCGACTCGTCGACGCGCAGGGCCGTTTCGTTCGCCGTCGCTACAGCGTGCGCGCACTCGACGAGGCGAACGACACCTTCACGCTCTGGATCACCGTCGACCACGAGGGTCCCGGGAGCACGTGGGTGAAGCGTGCGACGAAGGATGAACTCGTCGACGTCATCGGACCGCGCGGAAAGGTCCTCCTCGACCCCGTCGCCGATTGGCACCTCTTCGTCGGCGACGCGAGCGGCTTGGCCGCGTTCTATCGGATGGCCGAGAGCATTGACGTGCCCGGACGAGCCATCTTCATCGTCGAGATCGACGCAGCGGACGACGCGCTCAGCGCTCCCTTCGACGAGGGTCTCGGCGTCACGGGGATCTTCGTGGATCGACAAGGCAGGTCCACCAGCGATCCCGAGGGACTGTTGCGAGGACTCGCGGCCTTTGAACTCCCAGCCGACCTCGGCCACGCCTATCTCTTCGGTGAGTTCCACGTCATGCGCGTACTCGAGAGCGCGCTCCTCGACCGAGGATTACTCCCCGAACACGTCAGCCACAAGGCCTTTTGGCGCAGCGGCCGGAGTAACGCCGATCACGGCGAACCCATAAAGACGGACGTCTAAAGAACGACGACGGCAGGCAGGATGACGGGCTGGCGACGGTAGCGCTGACCGAGCAGTCGTCCGGCGGCGCGTTGCGCGACTTTCGAGAGCGAATCTGAGTCGAGGTTGCCGTCGGCGAGGGCTTCTTGGATCGCGTTGCGCACGGCGGTCGTCAAGTTGAGGATGAGCTCTTGGTCACTCGCGCCCTCGAACCATCCACGCGCGGAGATCGCGACGGGCTGGGCGATGGTCGCGCGCGCGCGGTCGACACCGGCGGAGATCAACAGCACGCCGTACTCGGCCAACATTCGACGTTCCTCGAGGGGACGTTCGTCGAGATCGCCGGCGCTGCCGTCGATGTAGTGAAAACCGGCGGGCACCTTGCCGGCGCGCCGAATGCCCTTCTCGGAGACTTCGATCTGGTCGCCGTCCTCACAGATCAACACGTGTTTAGGACTGAGTCCCATCGACACCGCGAGTTCGGCGTGGTGGACCATATGGCGATACTCACCGTGCACCGGGACGAAGTTTTTCGGGCGCAACAGTTGTTGGTAGGTGCGCAGTTCACCCTGGCGCGCGTGACCCGACGCGTGCACCGGCTCTTGGCCCGAGTGGATGACCTCGGTGGCTTCGCGATGCAGGTCGTCGATGACGCGTCCGACCGACCACTCGTTCCCGGGGATCGGGTGTGAACTCAAGATCACCGTGTCGTCGGCGCCGACCTTGAAGTTCCTCGCGTCGCCGCGAGAGAGCTTCGACAACACCGCGAGGGGCTCGCCCTGGCTCCCGGTGCAGATGACGCAGACCTCGCCGGGACTGAAGCGGCTGATGTTCTCGACGTCGATGAGATCGGCCGAGTCGACGCGCAAGAGGTGCAGCTTCCTCGCCAACTTGACGTTGGCTTCCATCGACCGACCCATGAAGGCGATCTTGCGACCGGTCTCGTGCGCGACGTCCGCGATCTGCTGGATCCTGTGGATGTGGCTCGCAAAACAAGCGACCACCATCCGTCGAGTGGGACGTTCGAGGAAGAGTCGACGAAGGGCGACCCCGACACTCGCCTCGGAGGGCGTGAAGCCCGGCTCTTCGGCGTTCGTCGAGTCGGCGAGCAAAAGCGCGACCCCTTCGTCGCCCAGGGCCGCGAGTCGGTTGATGTCGGTACGTCGTCCGTCGATCGGCGTGAGGTCGAGCTTGAAGTCCCCGGAGTGCACGACGACGCCCACCTTGGTGTGAAAGGCCAGCGCGTGCGCGCTCGGCACCGAGTGCGTGACCGGGATGAACTCCACTTCGAAGGGCCCGATGCGACGGCGTTCGCCGTCGGCGACCTCAATGAAGGTGAGATCCTTCGCGACCTTCGCTTCGCTGAGCCGGTGACGAGCGAACCCAACGGTCAACGGTGATCCGTAGATGGGCACGTTGACGTCCTTCACGAGGTAGCGCAGTGCCCCGGTGTGATCCTCGTGGCCGTGGGTGAGCACGATGGCGTCGACGCGGTCGCGACGTTCGATCAGCCAGCGAAAGTCGGGAAGGATCAAGTCGACGCCGTACATGGTGGGCTCGGGAAACATGAGCCCAGCGTCGACGACGACGATGCGACCATCTTGCTCGAGGGCGAGACAGTTGCGGCCGATCTCACCGAGGCCACCGAGAAAAGTGACGCGAAGGGTATCAGCCACGAGCGGTCTTCAGCGACGACACGAGCTCGGCCGCGGCGGCGTTGAGCTCGGTGTCACTTGGTGCGTGCGGCAGTCGGCACTCACCGACGTTAAAGCCCAGCACGCGCAGCACGGCCTTGGTCGGCATGGGATTGGGGTACATCTCGGTGCTTTCGAAGGCGAAGCTCGCGGCGGCGCGTTCGTTCAACATCTGCGCCTCTCCCCACTCACCGAGCGCCGAGGCGTGGACGATGCCCGCGACCTCCGGACCGACCCAGTGCGCCGCGACCGAGACGATCCCGACCGCCCCGATGCCGAGGAAGGGCAACAGCACCGAATCGTCGCCGCTGTAGAGCGCGAGGGCGTCGCCGAGGACGGCCTTCGTGTGCGCGGCTGAGACGAGGTCGCCCGACGCGTCTTTGAGGGCGGTGACGTTCTTGTGGGCTTTGACGAGACCAATGGTCGTCGCCGAGGTGATCTTGCGACCCGTTCGAATCGGGACGTCGTAGAGCATGACTTCGAGCGGCGTGCTCTCGGCGATGGCCCCGAGGTGCGCGGCGATGCCCGCCTGACTCGGTCGTGCGTACGCCGGGGTCGTGGCGAGGACGCCGGCGACACCCGTCGCTTTCACCTGCGCCGTCAGTACGACGGACTGCTGGGTGTTGGCGAACGTCGAGCCCGCGAGCACGGGGACCGTGACCGCTTCGGCGACGCAGGCGAAGAGGTCGAGCTTCTCTTCGTCACTGAGTGACGAACCCTCGCCCGTCGAACCGCCGACGACGAGACCGTCACTGCCCTCAGCGACCAAGAACTTCGCAAGTTTGGCTGCGACGTCGAAATCGATGGCGCCACTGGACGCGAAAGGCGTCACCATGGCCGTCAGGACGCGGCCAAATCGAGGGGTGCTCATGGTACGAAGTTACCAGCCGACGCTGAGAGCGACGGGCGTCGGCCAAGAGGCCATTAAGGAATCAACGTCGAAATGCCGTCAAGGAACTTTGGCGACGCGTCTATCGCGATCGCGGCGAGCGCGACCCCGTGGACGAAACTCTGTCGATCGAACGAGTCGTGACGTATGGTCAGCCCCTCGCCCGCCGAGCCGAAGAGGATCTCTTGGTGAGCGACGAGTCCGGGTAGTCGCACGGAATGGACCTTCACACCGTCGATGGCGTCGGCGCCTCTCGCGCCGTCGAGGGTGTGTCGCGTCGTTGGATCGCGTAGGGGCGCGAGACCGGAGCCACGTCGGGCGTTGGCGATCATCGTCGCCGTCGAGATCGAGGTTCCCGACGGCGCGTCCACTTTTCGGTCGTGGTGGAGTTCAATGATCTCCGCGCGTTCGAAGTAAGGCGCCGCCATCGCGGCAAACCGCTCCGAGAGCACCGCGCCTATTGAGAAGTTCGACGCCATCACGACGCCGGTGCGCGTGGCCGACTCTTCCACCGCGCGACGTTGCTCTTTCGAGAGACCCGTCGTGCCGATGACGAGCGCGACCCCGTGCTCGGCGCACCAGGTAGCGGACGTCACGACGCCTTGAGGCGAAGAGAAGTCGATGACGACGTCGACCTTCGAAGGATCGAGGCCATCGAGAGATAACGCGTACGCGGCGCCGAAGAGCTGCGACGGTTCGTGCTCGTCAACGAGGGCGACCAGAGAGAACTGCTCGAGCGCGCTCAACCCTTCGCCGAGCGCTTGTCCCATGCGGCCGGCTCCGCCCACGATGACCAGTGACTTCATGCCAAGACCATAGCGGTGCGTCGACGGCGTCTTCTGAGTCCGAGACCACCCATGGCGCCGACGAGAAGGAGAAACGAAGCGGCGGACACCGCCGCGCTGACTTCGATGTACGGCGCGTGGTAGTGGTAGTGAATCGTCCAGGAGCCTTCCGGTACGCGTACGCCCTCGATGAGTCCCACTCGATAGACACTCAAGTTGATGACACGTCCGCTCGACGTATTCACCGCCGTCGCGCGCCATCCCGGGAGGTACGCCTCACTTCGCTCGAGGAGACTCGACTTCGTCACCGAGACGTTCACCCACGTATCACCCCAAGACGCCGTGCGAATGTCGCTCACGTGACCGTTGCCCGGCGACGTCAACCAGACCGGCGGGAGCAACGACGTGGCCTTGAAGACTGAGAAACCGTTGTCGGTGGACGAAAGGCGCCACGCCGACGAGGAGAGCGCGAGTTGAAAGTTGCTGTCAAGTCGATAACTGGAGCCACCTGTCGTGGTCACGACGGCGTCGCGGACGTCCACGCCCGTGTGTGACGTCACGATGAAGCCAGCAGCGAGCGGCGCTCCGAGGGGACTCAGGCCCACGTTCTCGATCTTCGCGCCGCCGCCCTTGGCGTTGAACGCGTAGACGCGACCGAATGCCACTCCCTGACCGTTCAAGAGTTGCACCGTCAGACTTCCGTGCGAGAGGGCCCGACCATGACCGTCAAGCGCGATCGAGGTGACGCGCATCAGTTGACCAAAATATCGACGAGTCGACGGCGACGACGTCTCGGGAACGC
This sequence comes from Acidimicrobiales bacterium, assembly GCA_035937905.1. Classification (GTDB taxonomy): domain Bacteria; phylum Actinomycetota; class Acidimicrobiia; order Acidimicrobiales; family RAAP-2; genus RAAP-2. The sequence goes on from DASZHK010000008.1 coordinate 6,913, forward strand.
ACGTGGACGGTACCTTCCTCTCCAGCGTCGTGCTCGTGGCGAGCTCGGAGCTTGAAATCGCGATGGCGCTCAGTCGAAGCTGCGCGAAGGTCCCGTCGGCGAGGTGACACGCGTTGAGCGTGGCTTGGGGATGCGTGCCGGTGGCGTTGTCGTAGAGCGTCGAGATCAAGGCGCCGTAGCCCTGGACACTCGCGAGACCCGTCGCGACGTTCATATTGGGTTCACCGAGCACACGAAACACGCCCGTTCGCGCCGTGTCGTTGCCCACGAGGGCAAATCGCCCCTTCGTCCCGAGGAGCGACACGGCCGTCGAACGTGATGACTCTCGCGGCGTGGTACCTCCAATGAGCCCCGTCCCCGTGAACACCGAAAAGACGACGAGGTCCACGATCAGTATCACGATCAAGAGGTTCAACAACCGGCGTGAGTGTCGCCAGAACAACACCGCGGCGACCGCCGCCAGCGCGATCGCCAGGTGGAGGGAGTCCGTGGCCCTGAGACCGGACGCGAAGGTCGAGACGCCTTCGGGAATACCTAAGTGATCGATGAACCATGGCCCCCAACCGAGCATCACCACCGAGATCACGGCGATCAGTGCCGCGGGGCTCAGCGTGACCCAGCGCGTTCGTGTCCCCAGTCCGGCCGGTGCCAACTGACGGTCCTGGACGCGTTGCAGCCACCAGCCCAGTACGACCGCGAAGGCGAAATCGAGGAGGATGACGTTTCGGCTCTGCAGGCGCGTCGAGCCAAAGAGGGGAATCGCTCGAAACACGTGGCCGGCAACCGTGAAACTCCCCCAGGACGCGAGCAGTCCCACGACACCGACGACGACGTAGAGCACGTAGTCGCGCTCGCCACCCTTCCAGCCGCGACGGGTCACTCGGGAAAAGAACGCGGCCGCGGCCATGAGCGCGATGACGCCCGCGTAGCCAGTGACTTCGGCCAAGTTGTAGTTCACGAAGAAACCGGGCTGGCCCAACACCCCGCTCCCACCGAAGAGGTCCGGCACGAAGAACAGTGCCGACCAGCGAAGGGGCAACGAGCCCGCGCCGAAGAACCAGTAGTCGATGCCCGCCCGCTGGGAGAACGTGATGAACGACCATCCGGGCAGTAACTGCACGAGACCGAGACCGACGCCCCAGACGAAGCCGACCAGCAACGTGAGGAGGTAGACCACTCGCGCGCGCCACGTGGTCAGCCAATAGGACGAGCGGAGCACGAGGACGCAAGGAACGACGACGATGGTCAACAACTCCACGTCGGCGATCCCGCGAGGTTCGCCGGTGAGGAACGTGAGTCCCCAGATCAGAGCCACGCCGCACGCCCACGGCAACGAGACCCGTGCGTACTTGAGCCAGGACGCGTCGGCGTCGACTCCTAGAAGCCGACGCGAGAGACCGAGCATCAACACGGTCGCCCAGGGTAAGAACGAAAAACCTTGGACGACACCGAGGTGCACGACTTGGCCGATCATCGCGCCGGAGTAGGCGTAGCTCATCGCGGCCACGAACGACGGCGTCGTTCGCAGTCCGTGCCAGCGAAGGAGTATGAAGAGTCCCATGGCTGCCGTCACGTAGACGATGATGAGATTGAAGACCCACGCGGCAATGGCCGGGACGAAAGCAAAGATGACGGTGAGGGGGTAGAGGGCGCCGGCGTTCATCCCGCCGAGCAGCGGCGTACCGGCGTTGGTGAGCGGATCCAGCAAGGGCAGGTGACCCGAGGCAATCTGCTGGCCCGCCAAGACGCGCAAGGGAAAGTTCTGGATGAGATTGTCGGCGTCGATGGCTGGTCGACCAAGGAGCGCCGGAATGACGAAGAGCGCCGTCGGGACGATGACGAACCAAATGAGGGCCCAACGATCGGATCGACTGAGAGGACGCCACCAACGCGCGGGTAGCTCGGGGGTCCTACTCATTGTCTCTACGCTACGAAATACGAAGAGGCCGCGGTGGACAGTCCAGGACTGCTCACCGCGGCCGTTCGTTAACTAGCGTCGACGAGGCCTGGGGCTACGACGTCCGCCGCCGTCACCATCACTGAACGTCGGACCACCGGGACCCAAGTCACCGATCTCTCCGGCCAACTCGGCCTCAAAGGACGCTTCGAATGAAGAGGACTTCGGTGCCGAACTACTCGA
>DASZHK010000009.1:0-11070 GCA_035937905.1 Acidimicrobiales bacterium
CCTCGCCCGAAGTGACGCTTCGTGACGCGGTGGTACTCGTTGGTGGTTTCCCTCTCCTCAGTGGCGTCAATCTCGAACTCGCTCCTTCGTCGATCACGGTCGTGACGGGCGCGAACGGCGCCGGTAAGACCAGCTTGTTGCGACTACTCGCGGGACTCGTGACGTTGACGAGTGGCGAGGGCGTCGTCGCGGGCGTCGATCTCAAGGGCGACCTTCGAGAACTTCGACGACGGGTTGGATGGCTCGGACACGAGGGCTCGTTCTACGACGATCTCAGCGCGAGCGAAAATCTCGTCTTCGCTGCCAAAGCGCTCGAACGTCCAACCAGTGACGTCGCGAACGTCCTCGAACGCGTGGGACTCGCGAGTCGCGCGACGACGAGTACGAAGCAGTTGAGCGCCGGTCAGCGTCGCCGACTCGGTCTCGCGTGGTTGCTCTTGCGTCGACCAGCCTTGTGGTTGCTCGATGAGCCCTACGCGTCGCTCGACGACGAAGGGAGAACCTTCTTCGATCAACTTATTGGTGACGTCGTCGCCGGGGGCGCCACCGTCGTCGTCAGCGCGCACGATCCTCTTCGATCGAGCGCGCTCGCGCCGCGCACCGTTACCTTGGCGGGGGGACTCGTCGTGACGGACCGCTCGTGATCCGCACCGCGCTGTTGGTCTGCGCGAAAGACCTTCGCATCGAACGTCGCAGCCGCGTTCTGCTCTGGCAGGTGCTGCCCTTTGGCGTGATGGCGCTCGTGCTGAGTGGCCTCGCGCTCGGACCCACGCACGCCGGTCACTCGAGCGCAGGACCGGGACTGTTCTACCTCGTGATGTTGCTCGTGGCGCTGCTCATGATCAACCGCAGCCAAGTCATCGAGGGCACGCCCGGGACGAAGGCATCGGTCGCGACCCTGGGGCTCGATCCCGCCGGCGTGTTCTTGGGCAAGGCGCTGGCGCTCGCCGTGGAACTCTGGCTGACCGGTCTCGTCTTGTTGGGTGGCTCGGTGCTCGTCCTTCACACGGCACTCGTCGGGACTTTGTCGGCGTTACCGAGCGTCGTCGTCACCCTCGCGGCGCTCGCGGCCGCGGGCACGCTCTACGGAGCGCTGAGTGGCGGGGGTCAAGGACCCGCCACCTTGTTGCCGGTGCTGTCCCTGCCCGCGTTTTCGCCGCTCCTGATCGCCGGCGAGCGCTCGTTCAGTGCCGCGCTGCACGGCGGCGGGCTGTGGCGGTGGTGGCTAATTTCCCTCGTCGCTCTGGTCGCCTACCTGGGGGTTGGCATTCTGCTTTACGGTGTTCTGGAGGAATCATGATGAAACTGCTCTCCCAACGCCTACTCGGACCCGTCACGCTTGTTTTGCTGGCGTTGACCTTCTGGTTCGGTCTCTGGGTCACCCCGCCCGACAAGATCCAGGGCAACCTCGCTCGGCTTCTCTACGTCCACCCGGCGATCGCCTGGGTGGCGCTCTACCTGTCGTTCGGCACCGCGACGATCGCGAGCGCGCTGTATCTCTGGAAGCGCTCGCGCTCGGTCGTGATGGACCGCGTGGCGCACTGCGCCGTCGAGGTCAGCCTCGTCTTCATCGTCTTGACGCTCATCACGGGCTCGCTCTGGGGTCGTCCGACCTGGGGCGTCTGGTGGGCTTGGGACGCGCGCTTGACGTCAACGGCCATTCTCGGCGTCTTCGCCGTGGGGTACCTCGCCCTTCGCCGCGCGAACGACGACTTCGAACAGCGAGCACGTCGCAGCGCCGTCGTCGCCATCCTCGCCGCGATCAACGTGCCCATCATCCATTTCTCAGTGCAGTGGTGGAAGACCCTTCACCAAGGCGCGTCGGTCTTCACGCCGGGGGGGAACTTCAAAGTGCACGGCGTCATGCTCACGACGTTGTTCATCAGTCTCGCCGCCTTCACGCTGCTCTTCTTCTGGTTGTTGCGCGCGCGTTACCGGGTGGAAGTCTTGCGCGAGGAACGCCAGCAGGTGTCACTCGACGAGGCACTCGCGCAACGTCGTCGTGAGGGAGTTCACTGATGGGCTACGTCGTGGCGGGCTACGCCTTCGCCTTTGGGGGGTTAGCGCTCTACGCGCTGTCAATCTGGTGGCGAGGACGACGTGCCGAGCGCTGAGGCGACCCTCGATCTCAGCCCCGTTGACGCGCCACCCTCGAAACGTCGAGGTCGTGGTCGCACGATCGGCGTGCTCGTGGTGCTCGCGGCCGCGGTCCTGGCGTTACTGAGTCAGGGTCTCTTACACTCGCTCAACTACTTCGAGACGATTCCCCAAGCCATGAGTTCACGGGCGAAACTCGGCACCGGCACCATTCGTCTGGAAGGTGTCGTGAAAGCTCACTCCATCAGTCGCACGTCGGGGGGCGCGTCGTTCGAGATAACTGGCGGCGGAAAGATGGTCTTCGTCAACGCGTACGGTTCGCCGCCCCAACTCTTCCAAGCGAACATTCCTGTGGTGGTCGTCGGTCACTTCACGACGTCAACGTCGGACACTTTTTATTGCACGCAGATCATGGTGAAGCACACCGCGTCGTACATCGCGGCGCACCCCAGGCGCGTGAAAGCCCCCAACGGGACGGTTCGATGACCCTGACGTGGCTCGGCCGGGTCGCACTGTATAGCTGCTTCGTCGGTTCGTTCGGCGGCGTGATCGAACAGATCGTCGCCCTTCGCCGTCATCGCGCGTCACGCGCGTTGTGGTGGGCGGGGCTGTCGCTCGCGGGTATCGTCGCCGCGATCGCCGTGATGGAGTTCGCGCTCGTCACCCACAACTTCTCCCTCGCGTACGTGGCGGAGAACAACGCCACCTTCACGCCGCTGCTGTACTCAATTACGGGCATGTGGTCGGCTCTCGAGGGTTCCCTCATGTTGTGGGTACTCCTGCAGTCGCTCGTGACCTTGGGTGTGCTCTACTACTACCGCCGTGACGCCGCTGACGCCGTGGTTCGCTGGGCGGGTCTGATCCTCTTCTCCATCGGTGGCTTCTTCACGCTCATCATGATGGGTCCGGCCGATCCCTTCATCCACAACGCCGCGCTCGTCCGTCAAGGCGCCGGTCCGAACGCGCTCTTGCAAGACAATCCTCTCGTCGCCATCCATCCGCCGCTGCTCTACTTGGGCTTCGTCGGCTTCAGTGTGCCGTTCGCCTTCGCGATCGCGATGCTCATCACGGGACGCGTGCAAGATCGCTGGCCCCTTGAACAGCGTCGCTGGACGGTGCTGGCCTGGGGTTCCCTGTCTCTCGGTATCGTGCTCGGCGCCTGGTGGAGCTACCAAGTGCTCGGGTGGGGAGGATTCTGGGGTTGGGACCCCGTAGAGAACGCCGCCTTGTTGCCGTGGCTCACGGCGACCGCGTACATCCACTCGGTGATCGTCCAAGACCGACGCGGACTCTTTCGAGTCTGGAACCTCTCGCTCGCCGTCGCCACGTTCGCCCTCACTATCCTCGGCACGTTCTTCACTCGTTCGGGCGTCCTGGTGAGCGTGCACGCGTTCTCCTCGAGCACGCTGGGGCCAATTCTCATCGGCTTCTTCTTCGTAATCGTCGTGGTCGGCGCGGGACTGCTCGCGTGGCGCGGCGACCGACTTCGAGCCCCGGTCGGCGTCGATCATCCGCTCTCTCGTGAGGGACTCTTCGTCGCGAACAACATCCTCTTCGTAGGTTTCGCCATCGTGGTGCTGCTCGGTACGGTCTTTCCCTTGCTCTATCAGGCCATCAACGGTACGCAGGTCACCGTCGGTACCCCGTACTTCGCCTCGGTCGCGGCGCCGGTCGCGGTGGTGCTGTTACTCCTCATGGCGATCGCGCCCCTCGTCAGTTGGCGAAGTGCGGACGCGAAGGTTCTCTGGGAACGTACGCGCGTCAGCGCGTGGGCTGGCGTCGTCGCGGTGGTGTTGCTACTCGTCCTCGGCGTTCGTCGCCCGGCGGAAGTCGTCGCGGTCTTTCTCTCGGTGCTCGCGGCCGGCGCCGCACTGCGCACGCTTCGTGGCGCGCTCGTCACGGCGATTCGTCGCGGCGCGTGGCGCAGCGTCCTGCGCGCGCCAGCGACCGGCGGGATGATCGTGCACCTCGGCGTCGTGATCCTGGCGCTCGGCATCGTGACCTCGACGACCTACGTCACGCGCGCGGAAGTCACGCTCGCCTCGGGTCAGAGCACCGTCGTCGACGGTCAACTAGTGCGCTTCATGGGTTTTCACGCGGTGAGCGACGCACTCAGGTCCGCGACCCAGCTGAAAGTGCGCGTCGACGGCCACGAACTGCGTCCGGCCGTCACGACGTACCACGGCCGCGGCGGCACGACCGTGGGTACGCCAGCCATCGACTCGAACTTGGCGCGCGATGTCTACGTGACCTTCGACGCGGTGGGGGGTAACGGTTCGACCTCGGGCGCGCAGGTACAGAACAACCTGCCGGCTGGGTCGGTGGTGCTCGGCGTCACGGTCGAGCCACTCCTCGCGTGGCTCTGGCTCGGTGGACTGACCATTGGACTCGGCAGCGCGCTCTCGTTCTTTCGTCGACGTTACAGCGACGAGGCGACGAAGTGAAGCGCTCGGTCATGGTCACTGCGCTGACGGCCATGGTCGTCGTGGTGGCGCTCTCGCTCTTCTTGGCGACGAGACACCCCGTCGTCGGTGCCACGAACACACAAAGTCCACTGCTCGGAAAGAGGGCGCCCGCCGTCTCGGGCGCGCGACTCGGTGGGGGGAGTCCGATCAACATCAAGGATGACCGCGGCAAGGTCGTCGTGGTGAACTTCTGGGCGTCGTGGTGCGGGCCGTGCGTCACCGAAGCGCCCAACCTCTCGACGTTCGCGTGGCAGGAGAGGAATCGTGGCGTCGTCGTCGTGGGCGTGATCTTCAATGACACGGTCAGCGCCGCGGAAGCTTTTGCGACCCACTACGGCTCGCTCTACCCCTCGGTCATCGACCCGGGCGGTGTCATCACCAATCGCTACGGCGTCACGGCGCCGCCGACGACGTTCATCATCAACGCGAAGGGCGTCGTCGTCGCGACGCTGATCGGGCCGGTGAGCACGCGACAGTTGGAGGTGGCGGTCGCCAAGGTGAAGGCGTGACGATTCTTCGTTCCTTCGCCCTATGGTGCGCGGCCTTCGTCGCGGTCGTAACCTTTGCCGTGGTGCTGAACCCACACGGTTCGAACGCGAGCGCGAGGATCGCTCACTTGGAGACGTTGGTGCGCTGTCCCTCGTGCGACGATCTCTCGGTCGCGGTGAGTAACGCCACGTCGGCGATCGCGGTTCGTCACGAGATCACGACCAAAGTGCACGAAGGTCAGTCCGACAACAAGATCCTGACCTCGCTCGAATCGGTGTACGGCACGTCGATCCTGCTGAGTCCACCGACGTCCGGTCTCGGTGTGCTGCTCTGGGTCGTTCCCCTCCTCGGACTTCTGATACTCATCGCGAGCGCGATTCGCCTTACGAGGCGTCGTTGAAGCGCAGCGAACAACAGATCCGTGACGAGATCACGTTACGAGAGGCATCGCTGGCTGACGCGCGACGAGAACTCGAAGCCGGAGAGCTCACCAAACTTCAGGCCGCCACCATCGAGGCCCGTGAAGAGGTGGCCCTTCGTCTCGCGTACGAGGAACTTGGTGAAGCGACGAGCGACGACGCACGACGACGTCCGACACGTCGGCGCCGTCGTTGGGTGCTCCTGATGGGACTCGGATGTTTTCTCATAGCCGTCATCGTCGTCTTGTGGTCGTCGCTCGCGGTGCGACAGGCGGGTAACTCCATCACAGGCAACGTGGCGCTCAATCAGGCCCAACATGTCACGCAGTTGTTGAGCGAAGCGGAAGCGGACGTCGCCAACGGCAACGTGGTCGCCGCGCTCAGTGCCTACCAAGAGGTGTTGACGTTGAGTCCGAAGAACGTGCAGGCGTTGACGCAGACCGGGTGGCTGGACTTCTCTGCCGGGAGCTCGAACACGAATCCGACGCTCGTGTCCCTCGGCATCAAGAACCTTCGAAGCGCCATCGCCTACGCGCCGCGTGACCCCGCCCCTCGTCTCTACTACGCCATCGTCGCCGCGTCGACGCCGGGTAACACGGCTCTCGCCAAGAATGAGTTCAACGTGTTTCTCTCGTTGAAGCCGTCGGCGGCTCAGCTCGACATCGCGCGTCCCTTTCTGGCTGGACTCGGGCTTAGTACGTCGAAGGGCTGAAGCTCCACGTCATCGTGAGTGTCGAAGTTGACGAAGGTGACGTCACGGACAAGACTCGCCCAATGTCCGCGACGATGATCGTCCTCAATGGTGCGAGCAGTGCGGGCAAGACGTCGATCGCGCGAGCACTTCAAGACCTCTGGCCGCGCCCTCTCCTCGTGACGGGCATCGACACGTTTCTCAGTGGATGGCCTCGTACCTTCTTGAACTTTCCGAGTGAAGACGGTACGCCGGCCGCGCCGAGCGTCGGACTGCGCGTGGTGCCAGGGCACGGACCCGACCCTTCGTGGATTCTTGAGTGTGGCGAAGAGTTTCACAAACTGATGAGGCTGGCTCACCGAACGTGGGCGAGGGTGCAGGACGCCGGTATCGATCAAGTCGTCGATCTCGCTCTCTTCGACGAAACTCTCCGACTGGACGCGAGCGATGTCCTCGGCGACGCCTTTTGGGTCGGCGTTACCTGCGACGTCGATGAACTCGTTCGACGTGAAGCCATCCGCGGTGATCGCCCACAGGGATTCGCCTCGGGCACGTCCGTCGTCGTGCACCTCGGCGTGCACTACGACCTCATGCTCGATTCGACAGTGGCAACGAGTGAAGAACTCGCTGAAAAGATCGTCACTGCCCTGGCGAGATCGGTGTGACCGAAGGACGTGAGTGACGCCTGACTCCGGCGAATCTTGCTCCGGCGTGGAAGGAAGAGCTACGCCGTTACGCGGCAGGTGTCGTCGCCTAGTGCCTTCGAGGTCAACGTGACGTTCGTGCGCTCGGCACCAAGCCCTTCGAGCATGCCGGCAATGAGTCCGCGATCGACCGCGCAGAGGACGGGATGGTGCTGGGCGGCGGATCCGAAGGGGCAGTTGTCCGACACCACGGAACTCGCGGCGTCGTCACCCTCCGCACGGGCGTTGAAGCCGTGCGCGGTGAGGAGTCCGGCGATGGAGACCATGGCGGTCTTCACGGAACGGGTGGAGTCACTCGATCCGGCAGCCTCGACCAGTGTCCGTCCGTATTCGATGCCGACGTCGTGGGCCATCGCTTCTGAGGCGTCGGGGCCGAGTCGTTCGAGGGCCATCTCCAAGAGTGCGACCAAGAGCGCGTCGCGGCGGACGGACCCCTTCATCATCACGGACTCGTCGAGGGTTCGGTAGCCCTTGGCGGGGCGACCAACGGTGGTCTTGGGCACGTTGTCGAAAGTGACGTAGCCGCCCTCGGTCAGGCGCTCTAGGTGATGGCGAATGACGTTGGCGTGTACCTCGCAGTGCAGCGCCAGCTCGGCGGCCGTGGCACCAGGATTGTCGCGCAGGTAGAAGTAGACCTTGCGACGGGTGCTGTCGCCAAAAGAGTGCGTGAGACTCGTGACGGTGGCACTAAAGAGGGCCGGATCGAGGTCGTTCTCGTTGGGCGTACTCACGACTTGAAGTTTACGGGTGAAGCGACCAAGAGCGCCGGTATTGTCATAGGGCCCCTTCAAAGGACTCCCTTGACGCTTGACAGCCAACTTCGACGTGATCTCGCCGCGATTCGTGAACCCCAGTTGGTGCGAACACTCGCCGAGTTGGGTTTTCTCGGTGACGTTGATGAAACGAGGGGCACCGTTCGCGTCGAACTCGTCCTTCCGGTCACGAACTGGCCCCACCTCGAGACGTTGCGCGCGTCCGTACTCGAACGAGCCCCTGGCGCCGACGTCGTCGTTCGCACAATGAACGACGACGAGCGACTGGGGCTCCGCAACTTCCTCCGCGGCGCGATGGTCGCCGACGCGGGACCCGGCGAGCACGACCACGCAGAGTCGTCACCGCGTTTCCTCGACAAGCTCTCGAAAACCCGTGTCCTGGGAATCTCGTCGGGAAAGGGAGGCGTCGGTAAGTCGTCGGTGACCGTCAACCTCGCGATCGCGCTCGCGCAGGCCGGTCACTCCGTCGGCGTCCTCGACGCCGACGTCTACGGGTTCTCCTTACCTAAGATGCTCGGCGCCACCAACGACCCCATCGTCCTCGGCGACACGGTCATCCCGACGCTGGTGCACGGCGTGCGCTGTCTCTCGATGGGTTACTTCGTCGACGACGCGCAACCCGTCATCTGGCGCGGTCCGATGTTGCACAAGGCCATCGAACAGCTCATCACCGAGGCCTGGTGGGACGAGCCGGACTTCTTGTTGATCGACATGCCTCCCGGCACGGGCGACGTCGCGTTGACGCTGTCGGAGATCTTGCCGCGCATCGAGATGTACGTCGTCACGACGCCACAGGCGGCCGCTCAACGGGTCGCGCAGCGTTCGGCCTACGCGGCGCGCAAACTCAAACTCTCCGTGCGTGGCGTCATCGAGAACATGAGTTGGTTCACCGGCGACGACGGCACGCGTTACGAGATCTTCGGCGCGGGCGGGGGAGAGCAACTCGCGCGCGAACTCGGCCTCACGTTGCTCGCCCAGATACCGCTCGAGTCCAGCGTTCGACGCGGCGGCGACGACGGCGAACCCGTGGTCGTCACCCATCCAGAGAGCGAAGCCGCGAAGGCCTTCATCGAACTCGCCTCACGCGTCGCGCAACAAGGCCCTTCGCGGGTCTATCGTCAGGAACTCAAGCTGGTGTAGCGATTCGAGGGGGAACAATGGAGTTAGACGGCAAGACCGCGGTCATCACGGGTGGGGCCAGCGGTATTGGACTCGCCACCGCCAAACAGTTCGCCGCCGCTCACGTCAACCTCGTTCTCGGCGACATCGAAGAGGCTGCGTTGGACTCGGTCGTCGAAGAGTTACGTAACGACGGCGCGCACGTCATCGGACTTCGCACCGACGTGTCCGTCGAGGACGACGTCATCGCGCTGCGCGACGCGGCACTGGCGGAGTACGGCGCCGCGCACGTCGTGTTCAATAACGCCGGCGTCGCTGCGGGCGGCGCGGCGATCGGCACGCCAACGGCGATCTGGAACTGGCTCTTGAGCGTCAATCTCGACGGGGTCATCCACGGGCTCAACGCGTTCGTGCCACTCTTTCTCGAACAGAACGAGGGCCACGTCGTCAACACGGCGTCGCTCGCCGGCCTCGGTGGTGCCCCCGGGATGGGTTCGTACTGCGCGAGCAAGTTCGCCGTCGTCGGGCTGTCGGAGTCGCTGTTCCAAGAGCTGCTTCTTAGCGGCAAGGACGTGGGCGTCTCCGTGTTATGCCCCGGTTTCGTGAAGACCCGCATCCACGAGTCCGAGCGCAACATGCCCAACGAACTCGTGAGTTACAACGAAGATCCCGTCGCTCGAATGATCTCGGAAATGGCGTCGACCGCCGTGAACGCCGGCATCGACGCGGCCGACGTCGCCGCGGCCGTCGAGAACGCGGTGCGAACGAACACGTTCTGGATCCTTCCGCACGAGCGCTCGGCGATTCGCACGACGGAGCTGCGACTCGAGTGGATGCGCGGCGGTCCGCCCATGAGGTTCGACCTCATGGGCGCGACGAAGCCTTAGCGGTCGATCCCGCTCGGCAGTCGTTGGGTGTCCCATCCGAGCAGCGTGACCGCACTCTGACAGGCGTAGCGATCGGTCATACCGGCGACGTACGCGACGGCTTCGTGGAGCGCCTCGGCCGGGTCCTCGAGTTCGCCCCCGCGCGCGGCGACGTCGGGAATGAATACCGGATTGACGCAGTAGTACTCGACGAGGGCTCGCATCATCTCGACGACGGACGACGCCTGTTGACGTGACGCCGCGCGAAGGTAGATCGACTCGTAGTTGAAGGCGCGAAACGCGGCGAGCGCTTCGGCGTGGTACGCGTCCATGCCAATGACGCCCGTGTTGAAGACGGTGTGGATCATCGCGTTGATGAAGGCGCCGAGCTGCTCGCGTCGACGTACGCCGCACCGTTCACGAACGAGGGCAGGTAACTCGTCCACGGTGACGATGCCCACGGCGACGGCGTCTTCGAAGTCGTGACAGACGTAGGCCACACGGTCGGCCCACGAGACGACTTCGCCCTCCGGCGTACCTGGTGCGGGACGAGACCACGAGTGATTACGGATGCCGTCCAGTGTCTCCGCGCAGAGATTGAGTGACAGGAGCGACACGTCCGCGCCCCACGTGGCGTGATCGAAGCCGCCCTCGACGAAAGGTTCGAGTGCCTCTTCGCTGGCGTGTCCACCGGGACCGTGGCCGCAGTCGTGGCCGAGGGCGATCGCTTCGGTGAGGGCGACGTTCAAGCCGAGCGGGCGAGCGATGCTGGTAGCGACCTGCGCGACTTCGAGGGCGTGGGTGAGACGCGTGCGCGTGTGATCGTCGGGGAAGATGAAGACCTGGGTCTTACCGGCGAGTCGACGGAAGGCACTCGAGTGAAGTATTCGGTCGCGGTCGCGTTCGAAGCAGGTACGAAATTCGTCGGGTGCTTCTTCCTTGACCCGGTGGCCGCCTCCATCACTTCTGGTGGCGCCCTGCGTCATGAGTGCGTCGAGGAGATCCTCGCGCTGGCGAAGGGGACCGGCGAGCGAAGGCTGTCCTTCAGCCAGTGGTCCGATCGAGGCTTTCGAGTCCCGGTGCGCGACGGTCACGTCGTCCTTGGTGCCTTCGTAGCCGCCCATCGTCGCCGCCCAGCGGCGGGCGCGGTCGGATACGGGTTCGTCGTTCACGTCTCTCATCTTGCCGCAGCGCCGTAACATGGGTTGAGAAATCAACGTTTCAGAGGAGTCTCATGGACATTCGAATTGGCATCGTGCAGTCAATGAAGGAGATTGACGTCGAACTGCCCACTGACGCCGATCGGGACAAGATCATGAAGGAAATTGAAGCCGCGCTGAGTAGCGAGACGGTTCTTTGGCTCACCGATCGCAAAGGTCGCCGCGTGGGCGTTCCCGCGAGTCGAATCGCGTACGTCGAGCTCGGCACGCCCGCCAGCGACCGGGTC
>DASZHK010000010.1:0-20188 GCA_035937905.1 Acidimicrobiales bacterium
TTCTCAGGTTTGAACATCGCGTACCCGAGGTAGAAGAACATCACCACGGAGATGATCAGTAGGAGGATTTGGGCGAGCGTCATACGCGGTCCAGTGCCCAGATGAGACCCAGCATCGCCGCGGCGAACCCCAGGATGCCTATTAGTGAGTAGAAATCTGCCATGAACCCAGTCTTCTCATCGGGCTCTTAAGCGCCCCTTAATAACGCTCCAGGGCTCTTCATTTTTTCTTCATTGCTGTGCACCGCGCTTCCGTGAAGCGTTTCCGACGATACTGAGTACGTGCAGAGGCGACTAGTTGGTTCTTGCGTCGGGGTCGTGTCGGCCGTCGCCTTCGGCTTCGCCCTTCTTCCCTTTCGATCGCACGTCAGCGTCTCCACGACGGCGCTCGTCCTCGTCATCCCCGTCGTGGTGGGCGCCGTCCTCGGCGGGTTCACGGCGGGCGCAGCCAGTGTCGTCGCCGGGTTCCTCATCTACGACTGGATGTTCGTACCGCCGTACAAGACGTTGAGTGTCGGCACGACGCAGAACTGGACTGCACTTGTTGTCTACGTCGTCGTGATGTTGTTGGTCGCGCGAATCGTCGGCAGTCTCGACTCCGCGCGCACCGAAACCGTTCGCGGACGCGAGGTGATGCGTCGTGTCTCAGAGGTCTCGGAACTCCTGGTCGGCGACCAGCCCGTCGATGAGTTGCTGCGAACCATTGTCTCTACCGCACAGAAGGTCTTCAACGTGCCGGGCGTGTCGCTACTGGAACTTGAAGAGGGCCGCCTCGTCGTGGTCGCGAGCGCGGGCGCACCGCTGAGCGACGAGGAACTCCGCCACCTCGATCCTCACTCGGGCGTACCAATCCGCGTGGGCACGACGCCGAGCGTGCGTGGAGAGCTACGCACCGTCGCGCTGTCGTCGTCGGGGCGCGCCGTCGGGATACTCGCCATGCGCGGCGCCCCCACCGAGGAGACGGATCGCGCCGTGCTCAACACGTTCGCCAACGACGCCGCGCTCGCCCTCGAACGTGCACAACTTCGCGAGCAGGCGCTTCGCTCGAAACTCCTCGAAGAGTCTGACCGCTTTCGCCGCGGTCTTCTCGGCGCGGTCTCACACGACCTGCGCACTCCCCTCGCCACCATCAAGGTCGCTTCCTCGACCCTCTCGCGTGGTGCGCAACAACTGTCGGCGGACGACACCAAGGAACTCCACGGACTCATCGAAGTCGAAGCGGACCGCCTCACGCGTCTCGTCACCAATCTTCTCGACATGACGCGTATCGAAGCGGGCGTCCTTACGCTGCACCGGGTGACGACGTCCGTCGCCGAGATCGTGAAGGACGCGCTCAGTGCCATGGGGGCTTCGCTCAACGACCAACGCCTCGAGGTGCGTGTTCCCGACTCACTCCCCGACGTCGACGTCGACCAGGTACTAATGGGCCAGGCCCTCGTGAACCTTCTCGACAACGCGGTTCGCCACGCGCCGCCCCATAGTGTGATCACCGTGATGAGCGAGGTGCGCGACCGTCAAGTCGTCCTTACCGTGGCTGACCAGGGTCCTGGCGTCCCCGAGGGTGACCGCGAGACGATCTTCGACCGTTTCACCCAACTAAGTACGGCCGGGCGAGCTGGTCTCGGTCTCACCATCGTGAAGACGTTCGTCGAAGCGCACGGCGAGCACGTCTGGTACGAAGAGGTCCCCGCGGGTGGTGCCCGCTTCGTCATTTCGCTACCACGCCACGCCGACCAGGGTCAGTAGCTCAATGGCCACCGTGCTCGTGATCGACGACGACCCGTCACTGCTCCGCGCGCTTCGCTTGGGTCTGAAGGCGGGCGGCCACGAAGTCCTCACCGCCGTGAACGGCGAGCGCGGGATCTCCCAGACCGCACTCAAGTCACCCGACGTGGTGGTTCTCGATATGGGCCTTCCCGACATGGACGGTCTCGTCGTCTGCCAGCGAATCCGTCAGTGGAGTGACGTGCCGATCATCGTGCTCTCGGCCACCGGCTCCGAGGAGCGAAAGATTGACGCGCTTAACGGCGGTGCCGACGACTACGTCACCAAACCCTTCAGCATGGGCGAGTTAGAGGCGCGCATTCGAGCGGTCCTTCGTAATCGCCCCAGCGAAGCCGACGAACAGACGTCATCAGAGCTGTCACTCGGCACGCTCGAGCTCGACTTGGTGCACCACGAGGTTCGACTGAAGGGCGAGAAGGTGAATCTCACTACCAAGGAGTTCAACCTGCTCGCCTACCTCGCGCGGTACGCCGGGCGAACCTGTACGTACCAGATGATTCTTCAAGCCGTCTGGGGCACCGGCTACGGCGACGAGGCCGCGTACGTGCACGCGTACGTGCATCGCCTTCGCCAAAAACTGAACGACGAATCCGGCACGCTGATTGAAACCATGCCGGGCGTGGGCTACAGCCTCCAACCTCAAACCTGACGACCCTTCTGTCCGAGATGACGGTCGTGGTACGGGCACGACGAAGTGCTGCGTTCCGCTGCCGCCCTTTGTACGATTTACCCGTGTCCGAGCCTTCATCCTCTGTGGCGGCGATCTTGCTTACCGGAGGAGCGAGTCGACGAATGGGCCGCGACAAGTCGCAACTGATCGTCGACGGATCGACCCTCGCCGTTCGTACGGCTGCGTTGCTTCGCCTCGTCGTCGAGACAGCCGTTGAAGTCGGCCCCGGCGTGTCCGGACTGCCGTCGACGAGTGAGAATCCTCAAGGCGAGGGACCGCTCGTCGCCATCGCTGAAGGCTGCCGAGCGCTTCGTCTCAGTGGACACACGGGCGGCGCACTGGTCATCGCGTGCGACTTGCCGCTTCTCTCCGAGGCACTCCTCCGCTTCCTCGTCGAATGGCCGTCGTCAGCCTCAGTCGTACCAGTGGTTCAAGGACAGGCCCAACCACTTTGCGCGAAATGGGGTCGTGACGATCTCGACGCCGCGAGCAAACTGATCGGTCAGGGCCTTCGTTCGCTGCAACATCTCACGACCCAGCAAGGCGTTGTGTTGCTTGACGAATCAATGTGGCAGAAAGTAGTCAGCGAGAAGGTGTTCTCAGACGTCGATTCCCCCGCCGATCTTCAGCGTCTAGGTCTCACGACCTAGCACCGCGCTAGCACTGACTAGTCCGTGTTGAGCTCGTCGAAGGATTCAGGCAACTCCATGCGCGCTGCTAGCGCACGGGCCTCTGCCGCACCAAGTCCCGCCTTTGCGGCGAGCCAGCACGCCACCGGCGCCGCCGTTCGCTCCGACGCGTGCGCCGCAGTTCCCGCCAAAGCGAGAATGTCCACACACTCAGCGTCACTCGGCGCGTCGATGCCCAGTTCCGCGGCGTACGCAGCGAGCCACTCACTCGCCGAGGTCGTCATGGAAACGATCCTACCGACATGAAGAATCCCCGTCATTAGGTGATCAGCCGATGGCGAAGACGAGATCCCACGCAGAGTGAGGCTCGCCTGACGCTCTGTCGTTGTCGCTCGTTAGGCTCACCAGAGAGTTTCTCGACGCCAAGATTCGACGGATTTGAAGCGAGCGTCGGCGAGTAAAAAGGGGTCGAAGTGAGTCGCATAACACCGGAACGCACCGTCGTGCGAATGACCGTTGGAGAATCTCCGACGATCGTCCGCGACAGCCTCGCTGGAGAAGAGCCGCTTGAACTGCGCGTCGGCGGGCAATCCTTGGCGGTCACGATGAGGACACCAGGGGCCGACTTCGACCTAGCGGCGGGATTCCTCGTCAGTGAGGGCGTTATCACTCACACGGAGGAGCTCGTGACGATGCGCTACTGCGCCGGCAAGGACGAGGATGGAGTCAACAGCTTCAACGTGTTGGACCTCATGTTGGCGGACGGCGTCGCTCCCCCCGACGAGAGCGTGGCGCGGGCGTTCTTTACGACCAGCTCGTGTGGACTTTGTGGGAAGGCTTCCATCGACGCGGTACGCACGCGCTCAGCCTTCGAGGTACGTTCCGATCGCTTGCGAGTCACGACGACAATGTTGACGTCGCTGCCCCAACGATTGCGCGAAGCCCAGAAGGTATTCGAAAAGACGGGCGGCCTTCACGCAGCTGCGCTCTTCGACGGTGACACGGGCGAGTTACTCGTCCTGCGCGAAGACGTCGGCCGCCACAACGCAGTAGACAAGGTCATTGGCTGGGCACTTCGCGAAGGGCGTCTCCCGTTGCGTGGAACCATCCTTTTGGTCTCCGGTCGAGCGTCGTTCGAACTGGTCCAAAAGGCCGTCATGGCGGGCATTCCCATTCTCTGCGCGGTATCGGCGCCTTCGTCGCTCGCCGCAGACCTCGCGGAGGAGTCGGGTATGACCCTCGTTGGCTTTCTTCGCGACCCGTCGATGGTGGTCTACACGGGCGCCGATCGCGTTCGACAGGATGAAGGCATTCTCTAGCGGCGGAACGTTGAATATTGAACGGTACGCCGAAGAACCAAGACGCGGTGTCCCAAACAGGCGAACTGGAGTGGCGACAACTGCTCAGGCGGATTGCTTGGTCGCCGATGCATTCGAAGCAAACTCTTAGCGAAGTCTCGTACTGCCAACGAGTTCGCCACCTGCGCTCAAACCAGCCGCGATACCGTACACAAACTTGCCTTGCATTTCGTCAGTTTCTCGGACGTGGATGAAAGCGAAGCCGTCCGCGATATTTGATGACTGGCTCGTACCTCGCGTCATTGCTCTCAACGTGGACACTCTGGGACTCGCCCTCACAAGGAACCACGTATCAGAGGCATACCGGTCTCGGCCAGAGACCTTCTTCAAAGTTCCGAACGATTGAAGTTCATCTACTGCTGCAGAACTACGCACGAGTGACGTGGGCTTGATCGCAGCGACGTTCTTTGGGTCAAATATGATGCACGCGCTGAACTTCGTACTTGTCGCAAAGACGATGGCGTCAGCTCCGTCGATGTGACTGACCAACGTAGGTTTCGAGAGTCCGAGCGATGCTGCGGGCTGAGGTCCGTCGCATGTAGCAATGATTTTCGCGTCATTGAACGAGATAACTGAAGCTCGCTTCAAGTGTTCAACATGCTTCGAAGGATTCGCGCCGTAAGTCCAAGGGGAAGGTCCAAGAACGAGCAGCGTCGAGAGGATCATCAAACCGAGGCCCCCGGCGACTAAGGACTTTCGACGCATCGTAACTCCTCGGTGGCGACGACTTTCACCCTACGACAGCGAAAGGTGCGATCCCTATGTCACGAGTCTCCCAATTTCAACGTCGCGCGTGTGTCTAAGGAGTTACAGCGCCGCGTCAATTCGAATGATTATTGACTTCGAGGTTGGAGTATTGCTTGTCACGGCCGTCGAATCCAGCGGCACCAAAACGTTGGCTTCGGGGAAATATGCCGCTGCGCAGCCTTTCGGTGTTGGGTACGCCACGGCGCGATAACCCCTCGCGTGTCGCTCGCCGTCAGCCCAGACACTGGTGAGGTCGACCGAGTCCCCGTCCTTCAAGCCCCGTTCCTTCAGATCCTCAGCGTTCACGAAGACCACCTTTCGACCACCCTTGACGCCGCGATAGCGATCGTCGTAGCCGTAGACCGTCGTGTTGAACTGATCGTGTGAGCGCACGGTCTGAAGCACTAAGTGTCCGGTCGGGACCTCAACCGCGTCCGGTTCGTTCACCGTGAACCGCGCCTTGCCGGTCGCGGTGTTGAACGTGCGTGAGTCGTGCGGTCCGCGCGGCAACATGAAGCCGCCCGGTGCGCGCAGACGCTCCTCGAAGTTCTCAAAACCATCGATGACTCGCGAGATGTGCTGGCGAATGAGTCGGTAGTCAGCACCCATGGCACCCCAACCGATGTCTTCGCCGAACAGGGCTTTGCCCAACCCCGTCACGATCGCGACTTCACTTCGCAAATGGGGCGAACCTGGGTCGAGGCTCCCGCGACTCTCGTGCACCATGCTCA
This sequence comes from Acidimicrobiales bacterium, assembly GCA_035937905.1. Taxonomy (GTDB): domain Bacteria; phylum Actinomycetota; class Acidimicrobiia; order Acidimicrobiales; family RAAP-2; genus RAAP-2. Next base: position 5,920 of record DASZHK010000010.1, read on the forward strand.
TGGAGTCTTCGACGGTCACGAACTGCTCGCCGCTCGCTTGGAGATCTCGCTCACTACGACTCAGACACGGCAGCAGAAGCGCTTCGTCTCCGTGGCACACGTGCGAGCGGTTCAATTTGGTGGCGACGTGCACGGTCAGTGCACAGTTCTTCATCGCCTCCTCACTCAGTGAGGTGTCGGGCGTCGCGGCGACGAAGTTACCGCCCAGGGCGAAGAAGACGTCGATCTTGCCGTCACGCATGGCGCGAATCGTGTCCACGGTGTCGAGGCCGTGCGCGCGGGGTACGTCGAATTCGAACTCGCCGCTAAGTTTGTCGATGAAGGAGTCGGGCATCTGTTCCCAGACGCCCATCGTTCGATCACCCTGGACGTTGCTGTGTCCGCGAATCGGCGACGGTCCGGCGCCGGGCTTGCCGATGTTGCCGCGCAAAAGAAGAAAATTCACGATCTCGCGAATAGTCGCTACGGCGTTGCGGTGTTGGGTGAGCCCCATGGCCCAGGTGACGACCACGCTCTTTGACGCCACAACGTCCGAGGCGAAGTCCTCGATCTCTTGACGCGTCAATCCACTCTGGGATTCAATCACCGACCATTCGAGTGCGCGCCACGCTCGGCACACTTCGTCGAATCCGTCACAGTAGGTGTCGAGGAACGCGTGGTCGAGAATCGTGCCGGGCGCGGCGTCTTCGCGTTCGAGCAGCGCCTTACTCACGCCAGCAAACATCGCGAGGTCGCCGTTGACCCGCACCGCCAAGTACCGGTCGGTCAACTTCGTTCCTCCGCGCAGAAGACCGCGGACGCTCTGGGGGTTCTTGAAGCGAACCAAACCGGCTTCGGGAAGTGGATTTGCCGTGACGATACGCGCGCCACGATTCTTCGCCTTCTCGAGGGCGGAGAGCATTCGTGGATGGTTGGTTCCCGGATTTTGACCCACGATGACGATCAGCTCGGCGTAATCGGTGATGTCGTCGAGACTGACCGTTCCCTTACCGACGCCGATCGTCTCGTTCAACGCGGCGCCACTCGACTCGTGGCACATGTTCGAACAGTCGGGCAAATTGTTGGTCCCCAGTCGTCGCGCCAACAACTGGTACACGAATGCCGCTTCATTGCTTGCGCGTCCGCTGGTGTAGAACGCAGCGCGATTTGGACTCTCCATGGACCCCAAGCGATCAGCGATCAAGCGAAACGCGTCGTCCCACGAGATCGGCGCGTAGTGCGTGGCGCCCGGCGCGAGGTACATGGGTTCGGTGAGACGTCCGTGCTCCTCGAGCGCGTGGTGGTCCTGCAGTCGCAACTCGGTCACCGAGTGCGTGGCGAAGAACTCACGGCCCACGCGATTCTTGGTCGTCTCCCAGGCGGCAGCCTTGGCACCGTTCTCACAGAACTCGGCGAAACTCCGTTGCCCAGAGACCGGATCAGGCCACGCGCAACCGGGGCAGTCGAATCCCTTGACTTGGTTCATCTTGAGGAGTGCCCGTGAACCCCGCGCGACGCCCGGTTCGCTCACGACGTACTGCATCGCGTGGCGCAGTGCCGGAAAGCCCACCGCCGACGTGTCCGGTTTCTTGGTCTGGACCTCGGCGAGTCGCTTGTCAACCTCTTTTGGCATCTGAACTTTCCAATGTGACGTCGATCCCTAAGGACCGGTTGGATGACACCTCTCTTCAGAGATTATCCCCGGGTGTCGGGATTGAACTCACGCCACTTCCGCTCGTGAAGCCATCTCGTCGCCGTCACGTTGCGCGGCGAGAGGCCAGTTACGACGACGTCCGAATCACCGTCAGGTGTTCGGATCCCAATTGAGGGCGAAGTGAGTGAGGGTCCCGGGACAGAGTGGGGTCGAGACGCTGCCGGAGACGGCGACGGTCTTGTGCGGCACGACCTTGCTCGCGGTGAAGCGCCCGCTGATCGAGAACTGTGCCGTGACACTGACCCCCGACTGGGTGTCGCCGGGTGTCAGGTTCAACGTTCCCGAGTAGGAGAACGACCCGTTGGCGGAGATCGGTAAGTTTTGCGGGATTGGCAACGCGACGACCGTGCCAGCAAAAATGCCGGTGGGAGGGGTGGAACCAACCGTGCAGAAAAGCCCTGATCGAACGGCGGTGTTCGCCGACCACGTGCCCCCACCGATGACGCGCGTTCCGTGACCCCCTACGGTCAAACCGACGTGCGCCGTCTTCGCGCCCGCCTGGAATGAGTAGAACCCGTCGTTCACCTTTACTCGCGACGACGCCGATGAGATGCCTCCGGTCGCCACCAAGGTGATCGCGACGGTGCTGATCGCGCACCACGCCCGAAGGATTTTCATGAAGAGTGAGTGTAACGACGCTCTCGCCGATTCACAAATGGTTTCGGTGACGGCACGCTCAGCGCGAGCGTCGGCACCCCCACAACGAACCAGACGCCCTCAGTGATTGCTCTGCGAGAACTTGCAGGCGGCTGCCGCTTGGACGAACTGCGGCGACTGCATGTCGAGGGTGCTCGGGAACACCATGATCACGCCATTGCGGTCGCTCACCACGCCACCTTTGGACCCATTGCTCGGGAGCTTGGACGGTATCTTCGTCGACGGGTCGGGGAACTGGGCGATGCCGTGACGACGCATGCACTGCGCTATCGCGATCATGCGCGCGAGCGCGGCGGCTGAGGGCTTCGTCGTCGTGCCCGCGCTCGGTGGTCCCCCGCCGGGCAGGAACTTCTGGCATTTCGACTGGGCCGACGTGAAGAGTGGCGAGGAGGGGTCGACACCACCACCCAACTGAATGCTCCCCGAAGCACTCGGGTCGGGGAAGTTCGGCTCGCCGTGAGCGCGCATGCACTTGGCGTAGGCCAAGGCGGCGTCGTACGACGAGGCGCCGCTCGACTGAGGGGCCGACGTCGTCGTGGTGGTGGCCGAGCCAAGACTCGCGACACCCGTTGTCGCGACGCCAGCGCCGCACGCTGCACCCAACACGCTCGCGGTTCCAAGTGACAAGGCAATCCAAGTCCCCCTGGCGAAGCGACGTGTTCGTCGATCCCGGGGTGTGCGACGTGTGTTCATATCACTGTTCCTCTCTTATCTACCTCTGGTTCGACGACGAGCACGATCAGACGCTCCACAGCGCCTCGGTCGGCGACATCCGTGCGGCTCGAAGCGCGGGCCAGAGTCCCGCGACGGCGCCGATGACCACGGACGCGCCGATGCCCCCACCCCACGCCAACGGCGGGATGACGATGCCCCAGTGTTTGGAGGACGCGTACACCGCGGTCGAAGCGGCGCCGAGCAGAATGCCCACCGCCCCGCCGATGACGGACAAGAGAATCGCCTCGAAGAGAAACTGCAGTCGGATGTTCCCCTTCGTCGCGCCGAGCGCGCGACGAAGGCCAATCTCAGAACGGCGCTCTAACACCGAGATCACCATGATGTTCGCAACGCCCACGGCCCCCACCAACAACGCCACCGCGCCCAGACCGAGGAAGAGTCCGTTCAGCGCCGCTTGCGTGTCCGCCTGGGCCACGAGCGCGGCCGAAGGTTGCGAGACGTTCACCTCATTGGGATTTTCGGGGTTGGCCGTCGCGGCGAGCACCGAGTCGACGATGGCGGTTTGCGACGTTGGCACGACCTTCACGTAGATCTCCGACGGGTGACCGTCGAAGCCCAGGTACTTCTCTGCCGCGGGGACGCCCACGAGCACCTCGGAGTCGATCTCCGGCGTGAGTGGTGCCGCCTTCAGAATGCCGACGACGTAGAACCACATATTGCCCAACCACACACGCTCGCCGGAGAAGACGCGATCGATGCCCAGACGCTGCGCGGCCGCCGCGCCGAGCACGCACGTTGGTTCCGTGGCTGTCGCCGCGTTCAAGAACTTGCCGCGGGCCACCGACGAGTCGACCGCCGAGTAGAGATGCAAACTCGTTGCGTCGACCGAGAGCGCGTTGGTGTCGATCGACGGGATGACCGGACTGCGGAACACGTTCACGTTGCTAATGGTTCCCGTGAACTGCACGTCGCTCACCGGGCCGATTCTTCCGATCATGCCTGGCGCGTTGAGAGGAAGTTCGGCCGTTGTGCCAAAGAGACTTTGACCATTGGTCACCGTGAGCAGATTCGTGCCGAGTTGATTGATCTCAGAGAGGAGACCCGATTCCGACGAAGCCGAAAGTCCCAAGACCGCGACGATCGCGGCGACGCCGATGGCGATGCCGAGTGCCGACAGTCCCGCGCGCAGTTTTCTCGTCCGCAGCCCCACGGAGGCGAGTCGCGACAGGTCCGAGGTCCGAATCCGACGGAGCGCGAGGTGCGTCGCGTCGTCCCCTGCGTCGACCTCACTCATCGCCGCGACCCGTCGAGACCACCGACGGTCGTATCAGAGACGATCCGACCGTCGAGCATCTCAATCTGACGCGGGAGGCGTCGAGCGATCTCGCGCTCGTGGGTGATCACGACGATCGTCGTGCCGACGCTCTGGTGGAGTTCCTCGAAGAGGTCGAGGATGGCTTGGCTGTTCGTGCTGTCGAGGTTCCCGGTGGGCTCGTCCGCGAGCAAAATCGCGGGGCTGCCCACCAGAGCGCGCGCGATGGCGACGCGCTGGCGTTGGCCACCCGACAGCTGGGTCGGACGCGCGGTGGCGCGTTCAACGATGCCCACTGCCGCGAGTGCGTCTCTCGCTTCCTCTCGTCGTTGCGCGAGGGCAACACCCGCGTAGAGGAGCCCGTCGGCGACGTTGTCGAGCACGCTTTGGTGCTCAGCCAGAAAGAACTGCTGGAAGACGAAACCGATCTTGGTGGCTCGTAGCCCCGAGAGTTCTCGATCGGAAAGCGTGGCGACGTCGAAGCCGGTGACCCGGACGGTCCCCGTGGTCGGTCGGTCCAAGGTGCCCATCAAGTGCAGCAGCGTCGTCTTGCCCGAACCCGAGGGACCGACGATCCCGAGCAGCTCACCCTGCGTGACCTGGAAGCTCACCCCTCGCAGCGCCTCGACGGGCGGATCGCTTGGAAAGACTCTCGTCACCTGTTCCATCTCGAGCACGAGGCGCCGATCACTCAACGTGCTCGACGTCGCTCCGTCGATCGGTACGACCGTCGTGTCACCCAGGCTCATAGTTTGGGCACGACCACTCGCTGAGCCGCGGCCAGCCCGCTCCCACTCACTTGCACGCGTCCCGCGGCGTCGTCGAACAGGCCGAGCGTGACCGGCACCAGCTGGTGGACGCCACTGGACGTCACCTCTTCGACCGCGTAGCCGCCGTTGGCGAGAGCGAGGAGCGCGTCGACGGGCACGGTGAGGACGTTCGAGACCGTCGCGTTCGTGATCGACACGTTCACCGGCGCTTGATCCAGGTTGCCAATCGCGGACAGTCTCGTCGGCGTCACGATGACGGTGATCGTCGGGCCACTGCTGTTGCCCGACGAACTTGGCGGCGTGACGGCGACGGTGCCGACCGAAGTGATGACGCCCGGCGTGGTCGAGTTGTTGGGCAACGTGATCGTCACGGGATCGCCCACTTTCACCTGGGACTGTTGTGCCGCGGCGAGGTCGATCGTGACGACGGGCGTTCTCGACGTCGCACTCAGAACGGCCATCCCACCCGCGGCGATCTGACCCTTGGCCGCCGACACCGTCGCGACCTGGAGAGGACCGGGTGCCACGACGACGTCGCCGAGTGCCACGACGCCGGTCGCTGGTTCGCCGAGAGATGCCTGCCACGCGGCGACCGCCGCCGCGCTCGAGGAGGTGAAGTAGTCGCTCGCTACCGAGTGTTCGAAGCCGAGGGCGATGAGGTTCTGGTTCAGCTCCAAGACGTCAGGGCCACTGGAGACGCCTAGGTAGAGGGCGCGGTAGATCGGCACCGGTCCGTAGAAGAGGGGTACCGGTTGGTTGTTCAGTCGATAGACGCTCTGGCCACGGTGCAGCCGTGTCCCGACGTGCGGCAGTTCGGTGAAGGTGGTGTTCGCGTTCGTGACGTTGGTCACGTCGGCCGCGAGAGCGCTCTGGTCGGTGGCGGCGGTCGCTTCGTCGCTCACGAGCGTCGCTTCGGCGGCGCGCACCTGGGTGCCCTGGCCGAGCATGTCCAAGCGGAGAGCGTCTCGCGCCTCAGACAGAGCGAGCGTGTCCTCCGCGATGACGGTGTGCTCCGAGACGCACGACGACGCGGCGGCTTGGAAGGTTCCGGTCGTCCCGACGACGTTGCCGAGCGCGTTGGTGGCAACGAGGGCGTAGACGTACGTCGTCCCCGCCGTCAGTCCCGTGATGGTCGTCGACACCGACGAGGGCGAGAGGCCACCACCGAGGTCCGCGACTGGGCTGGTCGCGCCGAACGACGCGGACGTTCCGTACTCGAAGTAGTAGGTCGTGTCGGCGCCGTTCGGGTTGATCGTGCCCGACAAGCTCTCCGACGTGGACGAGGCGGACGTCGCCGGCCCGGTCGTCACGCTCGGCGCGGCGCTCGTTTGAAAGGTCGCGTCCTGGCCGTAGGCGACGCCGAGTGAGTTCGTCGCGACGAGGCGGATGTGGTACGTCTGGCCCGGCGCGAGACCAGCGAGCGCCAACGTGACGGGGACGTCGTCGGTGCCAGCGCCGGCGGCGGTGGACGGCGTGGTCTGGCCGTAGTTCGGACTCGTGCCGTACTCGAAGTAGTAGGTCGTCGCAGCCCCGTTCGGATTGACGCTGCCCGTAAGTGTGGCGGAGGTACTTTTGATCGCGTCGACCGGGCCCGTCGTCGCGCTTGGCGCGCCCGCCGGCGGTGGCGTCAGTGGCTCGGGTCCGTTCGAGCCCGAGGTGGATCCGCCGTTGGATCCGGCGGCGTTCATCGAAGTGCCGTTCGATAACGACGAACTCCTCACGCTCGGTGACGGCGGAGCAGATCCCCCACTCACCGGTGACGTGACCGTGACGGCCGAGCTCGCGGGACATCCGAGATTCTCATCGACCGCGAGCTGCGCCGTTGCGTGGCTGAGCGCGGTCGCGTCGACCGCGACGGTGTTACGCGCGGCCGCGAGCGTCGACGCGTTCGTTGGTGTGGCCGTGGCTTCGGCGTTCCTGAGCGCGGTTCTCGCGCTGGCGACCTGAGCATTTGCCGTTTGAACCATCGACTGCGCTGCGGTCACTGCCGCCGCACTCGTGCCGGCCGGTACCGCGACGGTGTAGCTCCCGGCGTAGCCGAGTGTCGCGCTCTCTTGGTTCTGAGAGGACAGAGACTGCTGTGTCACCGTCGCCGTCGCGGTGGGATACGAGTTGTCAGCGACGCCCGTTCGTGGCGGCGAGGCGAACGGGTCAGTGACACCGAGCAGGATGAGACCCGCCACGACCAGCAACACCGCACCGGCGACGACTTGACGTCGACGTGAGGCGAGCCAGCGAGGACGTCGAAAGCGGCGCCGTGGCGAAGGCGTAGGAGTTTCCGTCGTCATAGTTCACTACCTCCGAGAATGCGTGACTATCGCCACGCCACGCCACGTGTGCGACGTGCTTAATGGTGCCATCTCAACCTGTGTCCACGGTGTGTCGCGGCGGCAACGAGAACGAGAGGTCGACCAGATCTGGAAAACTTCAATATCTCGTTTCGCATTTCCTGCGAGCTCCATTCAACTCCGGTGACCATCCACCCGCTTCGCGCTCGACACAGCGCTTGCTGGTCGCAAGGGTAGGACCGCGACGCCAGCTTTCCGGCTCCAATGTGACCTGCCTGTGACCAGTGACGTGACCTAATGCCGGTAAAGGACCTCTGATCATCCACCGGATGATCTTCCGTTGCCGCTGTCTGGAAGTCCCGCCGGAATCAACTTCGTACAAAGGTCTCGCGCTTGGACGTACTGCGAGGAATTCGTGTTGATGCTCGGGGTCGGAGGAATCCTGATGGTGCCGCCAGAAAAGATGGGGTCGGGGAAGTTGGGAAAGCCGTGAGTACGCATGCACGCCACGGCCCTCAAGTAGTACTGCTGATCTTGCGTGGTGATGGGTTTCACGTCCTGGCCACCCAACCCTTCGCCCGCGGGAAGAACGTGCGCGCAGTCCTTCTGGGCAGCGTTGCCGATGGCGACGCTGACCGACTTCATGGCGTTGACGACGGCTTGCTTGTTGTCGATCCCTCCGTTCGCACCGGGGTCGGGAAAGTTCGTCACGCCGTGCGCGCGCATACAGGCCGAGTACGCCAGGATTCCCGTCCCCTGCGGAGCGCCACTCGACGAGGAGAGAGTTGAGGTGGTCGTTGTGGTCGAGCCCGTGGCGACTCCGGGCGTCGCAGGGCCTCCGCACGCGGCAAGGGTGACGCCCACCGCGAGCATGCCCACGGTCAACAGTGCGGTGCGGCGCATTCGCTCGAGCCGTGTCGGAGGGCGTAGAGCTTCTAATCGGTTGTCGTTCATCATGTCTCCTAGTTCGAATGAGTGATTGCTTCCTCGCGACTTCTGCGGCGCACTGCGAGAGTCGACCTCGTCAGGGTTCGTCATCGGGCCGCGCCACCATTGGCGACGGAACGGCGCCGGACGTTCGCGAGGTCTTGTCGTCATGGCGTCGTCGTCCGTGGTCCGAGACCCGCGGCCCGTCCGAGTGCGGCGCAGGCTGTCAAAGCGGCGATAACGAGCGGAGAGTTCTTGTCGACGCCCGGTGGGGTCGTGAGTTCGCCGGTGGTGGCATTGGGGTCGGGGAAGTTCGTCACCCCGTGAGCGCGCATGCAGCGCGACACGGCGAGGAGCTTCTGCATCTCTTTCGGGCTGACCTTCGGATTCGATGACGTCGTGGGGCCGTAGTACTTCGAACAGGTACGTTGCGCGGCCCGAAACGTTGGTGAGGAGGCATCGCTCTTCGAGATCTGAGCGATCTGGCCCTTGGCGGCCTTGATGCCATTCGATGAAGCGAAAGAGCCCGAGTCGGGGAAGTCCACAACACCGTGTGAGCGCATGCACGTCGCGTACTCGACGAGGCTCCCGCCGGTGCCTTGCGCGACACCCGTCGTCGTCGTGGCGCCGAGGCTGTTCACGCCCGGCGTCGATGAGCCACACGCCGCAAGCGTGACACCAGCGGAGAGAATTGCGGCGGTCAACTGCGCGGCACGACGCGTTCGGGGTCGCCATCTCGGCTGACGACCGGACTTGCGTCCACACTCGTCGACACCACCGCCTCGTTCGCGTGCGTGTTTCGTTCGCCCCGATGCCTCGGACGTGAAGCGTGGTGTGTCGACCATGTCAGGTCAACCTCCCTCGGACCAGCCAGACGGTCACGGCGATGAGGATGACCGAGAGAGCGAGGAGCCAGCTCCCCTCGATCAGCTGGAACGGCCAGAGCCGGCTGGTCGGTTGGTACGTGGTCCACTGCGTGTAGCCGTGTCCGACGAGATAACGCCACACGCTGAGCGACTGCGGGACCCCGCCCTTTCCGGCCAGCTGTGGATCACCGGCTTGGAGGACCTGGCTGATCACGGACTGACTGACCGACCGGCCACCCCTCGTGGTCCAACGCTGATTCAAAGTCCAATCGAGTGCGGTCACGTTCAGTTTTCTGGTGACGAGGGGCGCGAGGTAGTGCGCGCGAAAGACCGAGCCGGCGGCGATCGCGAGCCCGGCGTAGGCGACCAACGTCGCGACGATCGCGGGGACGACCCGACGAATGAGCATTCCAGCCAGGGCGCCGATCGCGAAGGCGACGAGCGTCCAGGCGGCCAGTGTCACTTCGCGCAAGTCGAACAGACCGGGAGCGAACGGGGTCGTCTCGCTGAGGCCCAGTCTCTCGTTGACCGCGAGAAAGTAGGGCTGGTAGTACCAGGAGGTCAACACGCTGATCACGCCGGCGGAGGCAGTGACGGCGACCGCGAGTGACACCAGCTTCGCGAGCGCGAAGCGCCCTCGTCCAAAGCCTTGAGTAAAGGCGAAGCGGAACGTACCGGTCTCCATTTCGCGCGCTAGCAGTGGCGCCCCGACGAACGCGCCTATCAACACGGGCACCACCTGCAAGACGAGTCCGCTCGATAGAAAGTCGCCCGAGCTATTGAAAGAAGAGACCAGGTCGTTGCAGGTCAGAGAAACGGCCGGTCGACACGCGACCGCTGCGCTGTAGACGTGGTGCAGATGAAGGCCAGAGATCACTAGATAAAGCGACACCAGCCCGAGGAACGCGCCGACGCCGAAGAGCGCAGCGCGATGCTGACGCCACGTGACCCAGGCCATCCGCCGCCACGGCAGTGGCGCCATGCCCTCGTTCTCCGGCGGACGCGAGACGATCGTCATCGTCGCCATGTCGCTACCTCCGTCGGTCCGTTCTCTCGAGCACTCCCTGAGCTGGACAGTTCCGCGTTGCCGGACTCGCGCATGTAGGCGAGGGCGAGTTCCTCCAGGCCGACCGGGTGCGCCTGCCAACCGGACGGGACCGGATCATCGGCGCTGCTGCGAACGAGGAGGTGGGCCTGCGCTTCGCCTCGGCGGGCGTGCACGACATGCGACGTGATAGCTCTGTCGGCCTCGGCCGCCGGGCCGGTTAACACCCGGTGACTTGCGAGCAGGTCATCCACCTCGCCCGCCACTTGAACGCTCCCGTTGGAGACGAGCACGAGGTAGTCGGCGACTCGTTCGAGCTCGGCGAGAACGTGCGACGACAGTACGACCGACACGCCGTCGTCCGCGACGGCCGTCATCACCGTCGCCATGAAGTCGTGCCGGGCCACGGGATCGAGCATCGCCATCGGCTCATCTAGCAGGAGCAGTCGCGGACGTCTCGCCAACGCGAGTGTCAAGGCGAGTTGCGCCTGCTGGCCACCCGACAGGCGACCCACCTTTCTCTTTAACGGGACGCCCAACTCGACGAGTCGACTCTCTGCGAGCGCGGTGTCAAACTGTCGGTTCAGGTTGCGCGCGAGGTGGAGCAAATCCACCGCTGAAAAGTTCTTGTAAAGCGCGACGTCCTGGGCGACGTACGCGACGCCATCCAGCGCGACGGGTGAGCCCGGCGTTTCCCCGCCGAGGACGGTGAGGTGGCCCGCCGACGGCGCAGTCAAACCGACCGCGAGGTTCAGCAACGTGGTCTTGCCCGCGCCGTTCGGGCCAACCAGTGCGACGACGTGTTCGGCGGGGATAGAAAGGGTGCACTCACGAAGCGCCCACGTGTCGCAGAAACGCTTGCCCAGTCCCCTTGTTTCGACAACGTTCACGCGACGATCTCGGTTTCTGTGTCCGACGCGCCGCCGCGGGCGCGTGTCGCGCTGCGGCGCTCAAAAAAATCCCGCATGGCACTGGCGAAGAGGGCCGCCATGCCATCCTCATCCAGGCCGGCGTCGTCGGCCGTGGCGAGCCAACGCAGTAGCGAACGATGGAGCGTCGTGAGTTCCGGGAGTGCGATCTGATTGAGGGTCGCTTGTATGAACGTGCCCTGACCGGGTGAGCCCTTCGTCAATCCCTTTGATTCGAGTTCGCGGTAGGCCTTGAGGACGGTGTTCGGGTTGATGGCGAGTAGGGCCACGACGTCACGAACCTTTGGAAGCTGATCGCCCGGTTTTAAGTAACCCAGCCGCAGCGCGTGCTCCACTTGGTGAACCAGTTGGAGATAGGTCGGTACACCCGAAGCGGTGTCGAGTCGAAACTCGACCGGCGACGCGGGCCGACGCGAATTGTCGGACAGAGGGACGGCGCTGTTCTCGGGCCCTGGGGGATCCTTCTGTTCGCTGTTCTCTTTATCTATGTTCATAAGACAATAATACTGACGCGCGACACCACTGTCAAGGTGTCGTTACGTAGAGCGAGCCGAGGTCGAATCCGCACGGGCACTACTTCGGCGCACAGCGATTGGATCTTGGGCTCCGAGACGAGGGGTTGATAGTGACGAATCATTCCCGGGCCAGGGCCATCTCAATTACACCGTCATCGCCTCATGAAGCTTCGCCACGTTATGAGCAGCGAACGCCCTGGATGTTCGACGTCCTTTCGCGGTCGGACCGGTTCACCTCAGCTCGCAGCAACTCACTTTGCGCCCGTGCTCGCGCCCGGACCCCCCGACCCTTGACTGAAGTTCCCACCGTGCACACCCGTTGTCTTCTCACATCCAGAGAATGTTGCCTGCCACGTGGATGACGTCGTGTCCATGCTGCTTGGCAAGTCGAATACGTCATGACTATCGGGGTCGGGGAAGGAAGGAAATCCGTGAGCGCGCATACAACTCGCCAACTTCACTCCCCCGGCCACTTGCTGCGCAACTTGCGCAGGCGAAACATTCCCACCGGGCCGCAAGGACTTGCAGACAGATTCAGCGGCCTTAAATTCAGGGCTCTGAGGACCGAGAGCACTTCCTGGGCCCGCTGTGATCTTGAGACTGATTTGTCCACCCGTGCCGACGGTGGGGTCGGGAAAGTCCGGCACACCGTGACTCCTCATGCATTTCGAGTACTTCAAGAGTTCCGCAAGAGCGCCAGACCGAGATCCGGGAGTGGCTGGGCCAGGACTGGTTGTCGTCGTCGTTGACCCCGATCCGGCGACACCCGGAACTGACGGGCCACTCCCACACGCAGCGAGCAAGAGCGCGCTCGCCAACGCTGGCACAGCTACGAAACCGATTCCCCTGCGTCGTCGAGCGTGACCAGGACCTCGTAGTGAGGAGTTGACGTTCGCATCGTTCATGGGTGCCTCCTCAAGAACCATCGTGTTGAAGCGAACGTATCAAGGTCCGGTGTGGCGTCTTCGTGTCCAACATTCACGACTCGACATTTGTACGTCGACAAACAGTGTGCGCGACGTCGCGCGCGCGGACGCGAATCCACGTCGTTCTACAACGGCGTATCCTTGGCAACACACAACGTTCTTGTCGCGCGGTCGACGGCGCTGTGCCGTCGTAACTTCGCAGTGAACCCATGGAGGTCAGATGCGCGTACTCGTCGTTGAAGACCATGAGGATCTGTCTGACGTCATCGCGCGTGGACTGCGGCGCGAGGGATTTGCCGTCGACGTCGCGCATGACGGCAACGCTGGTTGGTACAAGGCGAGTGTCTTCGACTACGACGTGGTGATACTCGATCGTGACCTTCCCTTACTTCACGGCGATGAACTATGTCGTCGCCTGCGAAGCGAGAAGGTGGAGGTTCGCGTGCTGATGTTGACCGCTTCGAGTAGCGCACAAGAACTCTCGGAAGGTCTTGGGATTGGTGCGGACGACTACGTCGCGAAGCCCTTCAACTTTGTCGAACTCATCGCGCGAGTACGGGCCCTCGCGCGACGGCCTGAACGATCGACGTCGCCCATTCTCGAAGCATCTGACATCATCTTCGACACGGCCTCTCGTGTCGTCACACGATTTGGCCAGCGGATCCAACTCGCGCGAAAGGAGCTCGGCGTTCTGGAGGTGTTGCTGGCGGCAAACGGTGCGGTCGTCAGCGCCGACGATCTCCTTGAACGAGTGTGGGACGAGAACATCGATCCGATCACGACGGCGGTTCGAACCAGCATCAAGAAGCTGCGACGCAAGCTGGGAGATCCCGACCCCATCGAAACCGCCGTCGGCGTTGGTTATCGGATCCCTCGATGATGAAGGGAGCCAACACCACAGTCCGGTTTCGCCTGACGCTGCTACTCGCGAGTTTGGTCGTGGCGTCGGGCGCCATCTTGCTCGGCTCGGCCTTCTTGTTCGCGAGGTCCACCATCGGCGGCGTTTCATTTCAGTTCTCGGGTACATTCATCTCGGGAGCCGGCGGACGAGGTGCCCGGTCTGGTCGACAGTCATCCATCTTCATTCACAAAGCGATTCACCACACCGATTTCGTCATACTCGTGCAGTACGGACTTCTCTTGGCGGTGCTCGTAGTGTGCGCAAGTCTCGCCGCCTGGTTCATCGCCGGTCGTATGCTTCGACCGCTGCAGACCATCACCGAGACAACACGGCGCATTACGAGCGAAGACCTTCATGAACGCCTATCTCTTTCAGGTCGATCCGACGAACTGAAGGAGCTAGGCGACACCATCGATTCGATGCTCGGTCGACTGGAAGCATCCTTTGACGACCAACGCCTTTTCGCCGCCAATGCCGCTCACGAACTTCGTACGCCTCTCGCCCTGATGGGAGCAGAACTCGACCTCTTTTTAACGGGACAAGAACCTTCGATTACGGAGGTGCGTGAGATAGCCACGAAACTGCGCCAGAGCGTTGACGCGAGCGAGCGACTGATCGAACGATTACTCACGCTGGCCCGAGGTTCGATTTCGCAAAATGATCAAGTAGTGACTTTGATCGACGAGCTCTTTCGAGTCCGGCTGGCGCTCATTGCCAATGCTGCTGATCAACAGGACATCGAGGTTCGCGCCACATTGTGTGAAG
>DASZHK010000011.1:0-30057 GCA_035937905.1 Acidimicrobiales bacterium
GTCCAACGAAGGTAGAAGAACGCCGCGATCGCCGCCGACAGGATGGCCACCAGCGCGAGCGCGGCGCCACCAGAATCAATGGTCGCGGCGAGCACTGAGTACTTGGCGTAGAAGCCGACGGTGAGTGGCGCGCCCAGTTGGCTCAACAACAGGACGGCCAACGCGCCACCGAGCCAGGGTTGGCGTCGCGCCAGACCGCGGTAGTGGTCGATCGAATGAAGGTCGTCGCCCGTGCCACCGATGAGCGTCACGACCGCGAACGTCGCCACGACGACCGGCGCGTATGTCAACACGTAGAAGAGCGTCGACGCGACACCGCGGGCACTGCCCGACCAGACGCCGAGCAACATGAAGCCGGCTTGGTTGATCGACGAGTACGCGAGGAGTCGCTTGACGTTGCGCTGCACCAGGGCAACGCTGGCGCCGACGACGCAGGTGAGGACGATCAAGACGAAGAGGATCGGCCGCCAGGTGTCGAGCTGCGTGCCGAGGGCTGATATGAGCACGCGAAGGAGTGCCGCGAACGCGCCGACCTTGACGATGGAGGCCATGACACCGGTGACGGGCGTGGGCGCGCCTTCGTACACGTCGGGTGACCACGCGTGAAAGGGCACCGCCGCGACCTTGAAGGCGAAGCCAATGAGGAGCAACGCTCCCCCTGCGTAAAGGAGCCCCGGTCGAAGGACGACGTTGGCACCGAGGAAGTACGAGATAGACGACAGGTTCGTCGATCCCGTCGCGCCGTACACCAATGCCGCGCCGTAGATGAAGATCGCCGACGCGAAGCCACCGAGGAGGAAGTACTTCAGTGACGCCTCCGCTGACGTGGCGCGGTGGCGATCGAAGCCCACCAGCACGTAGAGACCGATGGAGAGGATCTCGAGACCAAGGAAGATCACGATCAAGTCGTTGGCTTGGACCATCAACAGCGCGCCGGCACTCGACGCCAGCGCGAGGATGTGGAAGTCCGCACCCGCGACGCGTTCGCGCTTCGCCCAATCGTGCGCGACGAGGGCCGAGAGCAGCAGGCTCACCGCGATGACGACGTTGCCGACGACGGAGAACCCGTCGAGGACGATGGCGTGCGCGACGGTCGTGGACGAGCCGTGGTGCGCGACGTACGACCACTGGAAGAACGCGTAGACGAGGGTGGCGATCGCGGTGGCGACCGTGATGCCCGTCGCCCAGTTGATGGTGACCTTGGTGTTCACGAGCGCACTCATCAACAGCAGCGCCAACGACGCTCCGAAGAACGTCAGGACGGGCAGCAGCGCCAGGTAGTGGATGCTCGGGACGACGAGCGTGGTGGCCGCGAAGAGGTTCACTTGCTCACTCCCGCGGGCGCGACGTGGTGGATCAGTTGTTGCACGGAGGGAGTGATCCGATCGAGGACGGGCTTCGGAAACACACCGAGCGCGAGGATCAACACGACGACCGGTACGAGGACCCAACGCTCTTTGGCGTTCAGATCAGTGATCGACGCGTTGGCGCCTTCGGCGCGACCGTGGAACACGCGTTGGTAGGCCCAGAGCAGATAGGCCGCGGCGGCGAGGACGCCGGTCGTGGCGATCGCCCCCCACCAGACGTGCGTGCCGAAGGTACCGATGAGGATCAAGTACTCACTCACGAAGCCCGACAGTCCTGGTAGTCCGATCGAGGCCATCATGACGATCGTGAAGAGCGCCGCCATTACCGGCGCGGGACCCTGCAAACCGGTCAAGTCCTTGATCTGGTACGAGCCACGCCGTTGCTCGATGAAGCCGATGATGAGGAAGAAGCCGATCGTGATGACGCCGTGGTTGAACATCAACAACACCGCGCCCACCATGGCGATCTTCGAACCCGTCATGACGCCGAGCGTGATAAAGCCCAGTTGCGCCACCGACGAGTAGGCCACGAGGCGCTTCAGGTCGGGCGTGGCGCACGCGATGAGCGAGCCGTACAAGATACCGATCACGGCCAACGTCAAGACGATGGGACGCACGGTCACCAACGCCAGGGGAAAGAGCCCGACGGCGAAACGCAGGAGTCCGTAGGAACCGAGTTTCGCGAGCAACGCCGAGAGCTCGATCGACCCACCGGTCGGCGCTTCGGCGTAGGTGATCGGCGACCACGTATGAAAGGGCCAGATCGGGGACTTGACGGCGAAGGCGATCGCGAAAGCGATGAAGAGCCAGACGGCCGTGCCGTGGGTCATCTGTACCGTCTGGAGCGTGCTGTACGAGAAGGTCAGCGCCGTGTTGCCGGTTTGGTGCTGGTACGAGAAGCCCAAGTACAAGATGCCAATCAGCAGGAACGCGGAACCGGTGAAGGTGTAGATGAAGAACTTGAGCGCCGCCTTCGCGCGTTGCGCCCCACCCCAGCCGGCGATGATGAAGTAACTCGGCACCAGGGTCAGCTCGAAGAAGATGAAGAACTCGAGGACGTCGTGGCTGAGAAAGCTCGCCATCGTGAACGACGTCAACGCCAAGAGCCAACCAACGAAGGCCGCTTCACGGCGCTTGTCGCGCGATCCGAGCAGTGCGAGCAACAGCACCAGCGCCGTCAACACGACCATCAGCAACGAGATGCCGTCGACGGCGACGTCGTAGGCGAGACCGAAGGGCGCCGACACGACGTGGCGCGTCGCGAAGTCGAAGGTCTGCGCGTTCTTCACGTGCGGGTTGTAGAGGAAGGCGACGATGAGGGCCAGCGCCATCTCGACGAGCGCCGTGCCGACGGCGACGGCGTAGGCCATGCCCTGAATTTTTCGAACGAGTGCCGCGCCGAGCGCCCCGGCGAGGGGCACGACGATGAGCAAGAGGAGATAGATCGACGAGTGCATCGTTAGTGAACCCTTGCCACGAGATAGACGATGATGACGGCGACACCGAGCACCATCGCGAGCGCGTACTGACGCACGAAGCCCGACTGGACCTTGCGCAGTCCCTCGGCACTGCGACGGGTGGCGACCGCGACACCCGTCACGGCGCCGTCGAGCACCTTGGGTTCGATCACGTCGTCGCTGTACTGCGCGGCGCGCGTCAGCGGGCGACCAATGACGTCGTCGTAGAAGTCGTCCCAGTGCCAGACGTGCTCGAAGAACGACGACTCAAAGCGTGGTGACTCCGAGACCCCGCGCCAGATGGAGAAGGCCGCGAGGAGTCCGAGTACGGCCGCGACCACGTCGACGAGCGCGAGACCCCACTGCGCGACCGTGCTCGACGTGGCAACCGCCGGCACGAAACCGAACGTCGGGTCGAGGAAGCCGGCGAGTGAACTCGAGTGCGCCCAGGGTAGGTTGAGCAGTCCGCCGAGCACCGAGAGGACGGCGAGCACCACGAGGGGCAAGGTCATCACCCACGGCGATTCGTGGGGATCGTGGCCCTTCGTGACGTCACGGAAGCGCTCGGTCCCGCGAAAGGTCAGGACGAAGAGACGACTCATGTAGTACGCGGTGAGGATCGCCGTCAAGACGCCGAGGACCCAAAGGGGCTTGTTGTGCTCGAAGACCTTGGTGAGGACGTCGCCCTTGGCGAAGAAACCGGAGAAGGGCGGTATGCCCGAGATCGAGAGCCACGCGACGAGGAACGCCGGGAAGGTGAGCGGCAAGTACTTCTGGAGGCCACCCATCTTTCGAAGGTCCTGCTCACCGTTGAGGGAGTGGATGACCGAACCGGCGCCGAGGAACAGCAGCGCCTTGTAGAAGGCGTGGGCCACCATCAAGAAGATCGCGGCCGAGTAGGCACCGACGCCGACGGCCAAGACCATGTACCCGATCTGCGAGACCGTCGAGAAGGCGAGAACCTTCTTGATGTCCTTCTGGGCGGTGGCGATGGTCGCGGCGACGAACGCGGTGGCGCCGCCGATGAGGGCGATGGTCGCTCGCCCGTCGGGTGACATCGTGAGTACCGGCGACATGCGAACGAGCAGGTACACACCGGCCGTCACCATGGTCGCCGCGTGGATGAGCGCCGACACCGGGGTCGGGCCCTCCATGGCGTCGGGTAACCAGTTGAAGAGTGGGATCTGCGCGCTCTTGCCGGTCGCGGCGAGCAACAGCGCCAAGACCGTCAACGTGGCGACGGTCGGCGAGAGCGTGCCCGCGACGTGAAAGACGTTGAGGTAGGTCAACGTGTGCGCGTGACCGAAGATGAGGAACATCGCAAGAAGGAGGCCAACGTCGCCGACGCGGTTGTAGAGGAAGGCCTTCTTCCCGGCGGACGCCGCCGAGTCCTTGGTGAAGTAGTAACTCACGAGCCAGTAGGAACAGACGCCCACGCCCTCCCAGCCGACGAAGGTGAGAAGGAGGTTGTTCGCCAGCACGAGGATCAGCATGGAGAAGACGAAGAGGTTCAGGTACAAGAAGAACTTGCGGAAGTCCTTCTCACCGTGCATGTAGCCAACGGAGTAGAGGTGGATCAGCGCGGAGATACCCGTCACGAACAGACACATGGTGATCGACAGCGGGTCGACCAAGAGCGCCGCTGGCACGTGCAACGTGCCCACGGGGATCCAGTCGAAGAGACGGACCGTGATCTCGCGGTTCGAGTGGTGCAAGAGCAGCACGAACGCGACGACACTCAAGACGAAGCTGACTGCCACGGCGCCCGTCGCGATGACGCCGACGTAGCGCTCCTTCAGACCCGCGCCGTTCATGAGGACGGCGAGAAAGCCCACGAGAGGCATGAGGAGGATCAACGTCGCGACGTGCGCCATCTCAGCCCTTCAACTCAGAGAGCTCGTCGACGGACGTCGAGGAGCGTCGTCGAAAGACCGCGACCACGATGCCGAGGCCGACGGTCACTTCCGCCGCGGCGACGACCATCACGAAGAAGACGCTGGCTTGACCGGAGATGTCCGAGAGCGTGCGCGAGAACGTCACGAAGGTGAGGTTCACCGCGTTCAGCATGAGTTCCACGCACATGAACATGATGAGAGCACTGCGACGAGTGAGGAGACCGAAGGCGCCGATGCCGAAGAGCAGGGCGGCGAGGACGAGGTACCAGGCGGCGGGGACGTTCACGCGTTCACCTCCTCGTCAGTCGTCGCGCGCTCGCGACGCGCGAGGAGGACGGCGCCGACGACGGCGATGATGAGCAGCGCGGCCGTGGCCTCGAAGGCGAAGAGGTACGTGGTGAAGACGGCGGTGCCGAGTTGCTTCACGTTGCCGTTACCAGTCACGAGCTTCCCGGTCACCGAGGTCGCGCCCGTCACCCAGTGCGAGGTCGCCATCAAGGTGATGAGGCCGGCGACCGTGATGACGACACCGGCCGCGGCAAAGGCGCGTTGACCGACGAGCGGTTCGACGCTCACGTGCATGTTGCGGTCCACGCCGAGGAACATGATGACGAAGAGGAACAAGACGACGATGGCGCCGGCGTAGACGATGATCTGCACCGCTGCGAGGAAGTCCGCCGACTGGGCGACGAAGGCGATGGCCACGCCAAAGAGGGTCATGATGAGACAGATCGCGGCGTGGACCGGATTCTTCACCGAGATGACGCCGACGGCGCCCACGAGTATCAGCAACGCCGAGGTGACGAAGACCAAGATTGCCGGGACGGCGTAGGTGGCGGCCAACATCAGCGACTTCCGCCGAAGCGCTTGGGCATCTTCGCGCGCGCCATCGTCAGCATGCCCTGCACGCCGCGCTGGTCCTCGTTGACGTCCACGGGTTGGAGATGACGGAAGAACGCTCGGCGTAGTTGCTTCGATCCCGTGGCCTCGTCGTCGCGATTGGTGGACTGCCCGGCTTCGGGTGTCCGCACGCCGTTGCCGAGGTCGCCCGTCCACTGCGCGACACCCTCATAGGACGCGTCGCCCGACGGAGAGGTGGCGCGCATCCAGCCACCGGTCATCTCCGCTTCGCCCTCGCGCCAGTCTTCCCACGGCAAGTGCTTTGGGAATCCCTGGTCATCGACGACGAGTTCGGCCTTGGTGTAGATAGCGTCAGCGCGGTTGGTGAACGAGAACTCGAACATCTTCGTTTCGGTGATCGCCTGGGTCGGGCAGGCTTCCACGCAGAGGTCGCAGTGGATACAGCGCAGGTAGTTGATCTCGTAGACGTAGCCGTAGCGCTCGCCGGGACTGACCGGGTGATCTGGTGGGTTGTCGAGACCACGAACGTAGATGCAGTTCACGGGACAGGCGCCGGCGCAGAGCTCGCAGCCAATGCACTTCTCCATGCCGTCTTCGTAACGGTTGAGGACGTGGCGTCCGTGTTGACGCGGCTGCTTCGGACGCTTCGCCTGGGGGTAGCTGGTCGTGACCGGAGGTCGAGCGAGGTGCTGGAAGGTGAGCTTGAAGCCACCAAAGAAGTCAAGAGGTCCCGACATTACTGCTCCTCTCGCTCAGTCCACGATCGCAGTACCTCGGGAGGCAAAGGTCGTTGACCAACGGTGGGAAGAATGGAGTCGGCGCCGGTCTCTCGGGTCTGGCCGAGAACGAAGGCCCGCCCCAAGACGATCGAGGCCATCAACACCATCGCCGCCATGACGAAACCGTAGGCCGGCTTCAAGAGAAAGCCCGCGACGATGAGCATCCACCCGAGGCTGAGAGGAATGAGGCGCTTCCAGCCGAGGTCCATGACCTGGTCGTAGCGAAAGCGCGGCAGCGCCGCACGGAACCAGATGTAACAGAAGCAGAAGATCGTGGTCTTCAAGACGAACCAGATGATCGGAAAGACCCAGCGAAGGTGCGACACGGGCGGGACCCAGCCCGCCGGTCCCCCGAAGAAGAGCGTCACGATGATCGCCGACATGGTGATCGTGTTCATGAACTCCGCCATGTAGAACAGCGCGAAGCGAATCGACGAGTACTCGGTGTTAAAGCCTCCGACCAGTTCACTGTCCGCCTCGACGACGTCAAAGGGCGGGCGGCCCAGTTCGGCGGTGATGGCCATCCAGAAGATGATGAAGGGGACGACGCCCAGGCGGATGACGTTCCAGTGCCAGATCCAATGTCCCTGGGAGGTGACGATGTCGTGGGTGGAGAGCGATCCGGTGACGAGCACGACGGTGACGATCGTGATGCCGAGCGCGGCTTCGTAACTGATCATCTGCGCGCTCGCGCGAACCGACGACATCAACGGGTACTTCGAACCCGACGCCCAGCCCGCGAGCATGACGCCGTAGACGGAGATGCCCGACATCGCGAGTAGCAGCAGGATGCCCATCGGTGGGTTGGCGATCTGGAGCATGACGACGTGACCGGCGATGTGCAAGGTCCCACCCACCGGCACGATGGCGAAGGTGATGATCGCGGGCACGAGCGCCAAGTAGGGCGCCAGCTTGAAGACGAACGTGTCCGCCTCGGCGGGGATGAGGTCTTCCTTGAAGAACAGCTTGATGCCGTCGGCCAAGGTCTGCAGGATGCCAAAGGGTCCCCAACGCTGCGGCCCTATCCGGCTCTGCATGTCCGAGATCGCTTTGCGCTCGAACCAGATCATCAGGGTCACCGAACCCATGAGCGCACCGAAACCCACGAGCATCTTGATGACGACGATGAGGAGCACGACGCCCCACCCGTTCACCCCGTGAACGAAGAGTGGATCGACCGTCGAGAGCGTGTTCACTCGGTCTCCAAACGGACTTGCGTGATGGAACTCGTGGGGTCGACGAGGGTGCGTGACGCGACGTCCTCTCCCTTGTCGTCCAGGGACGCGAAGGCCACGTTGATCGTTCCGCGCGGCGTCTCGTCGCTCAGCGCAACGGGAAGATGGAGCGTGACCGTGGGACTGGAGATCTCCACGTCGTCACCGGTTTTGAGACCGAGTCGGTCGAGGTCGAAGTGGTTGAGAAGCGCCGTCGACTTCGCGACGAGGTTCGCGAGCGCGGGCGAACCCTGCACCGCGACGCCGTGGTCGTAGAGACGACGCGAGACGTTGAGCACCAAGGAGTACGCGTCGAACGCTGGTACCTCGACGTCGCGACCGGCGGCGATCTCGGTGAGCGTTGCACTACTCGGTGCCGACGAGGCGACGACGCTCTCTTCGTCGACGGCGCCGGAGAACTCGCCGAGTCCGGCCGTGTTCGTCGAACGAATACCGGGAAAGGCCATGGGGTCAAGTGGTCGACGCTCGACGCGCGCTGTCGTGCGACCTATCAGCGCGCCTTCGTCGGAAGCGTCGTTCAGCACGCTGAGAGCCGGGTAGCCCACCGTCTCTTCGATGACCTTGGCGCACTGGACGTCGGAGCTGAGTCCGAGACTCTGCCCGCACTCTTCCGCCAGTTCGCTCGCAATGGCGACGTCGGACCAGGCCGAGCCGGGCGCGACGATCTTCGCCGTCACGGCCGTCACGCGGCCTTCGATGTTGGTGACCGTGCCGTGGCGCTCGTGTTGCACTGCAGCAGGTAAGACGACGTCGGCGTACGCGAGTGTCTTGCCCCCGTGGCCCGACACGACGACGACGCCGGCGGCGTCGAGCGCTGCGCTGGCGTCGTCAACGTCAAGCACGTTGCCGAGCAGACAGCCCAAAAGCAGTACTGCCTTCTGTTCGCCGCTTCGAAGTGCCTCGATCTGTTCGAGAGTGCTGCGACCGTTGTCGTTCACGTAACCCTGGCCCGGACGTAGTCGCGGACCAAGGCCCATGTCGAGCGCGCCCATGACGTTGGCGCGACGAAGGGCCGGCAGGAACGTGGCTGACGTGAACTTCTCCGCCAGTACACGAATCGCTCGCTCGATGACGCCCGCGTCTTCAGCGAAGTTGGGACGACCGACGATGAAGACGACGCCTTCGCCACTCTCGCCGAGGAGTTCGCGCGTCGCGTTCAGTTCCGCGTCGGTGACGGCTGAGCCCTTCAGCAGGTGCCCGTTCGTGCGCGTGAGCGCGTCGGCGACGAGGTGGGCCTCGCCGGGGCGAACCGGCATCGACACGCTCGCGAGCGAGTGCAACCCGCTTGAGGCGAAGGCGAACTCGACGAGTGCGTTCCCGCGCTTGATGAAGTTCTCTCGAAGTCGTAGGAAGAGGACCGGTAGTTCCTCGCGGAGGTCACCGGTCAAGGTGACGACGACGCGCGCGTTGGCCGCTTCGTCGATGGTGGCCTTCGGAAGGGACTGGAGCAACGCGCCGTCGAGGCCGTCGCCGTACTGTGCGTCGAGGTGGTCGCTACCGAGCACGCCGCGAACGAAACGCTCCCAGGCGAACGCGCCTTCGTTGGTGAGGGCGGCGCCACCAATGGCACCGACGCCGTTCGGGCTCTTCGCGGCCTCTTGGAGAATGGTGGCCGCGCGCGCGAGCGCGTCGCCCCAGGTTGTCGGCACGAGCTCACCGTTGACGCGAATGAGCGGCTCGCGAAGGCGGGTCGAGGCGCTGAGCGGATCGAGGGACTCTTCGTTGCCGTCGATGGAATCCAGCGTGAAGCGTCCTTTGTCGCAGAGCCAGCCGTGATTGACCGGCTCACTGTCGACGCCGAGAACGCGCGTCAGTCGATTGCCTGACGACTGCACGGCCACGCGACAACCCACGGCGCACGTCGTGCAGGTGCTTTCGACCTGCTCGAGGTCCCAAGGTCGCGCCGTGAAGCGGTACGGCTTGGCGGTCAAGGCGCCCACGGGACAGATCTGTACGGTGTTGCCCGAGAACGTCGAGTCGAAGGGCTCCGTCGGCGACGGCGCCACTTCCATCTGGTCGCCGCGGCCGGAGAACGCGATCTCCGTGTCGCCGGAGACCTCTGAACTGAAGCGCGTACACCGGGCGCATTGGATGCAGCGCTCACGGTCGAGGAGTACCAGTTCGCCGATTTCGACGGGCTTGACGAAGTGACGCTTCTCTTCGATGAAGCGCGTCTCGCCCGAGCCGTGCGCGAGGGTCTGATCTTGGAGGGGGCACTCGCCACCCTTGTCACAGACGGGACAGTCGAGTGGGTGGTTCGCGAGGAGGAACTCCAAGACGCCGTCTTGGGCCTTCTTCACTTTTTCTGAGTCAGTGACGACCGTCATACCCTCTTGCACCTTGAGGTAGCAGGCGGGCTGCAACGTCGCGCCACGTGGTCCTTCGACCTCGACGAGACACATGCGGCACATGCCGACGGGCTCCATGCGCGGGTGGTAACAGAACCGCGGCACGTAGTGACCCGCGCGCTCGGCCGCTTCGATGAGCAACTCACCGGGCGCCGCCTCGAGGCTTCGTCCGTTGACGGAGATAGTCACGCTGGACTTGACGTCAGTCAAAGGGACATCCTCCCTTTTCCACGTGTTGGAGGAATTCGTTGCGGAACATCGAGATCGCGCCGGTGATCGACGAAGGGATCGAGGGACCGAGCGGACAAATGGTCGTCTGCTGTGGCGGCCATCCGCCACCTGGCGCGATGTTGTCACAGAGATCGAGCATCAAGTCGAGGTCTTCCACGCGACCGCCGCCGTGCTCCATGCGGTACATGACGCGCTCGAGCCAACCCGAACCCTCACGGCACGGCGTGCACTGCCCACACGATTCGCGCGAGAAGAACTTCGTAATGCGCCACGCGGCGCGAACGACGCACGTGGTGTCGTCGAAGACGATGACCGAACCGGAGCCCAGCATGGAGCCCTTCTCGCCCACTTCGTCTTGTCCGAGGGGCGTGTCCAACATGTCGGGTCCGAACCACGGAGCTGAGACCCCGCCGGGGATGAAGGCTTTGATCGTGCGGCCGTCCAAGAGACCACCGCCGAGCGCGGGGTCGTAGATCAGATCGCGGAAGGTGTTCTTCACCATCTCGACTTCGTAGACACCGGGATTCCTCACTCGACCCGCGAGCGCGAAGAGCCGCGTGCCCTTGGAGCGACCAGCTCCGAGAGCCGCGAAGGCCTCGCCGCCGTTGAGGACGATCCAGGGAATGTTGGCCATCGTCTCGACGTTGTTGACGACGGTGGGCTCGTTGTAGAGTCCGTTCACCGCCGGGAAAAATGGGGGCTTGATCCGAGGGAAGCCACGCTTACCCTCAAGGGCTTCCAGGAGCGCCGTCTCGTCACCACAGATGTACGCGCCGGCACCGGGGTGCACGACGATGTCGAGCGAGAAGTTCGATCCGAAGATCTTCGATCCGAGCGCGCCGTATTCGTAGGCGTCGTTGACCGCTTGTTGCACGCGCTCGAGGCCGAGCGCGAACTCGCCGCGCACGAAGAAGAACACTTGGCTGACCTGCAACGCGTACGCCGAGATGATGATGCCCTCGACGATGCCGTTGGGGTCGCGCTCGAGGAGCAAGTGGTCCTTGAAGGTCGCGGGCTCGGATTCGTCGCCGTTCACGACGAGGTAGGAAACGGGAGCCTTGCGCAACATCGACCACTTACGGCCGGCCGGGAAGCCCGCGCCGCCACGACCGAGCAGTGACGCTTCGTCGACTTCGAGGGCGACGGCTTCGGGGAACATCGTGAGGGCTTTGCGCAGACCTTCGTAGCCACCGGTCGCGAGAAAGCGCGACTGCGTGTACGAGTCTTCGTAGTCGGTGCGCGCGGTGACGATGCGGGGAGCTTCGAGCGTGGCCACTACTTCGTCTCCTCGGCGCGCTGGTCGCGCGCGGCCTTCGCCTCTTGGCGTTGTGACGCGATCTCAGCCTTCGGCGCGTGCAGTCCACCCGTGCGGCGAACACGAAGAAGCGTCCCGTGCGTGGGAATCTCGTGATCGCGACGTCCGTCGCGAAGTTCACCGACGAGCGTGTCGAAGGACTCGGACGTCGTCGTGCGAACGAATCGGTGATTCACCTGCACGCAGGGCGCGAAGTTGCAGTCGGCGAGGCACTCGGTCTCTTCGAGGGAAAAAAGCCCGTCGTCCGACGTCGAACCGACGGCGCAACCCAAAATCGCGCTCGCGTGCTCGAGCAGTTCCAGTCCCCCGGAGAGAAGACACGCGATGTTGGTGCAGACTCCGACGACGTACTTTCCAACGGGCTCGAGATGGAACATGTCGTAGAAGGCGGCGGTGCCACGAACGTCGGCCGTCGTCGTGCCAGTGAGTTCCGCGACTTCGGCGATGCCCTCGGGGCTGACGTAGCCGTCTTGCTCTTGGGCGAGGTGCAACAGCGGCAACATCGCCGAGCGCGGACGAGGGTAGAGCGCGACGAGTTCTTCGGCGCGTTGGCGCAAGTCGACGCGTAAGTGACTCATCGGTCCACCTCACCCATGATGGGGTCCACGGACGAGATCACGGTGATCGCGTCCGAGATCGATCCCCCGCGCATGAGCAGCGGCACGGCTTGCATGTTGACGAAACTCGGCGCGCGCACGTGGATGCGGTAGGGCTTGGGGCCACCGTCGGCGACGATGTAGCAACCGAGTTCGCCGCGTGGCGACTCGATGGCGCTGTAGATCTCGCCGGCGGGCACGTGGAATCCCTCAGTGAAGAGCTTGAAGTGGTGGATCAGAGCCTCCATCGACTCGTCGATACGCGCGCGCGGCGGTGGCGTCACTTTGGGGTCTTGGCTGCGGTAGTCGCCCTTGGGCATCATGTCGATGCACTGGCGCACGATGCGTACCGACTCGCGGATCTCATTTAGGCGAATGGCGTACCGGTCGAAGTTGTCGCCGAAGGTGCCGACGATGACGTCGAAGTCGACTTTGTCGTACGCGAGGTACGGCATGGAGCGGCGAAGGTCCCACGGTACGCCCGTCGAACGCAGCAGCGGTCCGGTGACGCCGAGGGCTAGTGCCTCTTCGGCGGTGATCGGCGCGACGCCGATCATGCGGCCGCGAAAGATGGGCTGACCGGTCAAGAGTTCGTCGTACTCGAAGGTGCGCTCGTAGATCGTGTCGCAGATGACGAGCACGTCGTCTTCCCACCCGTCGGGCAGGTCCGCCGCCACGCCGCCGGGACGCACGTAGTTGAGGTTCATCCGAAGGCCGGCCGTCTTCTCGAAGAAGGCCAGCACCAGTTCGCGTTCGCGAAAGCCGTAGATCATCATCGACGTCGCGCCTAAGTCCATGCCGTTGGTGGCCATCCACACGAGGTGCGACGCGATGCGGTTGAGTTCGGCCATCATCATGCGGATCCAGATGGCGCGATCAGGGACTTCGATGTTGAGAAGCTTCTCCACGGCCATGGAGTAGCCGAGTTCGTTGGAGATGGGACTGACGTAGTCCATGCGCGTCACGTTGGTGCCGCCCTGGACGTAGCTCAGTACTTCGCCGGTCTTCTCCATGCCCGTGTGCAGGTAGCCAATGACGGGCTTGGTGCGAAGGACGAATTCACCGTCGAGTTCGAGCATGAGGCGAAGCACCCCGTGCGTCGACGGGTGGGCTGGACCCATGTTGATGATCATGGTCTCGTCGTCGCGACGATCGAAGTCGACGTCGTTGGGGTCCATCGTGAGGCCACTGGTGCGCAGCACCGCCCCGACCTCGCGACCGAGTTCGTCGGTCTTCGTGAGCGTGCGCGCTTGAAGACCTTGCGCGCCCTCGGAGGTCTCCGCGGTCAGTAGTTCGACGCGCTCGGCGACGCGGACGGTGGGATCACTCATCGCGGACCCGGCGCTTCTTTGAACTGCACGGGAATCTTTCCGACGGCGTAGTCCTTACGAAGGGGGTGCCCCTCCCAGTCCTCGGGCATCAAGATGCGCGTCAAGTCGGGGTGACCGTTGAAGAGGACGCCGTAGAGGTCGAACGCTTCGCGCTCCATCGCCTCGGTGCCGGGATAGACGTCGAAGAGCGTGTCGACGACGGGTTCGTCGTTGCCGGCTTGTACGCGAATGCGCACGCGCTGCTTCTTCGACAGACTGAGCAAGTTGACGACGATCTCGAAGCGCGTCGGTATGACGAAGTCCGGCATCGGACGGTCAAGGTGCTCGAGGTAGTCAACCCCACAGAGATCGACGCACATCTCGAAGCCGTCGTCCTTGAAGGACTGCACCAAGGGGACGTACTCGTCGAGCGTCGGGAAGCAACCGAGGTCGCTCGCCAACACGTCGGCGGTCACGACGCCTGGGGGGGCCGTAAGGGGAAGCGGGATCACTTCGGCGTTCCCACCCTCACGGCCACGGGGACTTCGGGAGTCCAGACGTTCGACTGGTCTTCCACGTGCGTGGGGCGACCTTCACTGCGGCGCTGGAGGATCTCGCCGGTGCGGATCTGCTCGTGAAGCGTGAGGATCGCGTGCATCAAGGTCTCGGGGCTCGGTGGGCAGCCCGGGGCGTAGACGTCGACGGGAACGATCTGGTCGACACCCTGGACGATCGCGTAGTTGTTGAAGAGTCCGCCGGTCGACGCGCACACGCCCATGGAGATGACCCACTTGGGCTCCATCATCTGGTCGTAGACCTGGCGAAGAACCGGCGCCATCTTCTGTGAGACGCGTCCCGCGACGATCATGAGGTCGGCTTGGCGCGGTGAGTTGCGAAAGACCTCCATGCCGTAACGAGCGAGGTCGAAGTCGGCGGCGCCCGCCGCCATCATCTCGATGGCGCAACACGCGAGCCCGAAGGTCGCGGGCCATACCGACGCACGGCGCGCCCAGCGCACCAGGTCTTCGACCTGGCCCGTCAAGAAGTTGTGTTGGAGGTCTTCGAAGGCCACTACGCGACTTCCTTTTCGTCGGCGCCGATGCGCACGATCGTGGAGGAACTCGTGCGCGACGGCATGCCGGGCACGAGGTGCTTCACGGGACCCCAGGTGAGGGCGCCTTCGGCGACCAGGAAGAGCAGCGCCGCGAAGACGGCGAGTGAGAAGACCAAAACCTCGATAAGACCGAAACCGCGCAGTTGGCGGAACACCACGGCGAAGGGGTACATGAAGACGACTTCGATGTCGAAGATGACGAAGATCATTGCCACGAGGTAGAACCGCACTGGAAAGCGCTGGGGCGGTTCGATCTCGGGGACAATCCCACACTCGTACGGCGCAAGCTTCGCGTCCGTCGGGCGTTTGTGCGGCGCCAGTAAACCTGACGCTACGAACGAGCCCGACGCGAACAGCACTCCGAGTATGAGTAGCCCCAGT
Organism: Acidimicrobiales bacterium; assembly: GCA_035937905.1. Lineage (GTDB taxonomy): Bacteria > Actinomycetota > Acidimicrobiia > Acidimicrobiales > RAAP-2 > RAAP-2. Next base: position 14,890 of record DASZHK010000011.1, read on the forward strand.
ATTGGTAAGTACTGGTCCACGTCCATCATTTCTACCAGGTCGCGCGAGGTCCTTTTGTCGATGAAGCCTCGCGGGCGACGGCGTAGGCTGGTGCGGTGAAAACCCTGCGCGAGGTCGTGGCGAAACCGACGCTCTACGACGTCGTCATCGTCGGCGGTGGACCGTCGGGTTCGGCCTGCGCGTACTGGCTGGCGCAAGCCGGGTGGGCGGTGTGTCTCGTCGAGAAGAAACACTTCCCGCGCGAGAAGACCTGCGGTGACGGACTGACGCCGAGATCCGTCTACCAGTTGAGCGAGATGGGCCTCGAAGGTATCGTCGCGGCGAACGGGCACAAATACAACGGGCTTCGCGCCTTCGGTTTTGGCGCGTCGCTCGAAATGAACTGGCCCGAGCATCCGAAATTCCCCAACTACGGCTACACCATCACGCGCTTCAATCTCGACGGACTCGTCGCCGAACACGCTGAGAAGTTCGGCGCCGATGTCCTGAACGGCGTCGAGGCTCTCGACCTTCTGGAGCCAATCCCTGCTCAAGTTGGCGGACTCGTCGGTGCCTCGGGAGTCGTCGTGAAGGACAAGGACACGGGTGAAACAGCGGAGATTCGTGGTCGTTACCTCGTCGTCGGTGACGGCCAGAACTCGCGACTTGGCCGAGAGCTCGGCGTCACGCGCAACCGAAGCTGGCCCATGGGCATGGCCCTTCGCGGGTACTACACGAGTGATCGCCACGCCGAGCCGTGGATCGATTCGCACCTCGACATCCGCGACACCAACGGCGAAGTGGTCCCCGGGTACGGCTGGATCTTCCCCTTGGGCGACGGCCGCGTCAACGTGGGCGTTGGACTGCTCTCGACGGGCGGCGCCTGGAAGGGTGTCAACACCACGAAGCTCCAGGAGTACTTCGTCGCCCAAGTGGCCGACGAGTGGGGCCTTAACGACGACACGTGTCAGGGACCGCCGACGGGTGGACGTCTGCCGATGGGACTTTCGATCGGGCCGCGCGTCGGCGCGAACACCCTCACGATCGGCGACGCCACGGGCATGGTCAATCCCTTCAACGGCGAAGGCATCGCCTACGGCTACGAGTCGGGACGACTGGCCGCGGCAGTACTCGGTGAGGCGCTCGTCAACAACGACGCTTCGACGCTGCGGCTTTACGACGAGCGCCTCGACGCGGCCTACGGCGACTACTTCAAGGTGGCGCGCGGCTTCGTGCGAATGATCTCCGAACCGAAGATCCTCCAGGCCTGCGTAGGACTCGGACTGCGCGTCGCGCCCGTCATGCGAGAGCTGTTGGCGGTCATGGCGAACCTCATGAGTAACGACGAAAAAGGTCCCGCCGAGATTGGGTACCGAGCCGTCGCAAGATTGGCGAACGCCATCCCCGATCAGGCGTGGGACTTGGTCTTCGGCGAATCCGAACGCCAAAAGGCGCTGAACTAAACCGCAGTCGACGACGACGACGTCGTACGCGAAAGCAACGTGTTGACGAGGTTGTTCAACGTCGTCTTCGCTTTCGTGAACGACCCGACGAGGGCGCTCAACGTGATCTCGTAGTGGCCCTTCGTGATGACCGCATCGACCAGTTGAAGCTTTGACGTGACGCCCGGGACGCTCAAGGTCACCACGCCACCGCGGGTCCAGCCCTTCGTGAAGGTGACGGGCTTCCAGTTCGTCGCGCCCGGTGTTCCCGCGTTGGTCTGGCCGAGACCCGCGAGAACAAGGGCCGCGCTCGAATCGACCATGCACTCGCCGAAGTTCTTCCTCGACATTTCCCTGGTGTCCTTCGCGACCATCGCCGTCGTGTTGTAGTACTGCGAGGTGGAGGCGACTTCTAAGCCTCCGAGCGCGTTCGTGGTGAAGACTGGCGACGACACTTGGTAGTCAGCTTGCTGGCCCGCCAACCCGTAGACACGGTCATTCTTGTTGGTGACGCCGAGACACGTTTGAAAGACACCTGCGGCCACCGTGAAGGCTGAGTTTTTCGCTGGCGCGCTTGTCGTTGTCGTCGACGTGTAGACGTGGCCGCTCGGTGGTACGAGATCGTTCAATATCGAATTGGTCGTTGAGTACCAACTGCTCGGTAGGTCCTTCAAGGTGAGGTTCACGGCCTTCACGTCGGCAAGCTCTTTGGCGGCGCCGTTTCCTCGGTTGAGCAGGGCCGCGAGGCCGCCGGCGAACGTGGCCACTAACAGGACCGCGACGATCGCGAGCACGCCCGCTCGACGTCTGCGGTGAGTGACCGTACCGCCATGTTCCAACACGACCGTGCGCACAGCCTCGAAATCGTTCAGCTCGCGATGGCGCCAGCAGTAGCGAACGTCGCCCACCGTCGCGAAGAGCGCCATCTGATGCGCGAAGCGGACGAGTTCGAGGTTCGACAGTTCACTCCAGGGCGTCTGCCACACGACGGGCGGGATACCCGCCAACTGCGTAAGGCCGACGTCGTCCGCAATAAGAACGATCGGTGACGTCGGCCCGTTGGTCTCGAAGGAAGGACGGACCAACCAGTCTTCACTTCGCAGCGTCGTCACGACCGCACCGCTTTCGCCGCGTCGGCGGCGATGCTCACCGTTCGCTCCAGGTCAGCTCGCGTGTGCGCGAGCGAGACGAAGAGGATCTCGTAGGCGCCGGGCGCGAGGGCGACGCCGCGACTGAGCATCTCGTGAAAGAACTTTCGGTAAAGGCCGTTCTCGCAGAGCACCTTCGCTTCGGTGAAGTTCGTCGGTGCGGTGAACTCCTCGTCGGCGAGGTAGAGACCCATTAGGGCGCCCACGCTGGGCGTCAAGGCAAAAATACCTTGACCACGAATTGCTTCCTGCAGTTCGCCCGCGAAGTTCGTGACACGTTCACTGAGTATCGCGAGGTCGTCCGGGGTCACGTGCTCGAGCACGGCGACGCCCGCGGCTGTCGCCAAGGGATTGCCCGACAGCGTGCCGGCTTGGTAGACGGGGCCGAGGGGCGACAACGACGCCAGCACTTTCCTCGATCCTCCGAAAGCGCCGACCGGTAGTCCCCCACCGATGACCTTGCCGAAGCACCAGAGGTCGGGCGTGATACCGAAGTACTCCTGCGCGCCGCCTTGGGCCAATCGAAAGCCAGTGATGACTTCGTCGAAGATCAGAAGTGCGCCCACGCGGTCGCACTCCGCGCGTAGCCCTTCGAGGAAACCAGGCTGCGGCGCGACGAGGTTCATGTTCGCCGCGACGGGTTCCACAAGTACGGCGGCGACATTGTCGTCCAACGTCGGGACCTCGTTGTAGGGCGCGACGATCGTGTCGGCGACGGCACCCGCGGTGACGCCGGCCGAGCCGGGAAGGCCCATCTGCGCCACGCCACTGCCGCCCGCGACGAGCAGGGCGTCGGAGTGTCCGTGATAGCAGCCGTCAAATTTGACCACTTTGTCGCGACCGGTGAAACCTCGCGCGAGGCGCACGCAGCTCATGACGGCTTCGGTTCCCGAGGAGACCAGACGAACTTGTTCGAGACCGCGAACGCGTGCCGTCATCGCTTCGGCGAGTAACACTTCGCCGGGCGTCGGCGCGCCGAAGGTCGTGCCCTTCGTGGCGGCGTCGTGCAGGACCGACACGATGGTCGGATGCGCGTGGCCGAGCAGTGACGCGCCGTAGGACTGGACGTAGTCGAGGTAGCGATTGCCTTCGACGTCGACGACCTCAGCGCCTTCGCCACTGGCGACGGTGTAGGGCGTGCCGCCCACCGAGCGAAACGACCGCACCGGTGAATCCACACCACCGGGAATCACGACTTCAGCTCGTTCAAACCACGACGTATTCGAACTCAACGACTCAGCTCCTCCGCCAACTCTCGAGCGAAGTAGGTCAAGACGAAATCGGCGCCGGCGCGTCGCACGGCCGTCAGTTGTTCGATCGCGACGGCCGTGCCGTCGATCCAACCGTTCGCGTCGGCGGCCTTCACCATGGCGTACTCGCCACTCACGTGATACGCGCAGAGCGGCACGTCGAGTTCACGACGGAGATCACTCACGATGTCGAGATAGGTGATGGCGGGCTTCACCATGAGGATGTCGGCACCTTGCTCGACGTCGGCGCGCGCTTCGAGCAGCGCTTCGCGACGGTTCCTCGAGTCCTGTTGGTAGGCCTTGCGGTCACCGCCGCCTTTGATCTCGACGCCCACCGCTTCGCGAAAGGGACCGTAGAGGTCGCTCGCGTACTTCGCCGCGTAGGCGAGGATGATCGTCTCGTCGTAGCTGGCTTCGTCGAGCGCGCCGCGAATTGCTGCCACTTGACCGTCCATCATGCCGCTCGGCGCGACGACGGCCGCGCCAGCTTCGGCTTGGGCGACGGCGACGCGAGCGTAGAGCTCGAGGGTGGCGTCGTTGTCGACGGAGCCGTCGCTGCGGAGCACGCCACAGTGACCGTGGCTCGTGTACTCGTCGAGACAGAGATCGGCCATAAGAACGATGTCGTCGCCAAAGGTGTCGCGTAATGATCGAAGCGCGACTTGCGCGACGCCGTTGGGGTCCCAGGCGGCACTCCCGAATTCGTCCTTCGTCTCCGGCACGCCAAAGAGAATGACGCCGCTGACCCCGGCGCTCACGAGTGCTTTCACTTCGTCATGGAGCGAAACGAGCGTGTGCTGGAAGTGTCCCGGCAACGAAAGGATGGGCTTGGGTTCGCTCAGCCCTTCGGCGACGAAGAGGGGCGCGACGAAGTCGCTGGGTGCGAGGGTCGTTTCGGCCACGAGTCGACGTATGGCGGGCGTTCGACGGAGGCGCCGTGGGCGCTGGGCGGGAAACACGTATCTACCCTATTCCTCGGTATCTCAAACCTTTCCAGGCCTGACTTAAAGAGCAAGTAAATGTTCTCGCAGTTCGGGACCCCATCCTTCGATGACGCGATCGTGGTCGCGGCGCACCACGTCGCCGGTGGTCGAACCCGGCACGACCACCCACGCAGACTCGGCGACGAGCGATTTCGCGACGAGCCACGCCGAGGGCGCTCCAATGAAAATCACGTCCGCTTCACGAATCGATGATTCGTCGTCACTCGTCAAAGAGGCGGGCATGGTCTCGTAACAGGCCAGCGTCGTGACGTCGACGCCTCTGTCCGTCAACGTCGCCGTCAGTTCTTCACGCATTTGGGCGGCCCCAAGAAGGAGCACGGGACCCTCGGTGATCGTCGGAGCGAGATCGGCGGCGCTGCGCTCACCGACGACGTCCACGCCAACGTCCTCATTCTCGAGGGCCTTGGCTGTCGCTGATCCAACGCTCAAGACGGTGCCGCCCTCTCTCAATCCTTCTCGAGCCAACGCCACGTAGAGGGCGCTACGGGCACTGGTAACGACGAGAGATCGGAACGATCCGTAGTGCTCGCTGGCGCGAAGCGTTGAAAGTACCTCTTGCGCGTCATGGAACCGCGTCGTCGTGAGAGGAACTTCGGTGACGGTCACGCCGTCGGGCAACCACGAGGTCAGCGCGTCGTTGTAGCCCTGCTCTCGCGTCACGACGACGCGCACGGGCCTTACGACTCCCAACCCAGAAGCGCTGCGCCACTCATGTCATCGCGCAGAACTTTCGCAAGGTCACTTCCCACTTGGTGCGGATCGGTGCCGATGAGTTCAGCCCGCACGCTCTTCGAACCATCGGGCGCGATCATGACCCCGCGAAGGGTCACGGTGTCTCCGTCCACGTCGGCGTTGGCCCCCGCAGGTATCGAGCAGCCCGCGCCGAGCTCTTCGAGGAACGCGCGCTCAGCGACGACGGCTCTGAACGCGGCTTCGTCGTTGATGCTTCGCAGGATCTCACGGACCTCATCGTCGTCGACGCGCGCCTCGAGTCCCAGCGCGCCCTGACCCACTTGCGGTACGAACCACGACGGATCGAGACGCTCGCTGACGAGACCCTCGTCCTCCAGTCGTTCGATCGCCGCCATCGCCGCGACGATCGCGTCGACGCCGTTCTTGCCCGCGGTCTCGAGTCGCTTCGTCATGTTGCCGCGTAGCCCGATGACGCGAAGGTCCGGTCGGCGTTCTAGTAACAGGGCTCGTCGTCGGGGTGATCCCGTCGCGACCGTCGCCCCAGGACCGAGTCCCGCGAGGGATCGTCCGACGAGTACGTCCGCGGCGTCTCGACGTTCGGGCACGCTGACGAGCGCCAGCCCTTCGGGCGTCGAACTGGGGAGGTCCTTGGCACTGTGCACCGCGACGTCCGCTTCACCGTTCAGGAGTGCGATTTGAATCTCCACGGCGAAGAGACCTTCGCCACCCATGGTGGCGAGATCGGCGCCCGACTCGCGGTCACCCTTCGTCTCCATCAAGACCAACTCGCTCTCGACGCCCTGTTCGGCGAGTCGTCCCTGCACGTAGCGCGCCTGGATCAAAGCAAGCGGCGAGCGGCGCGTCGCGAGGCGAAGCGTCATAGATCGAAGAGGTTGCGCGTGGCCTCACTGAGTCGGGTCCCCTGGTCAGTGCCGGCAGCCTCTTTGAGGGCCACGGTGGGACGGTGGGCAATCTTCGCGACGACGGAGCGAACGAGTGAGACGACCGTCTCACGTTGCTCGGGCGTCAAGTCTTCGAGGTCGTTGCCGCGGCGCGCGATCTCTCCTGAGACCACTTCATCGAAGTGGTCGCGCAGTTCTCGCACGATGACGGCGGCGCCTCGGGCGCGCTGCTCGCTCAAGAACCGCTCGACGTCCTCGGCGACGATGATCTCGGCCGCGTCGATGGCTTCGCGGCGATCGCCGAGTGCCCGCTCGACGCGTTCACGCAAATCACTGATGTCGATGCGACGGACACTCGCGAGTTCGCTGACGTCACTCGCGACGGCACGCGGCACACCGAGGTCGACGATCAGCATCTCACCCTCGAAGGCACCGAAGTTGTCTTTGGCGAGTACGGGCGTGGAGACTTCGAGCGCACTGACGAGCAACCGGGTGCCACGGAGGTGGTGCTCGGCGTTGTCGAGGGAGTCAACGACGACGCGCTCGTCCTTGACGTCACCGCGAAGAGACTCCGCACGCTCGATCGTTCGATTGAGGACTGTCAGTTTTGTCAATTTCGGCGTGACCGCCAACAGACTCTTCACGACGCCGGTGGCCATCTGCCCGGCGCCGAGGACGACGACGTGTGCGCCAGCCAACCCGTCACCGAGTTCATCGATCGCGGCGGACGCGGCGGCCCGAGCGAAACTCGTCGTTCCCCTCGAAATTGCGGTTTCGGCGCGGACCCGGCGCCCGGAGGCGATGGCGCGCTGGAAGATGTCCGTGACTTCGCTGCCGGCACTCTGCTCTTCGACGGCCAGTTCAAGGGCGCGGCGCAGTTGGCCGAGAATCTCGAACTCGCCGGGCACGACGGATTTCAGACCCGCGGCGACACTGAAGAGGTGCGTCGCGACGTCGTGTTCGAAGTTCACCGTCAGTCGGTCTTCGAATTCGTCTTTGGAAAGTCCCGTCACTTCGGCCAGCGTCCCGGTGATCTCATCGATGGCGCCGTGAAAGCGGTCGATGACGGCGACGACTTCGGTTCGAAGGCACGTCGAGACGAAGACGGCCTCATGGATGTTGCGGTGGCTGACGAGGGTGCGCAGCATCTTCGCCCACTCGTGCTCGGGCACGGTGGCGCGCTCTAAGAGATCGAGCGAGGCGTGCTCGTGATCAATCCCTACTGATATCAGTGCCACGTCGTCTCCAAGGTCCTATCCATGCTACGACGCGCGCAGTGGATTGGTACTGGCGATGCCCAAGGAGTGCAGTAATCCCCCACCGAGTGGCCCGGTGCCGTTGTTCAGGTGGTACATAAGAATTTGCAGCTCAATGGAGAAGTCCACGTAGTGCACGGCGGTGCCGAGTGGCACGGTGACGACCTGGGGCGCGAAGTTCAGAATCGCGTGAATGTTCGCCTCGACCATGCGGTCGGCGACTTCCTGGGCGGCGGAGCCCGGCGTGCAGATGACGCCCACGGTCGCCGGAGGAATGGGATCGCTGAGCGGTTGGACGATCAGTCCCGCGACCTCGTGGCCGATCATCTCCGGGTCGTTGTCATAAAGGGCGACGAGACGAGCGCCGCGAATGAGAAAGTTGGACGAGTTCACGAGCGCGCGACCGAGGTTGCCTATACCCACGACGACGACGTCATAGAGGCGATCGTGACCCAGGGCTTCGGCGATACGTTCGATGAGGACGCTGGTGTCGTAGCCCGCACCCCGCGTGCCGAAGGACCCGAGTCCCGCGAGGTCTCGGCGAACGGTGGTCGCCGTCACGCCCGCGAGTTCACCGATCTGCTTCGAATCGATCTTGGAGACCCCGCGTTGATACCAGCCTTCGGCGATGCGCTGGTAGACCGGCAGTCGAGCGATGGTGGGTTCGGAGAGCTTCTTCGAGCGAAGACGCGGCGTCGCCATGTCACCACGTTACTGGAGCGCTCGTTAGCGACCTAACTGGCGGCTGCGCTCCGCCGAGGCCGCGACGGCGTCAAGAAACGCCGCGCGCACGGCCCGCGACTCGAGGACCCGTAGGCCAGCAGCGGTCGTTCCGCCCGGTGACGTCACTTGGGCGCGCAGTTCTTCGGGCGACTCCCCCGTCTCGCTGAGCAGCGCGGCCGATCCTTCGAACGACGCGACCACGAGTTGACGAGAGATCTCGCGTGAGAGTCCCTGATGCACGCCGGCTTCGATGAGCGCTTCTATGACCATGTACAGGTAGGCCGGCATCGGACCCGAGAGTCCCGTCACGGCGTCGATGTTGCGTTCGGTGACGCGAACGACGATGCCCACCGCGCCGAGGATCGACTCCGCCCAGTCGAGGTCGTCACTCGTGACGTTCGAGCCGCCGGCGATGGCGGTCGCTCCCTTACGGACCAGCACCGGCGTGTTGGGCATCGAGCGAATGACCGCGACCGGTTGCGGGAAGACCGCTTCGAGTCGCGCGGTGGAGAGTCCGGCGACGACCGAGAGCAGTCGCGTCACACCCGAGGCGCCCACGGCGCGCGCGACACTTTCCGCGTACTCGGGCTTCACACAGAGAACGACGCCGGTACCAGCGTCAACGTCCGCGAGTTCCATGGACGCCAAGACCTCGACGCCGGGAAAACGCGTTTCGAGCGCCGTGCGCTGCTCGAGCGCACTTTCGACGATCGCGAGCTCGCTCACGGGGCACCACTTCGCGCTCAGTAGTCCTTCGGCGAGCGCCGATCCCATTCGACCGCCGCCGACAATGATGAGTTTGAACGCCACACCGCAACGCTACAAGGTGACTCTCAGTGCTTCTTCCTGCGACGGTAGACCGAGCCCAGTCCCATCGTCATCGCCGTCGGGTAGATCTCGTCGACGTAGGTCACCGTCGCGCCGACGAGTTCGTCCAGACGTTCGACCGTGAGTTCATTGATGGGAATCTGAGCGACGAGGTAGATACCCGCTTCGGGGCCGAGGGCGAGGTGGAGTTCGCGAAGTTCGTGGTTCTTCACCATCAAGTACCGGTAGAGCTCTTCGCGGTTCTCCTCGGGCGCGGGCATCAGTTCGGTCTCCGCGTAGACGGTTCGTTGGCGAAGCGAGAGCCAGAGCGTGATGACGTCCTTCTCCTCACCTCTCAGTCGAATCAACCAGTGAAAGTGACCTTTGTCGTCGGGGAGGACCTGATGTTCGATCTCGCCGACGAAGGAACTGGCGTGCCACAACGCCGACCACTCCTTGAGCGTTTCGTCGAGACGCGAGGCTGCGTCGGCGTCACTGAGAGGAGCGCGCGTCACCTAGCAGCGGACGAGACTCTCAGAGGCAAGTTGGTCGATCAGTGCCGCCAGCGTCTCCGCGGCTCGGCGCCACGTGTACTGGCGAGCTCGCAGCACCGCCGAGTTGGACATTGCCGTCGCGCTCTCGGAGTCGAGCGCCAGTTCCACGACGTCTGCCCAAAGGGTGACGTCGCGCTCGCCCACCAAGTAGCCGTTCACGCCTTCTTCAATAAGTGTTGACAACCCGCCGACGTCACTCGCGACGACCGCCGTGCCGCAGGCCGACGACTCAAGCGCGACAAGTCCAAAACTCTCTGCGCGCGACGGCACCAACGTCACGTCCGCGGCGCGCATCCATGACGACAGCAGTTGATGGGCTTGGGGCGCGACGAACTTCACCTGATCTATGACACCTGCTTCGGCGACGCGTCGATGCAGTTTCGCCAATGTTGATTTGCCGTCCGGTCCCGAAGGACCGCCGACGATGGCAAGCATGGCGTGACGTCCGCGTCGGCGCAGTTCGATCAACGTCTCAAGCGCCAGGTCGGCACCCTTCAGTTCCTGGAGGCGTCCGACGAACAACAGCATCGTCGCGTCAGGGTCGAGTCCGAGAGCCCGACGAGCTTGTGGACGGTACCCCGGAGAGAAGAAGGCGTGTTCCACACCAAGTGGTACGACGTGCACGCGCGAGGGCTCGGCGTTGTAGAGACGGACGAACTGCGCGGCTTCCACGTTGCAACTCGCGAGGACCGCGTCCGCGCAGGCGACGATCGCCGCCTCTTGGAACGCGCGATCGTCCGACTCGGCTTCGAACGTGTCGGCCTTCACCCGTTCCAGGGTGTGAAACGTCATGATCAGCGGGATTTTCAATTCGTGCTTCAGGCGGTGCCCCGCGAGCCCGCTCAGCCAGTAGTTGGCGTGGATCGCGTCGGGCGTGCCCGAACAGCGAAAGAGGGTCTTCACCGTGTCCGTGAACTCGCCGACGTACTCGGTCAGTTCGTCGCGGTCGAGCGGCGTGGCTGGGCCGGCCGTCACGTAGTGGACACGAAACCCGGGCTCGACGAACTCCATGTCGCGCACCTGGGAGTTATCGCGGCGGGTGTAGACGTCAACCTCGTGGCCGAGTCGGGCAAGTGCGCTCGAAAGCTCTCGAACGTAGACGTTCATACCGCCGCCGTCGCCCGTACCCGGCTGCGCCAGGGGCGACGTGTGATAGGAGAGAACGGCAAGTCGTGCCACGGCTCGAAGCCTACCGGTGGCTGATTCGCGAGGAACCTTCGTCGCTTTATCAAACTCCAGGTAAAGAGGCGTATTTACGGCGTTGTCCCCCTCCAGAGCCCCCTGCGGTCCGCAGTGTTACATTCCCAGAGTGATGAAGGGTCTCTCGAACACAGCCCGTGTCGTGGGTGCTTCAGTGTTGATCGTGCTGTTCTCGACGCTCAGCGTTGGCGTCACGTCACTCCCGAGTGGCGCGTCATCTCGGGCCTGTCACCCTCTCACGAACGGAGGGCATTGCTACGAACCGGGAGAATTCTGTCGCCACACTGATCGTGGCGTCAGAGGAGTCGCGGGTGACGGGAAGAGAATCATCTGTCGAAACAACGACGGGCTCAGATGGGAACCGTATTAAAGGTGACGGTCGAAGATCTACGTCCCAACTGAAACACTTTGATTTATGACACCGACTACTTTCCCTGCTCGACGACCCGCGTTGGTCTCGCCGCCGCCCGTCAAACCCGGTGACCGCGTCGCCGTCCTCTCGCCTTCGTGGGCCGGACCCGCCGTCTTTCCGGACGTTCACGACATTGGACTTCAAGTCCTTCGGGACGATTTCCTGCTTGAGCCAGTCGAGTACCCGACCACGCGGCAGCTTGGTGCCACCGCTAAGGATCGCGCGCGTGATCTCATGGACGCCTTCCTCGACGACTCCGTCACGGGAGTGATGGCTTCGATAGGCGGAGACGATCAACTCACCGTGTTGCCCTTCTTGGACCCCGACGTCTTCATTGCTCATCCCAAACGTTTTTATGGCTTCAGTGACAACACGAACGTTCTCAACTATCTCTGGAACCTCGGCGTCGTCAGTTACCACGGGGGTTCGACGATGATCCATCTCGCCCGTGCGGGTGGTGTCCACCAGGTGTCCATGGATTCTCTTCGTTCGGCACTGTTCACGAACGACACCGTCGAGTTGAAGCCGGTCGATGAATTCACTGACCTCTCGCCCCAATGGTCGGACCTCTCGACGTTGGAGTCCCCCGTTCCCACGACTCCAGAGAGTGGTTGGCACTGGCACAACGACCACGTCGTGACGGGTCCGACGTGGGGTGGCAACTTGGAGATCCTCCACTGGAATTTGGCCGCGAACCGCTGGATACTCCCCGTCGACGCGTACGAAGGATGCGTGCTGCTCTTGGAAACATCCGAGGAGCTACCGCCGAGTGAAGAGGTGTTTCGAATGCTCCGCAACTTCGGCGAGCGGGGGCTTCTCCAGCAGTTTCCGGCGATCGTCGTCGCCAAGCCAAGGGCGTGGAACCACGAGAAGAGGAACGACGCCACGACGCGAGCGAGGTTTCGAGACGACCAGCGCGACGCTGTTCTTCGGGCGGTCGAGATCTACAACCACGAGGCGCTCGTCGTCATCGGTCCGGACTTCGGCCACACCGACCCCCAGTACGTACTTCCCTACGGCGGACAAATGACCGTGGACGGACCGGCGCAACGTATCAACATGACGTATTAATAGGTCATGCTTCGCTAGCGAGACGCGAGCACGATATAGATCGCGTTGCGCATGGGGACCAGACCGAAATCGCGCGAATCTGTTGACGCCTTCGCGTTATCGCCCCGTAAGTCAAGAAGTAGCCCGACTCTTTCAACACAACGCTTCAAAAGCCAGCGGGAAGGGTTTCTCGGATCGCGAACCACGACGACGTCGCCTTCGCGCACCCGGCGCCACCGACGAAACGCCGTCAACCGCTCCCCCGGCAAGTACGTTGGCGCCATTGACGTTCCCTCGACGGTCAGGCGCCGCACGAAAAACTCGATGATCCGGCTCACGGCGAAACGATACCCGAGCACTGTGACTATTCTGCAGATTGACCAAGCGTTCGAATTCGGCTGAGCGCGACTATCGAAAGGCACCGTTATGACTCTGCTTTCCCGCCTCAATGCCCTGCTTGACGCGACAACGACGCCACTCGTCGTCTCGGCTCACTGCGACCTGCCCTGCGGTGTGTACGACCCAGCCCAAGCGAAGCTCGAAGCTCAATCCGTGAAGGCCTGCATGGAAAAGTACAACGCGTCAAGCGACGCTGACTTCAAGGTACGCGCCACCTTCATCAAGGAAGAGCGCTGCGACCTCGTGAAGCACCACCTGTGGGTGCTCTGGACGGACTACTTCAAGCCCGACCACTTGAAGGAGTACCCGATGCTGCACGATCTCTTCTGGATGGCCACCAAGACCGCCGGTGACGCGAAGAAGAGCAACGACGTCAAGATCGCTGAAAACCTGCTGAGCCAGATCGACGACATCGCCGAAATCTTCTGGGCCACGAAGAAGTAACGCAGTCCTTTAACGAAAAAAGCCGGCAGCTCAAGCTGCCGGCTTTTTTCTTATCTTGAGTCCTACGCGAGTTCGGGGTGTGATCGGCAGTTGGCGAGCAACGGATTGGCCACGAGATCGGCTTCATCGATTGGTGTATCGCACGCCTGGCAGGTCCGATACGTCCCAAGGCGCAAGCGCTCAAGCGCTCGATCGACGTCGTTCAACGTCGTTTCGATGGCCACGACGCTTTCGTTACTGAACTCTGGCACGTCAGCCAACTTACTTGAACCGGAAGAAAGTCGAAGCTTGCGACCAGCATTCTCATCCCACCTTCTATCCCACGGTGAGCACGATTTCACCCACGAATGCGAAGTTCGGACCCGTCAAATGGTGGTTCACCTTGAAGTAAAGTGGCAATTCGGTGGCTGTCAAGGACAATCAGAAAGTAGCCATCCACCGGGCCGCTAGCTCATCGGGTAGAGCAGGGGACTTTTAATCCCAAGGTGCCGGGATCGAGACCCGGGCGGCCCACCAGTAAACATTAGGACTTTGGAGATTTTCGAGCTCGCGGAGTGGAGGAAATCCCACCGAAATCCCACGCGTTTCAATTTAAGAAGTAGCCTTTTGAATGTGAGTGGAAGCCTCCGACAAAAATGCCCCGGGATCTGGGAGGTTAGGTTCGAAACTGGACGAGACCCCGTCACGGGCCGACGCCGCCAAAAGAGCCGAAGTGTCCGAGGTACTAAGGGCGAAGCCCAGAAAGTACTCAACGCCTTGGTTGTCGAAGCCGACGCCGGAAGTTTCGTGGGGACTTCGACAACCTTTGAGCAGCTTTGTAATCAGTGGTTAGCACTGACAGAAAACGATCTCAGCCCGACGACACTTCGCCGCTATAAGAATCTTCTCTCGAAGCGAATTCTTCCTGCAATCGGAGATAAGACCGTCCACAGTATTCGAACTATGGACCTCGATCGTCTCTATCTCGGCCTCGTCAATGAAGTTGGTCTCGCGCCCGCGACGGTGCGCCAGGTCCACTCCGTAATTCGCCGAGCGTTTCGACAAGCCGTTCGATGGGGATGGGTATCCGCTAACCCCGCGGTGAACGCAAGCCCTCCTCGACTGGTCAAGGCCGACCTCTCCCCTCCTGACGTTGCCCAAGTGGGCATAATCCTCGATAGAGCAAGGTCCGACGATCCAGAACTTGCCCGGTTCCTCCACATCGCTGCCTCAACTGGTGCCCGTCGAGGAGAAATCTGCGCACTTCGTTGGCGTAATATTGACAAGGAGCTCTTTACGCTTACGATCGAGCGCTCAATCATTGAACTTCCGGGCGGAATCGCGGAGAAAGACACGAAGACTCACGCCAACCGACGAATAGCACTCGACCCTGGAACCTTGAGTATCTTCGAAGAACAGCGAAGCGTGGCGCTTCAGCGATCCAAGCTTGCTGACATGGCGATCACCGACGATTCCTACGTATTCTCACGCGAACCTGATGGTTTAATCCCCTGGAATCCGGGAGGCGTAACTAGACGATTTCAGATCATTCGGCACGTCCTCGGCTACGACAACGTGCGATTACATGACCTCCGTCACTTCACCGCAACTCGCCTCATGGCGGCAGGCGTTCCGGTGCGCACGGTCTCGGGTCGATTGGGCCACGCCAACCCCTCGACCACACTTTCCGTTTACTCGCATTTTGTGGAAGCAAGTGACCAGGTCGCCGCTGTTGTGATGGGAGACCTACTTTCTGGTCCGAACCGGGAGAAAAAGCAAAAAACTACGTAATCTCTGAGTACAGCGGGCCAAAAAGCCGAGACGCAGTGACCCAAGATTCGGAAAAAGTAGTCAGCACACGAATGTTTCGTTAAGTGACTTGATGAGGTTTCGATAATGCCAGTGATACTGGATGTCATGAAGAAT
>DASZHK010000012.1:0-4682 GCA_035937905.1 Acidimicrobiales bacterium
TAACGTCGACATGATCTCGGTCTTTCGTCACTCGGGTTTCCCCGTGACGTCGTCAACTTCTATGGGTGAGGTCAGCCTGAAATTTCCAATTGAGCCAACTGAAGAGAGCGCGGCGCTGCTGGACCACTATCGCAACGGGTCGACCTAGCCTATGTTCCTCGTTGTGAACGAGGCCTACGACGATTCAGAACACGTGGACCCAGGGCATCCGGAACGGCCCGATCGCGTCACTGCCGCCCGGGCTGGAGTCGCCGACCTCCATCTCGGCAGCGACCTCATCGTCGTCCCCGCCTACAGTGCTTCTCGCGCGGAGCTCCTTCGCGTCCACAGCGGTGACTACCTCGACGAACTTGGCGCCTTTTGCTACAGCGGCGGGGGCGATATCGATGCCGACACCTTCGCGACCTTCGACTCGATGTCCATCGCTCGACTCGCCGCAGGTGGCGGCCTCGCGGTAATAGGTGAACTGCAACGTCGTGGCGACGGTGTTGGTTTCGTGGTGACTCGACCACCCGGACACCACGCGCTCGCCGATCGCGCGATGGGCTTTTGTCTCTTGAACAACGTCGCCGTCGCCGCGGCCGCCCTACGCGACCAGGGCGAGCGCGTGCTGATCGTCGACTGGGACGTGCACCACGGCAACGGTACGCAGCAGATCTTCTGGGACGACCCCGGCGTTTTGTACGTGTCGACGCATCAGTGGCCACTGTTTCCCGGCAGTGGAACGGCGAGCGAAGTCGGCGGGCGGAACGCAATCGATCGAACTGTCAACATCCCCTTACCCGCCGGCGCTACGGGTGACGTCGTTCGCCGAGCGATCGACGAGGTCGCGGCGCCCGTCATCGACGCGTTCCACCCGACCTGGGTCCTGGTGTCAGCGGGATTCGACGCGCATCGAGCCGACCCGATGGCCGACCTGCAACTCACCAATAGTGACTTCGCCGAGATGGCACGAAGCGTTGGGGGCTTCGCCCCTCGAGCCGGACGTGTGGCCTTGTTCCTCGAGGGCGGCTACGACCTCAACGCACTTCGTTCGTCCGTCCATGCTTCCCTGAGTTCACTTCTCGGAGAAACTCGAGACGTCGTAGAGCCCTCGTCCACGGGAGGGCCTGGAAGCGACCACGTCACGCGACTTCAACGTGAGCGTCAGGTTGCGCTCGAGATCGTGCGCTCACACGAAGATGAGGAGACCGCGCTATGAAACCGATGCGAACGATTGCCGTTGGCTACGACGGATCGACCGACGCAGAAGCGGCCCTTCGATGGACCTTGGACCTGGCGAATATGTTGGACGCCTCTCTCACAGTCGAGCACGCGGTGGGGTTGCTCGAACATCTCGATTAATCCTTCTCGCACGGCGAGACGTCTTTTGCACTCACAGGTTAAAGCGCACGTCACGCTGAAGACCGTGACGAATACGACATTGAGTGGGGTCACCGTAGCGACGACCAGAACATAGTCCGCTCGAAGAACAAAAATCGATCTTCGCGTTTTCTCAATCAGCAGGAGCGAGAAACTACACAGCTCAACAGCGATGTGGGCCCTCAATCGCTTCTGCGTGATCACGGTACGGCATCTAACTCAGTGAGCCACCAAGGCGTCGTAGTCAGCACGGGACTTGGTGATGTCGTCCAAGTGATCGTCGCACCAAGCGAAGAGTGGAGACACCGTGGCGAGTAGCGACCCACCAATCTTCGTGAGCTCGTACTCCACTCTGGGGGGCACGACCGGGTAGGCGGTCCGCCTGACGAGCCCGTCTCGTTCGAGGGCGCGCAGTGTGACCGTGAGCATCCGTTCGCTTATGCCGGCGACATTGCGATGCAGTTCGCGGAATCGCTGCGTGCCATAACCGAGCTGGAAGATGACAGAGAGGCTCCACTTGTCTCCCACCCGGGTAAGGACGTCGCGTACGAGGCATTCGTCTTGTTCGCTGATTTGGTCCACGGTTACCTCCAGGTTCGTGGCGGAGAAGATAGTGCGTACTATACATCTGGCCACTTCTCAAATATAGTGCCACTTACAATAAGTTAGTGAAAGGAATCATTGTGCCCGACACTCCCCCAGAGGCCGATCTGGCTTTTGCCCAACCTGCGAGCGAGTCCAAGATCGACGCGGCGGCGAAGGCGCTCGAAACGCGCAACTTCAAGGTTCACGTGGTTGATACGGTCGCCGCCGCCCGATTGCTCATCGGTGAATTGCTTCCAACCGAAGTCGAGATCTTCACCGCGTCGAGTGAGACGCTCCGCCTCTCGGGGATCGCTGACGACATCGACAAGTCCGGCCGCTTTCACTCACTTCGCACCACCCGACTCGCCCAACTCGACCCAATGTCGATCGATGCCCGACGCCTCGGCGCGTCACCCGACGTGGTCGTGGGCAGTGCCCACGCCGTTACCGAGGACGGTCAAATCGTCGTCGCCTCAGCGAGTGGGAGCCAACTCAGCGCCTACGCCGCCGGCGCGAGCGAGGTCTTCCTGGTCATCGGTGCACAGAAGATCGTGTCGGACCTCAACAGAGCGTTCGTTCGAATCGAGACGTATTCGCTGCCTTTAGAATCCCAACGACTCATGGCGCTGCACGGCCAACCGAGCGTGATTGGCAAGCTCCTCGTCATTCGCCGAGAGATCTTTCCCGGCCGCACAACCGTGATCATCTCGAAAGAACCGATCGGCTTCTAGCCGAAGATTCGCCCTGGTTGAACATCGGTGAATCGAGTGTCGTCGGGGCTACACGAAGGGAAGTAACCGTCATGAATAGCGAGGACATCGAGTTCGGACTGGACTCATTCGTTCCCCTCAGCGTGGACCAGTCGGGTCATGAACTGAGCGGCGACGTCGTCATTCGAAACACGGTCGAGGAAGCGGTTCTCGCCGATTCCGTCGGCATCGACTCGTTCAACATCGCCGAGCATTACCGCTCGGACATGATGGACTCCGCAGGGCACGTGATCCTGGCGGCGATAGCCGGGCGCACCGAACGTATCCGGCTTGGCACAGCCGTGACCGTCTTGAGTACGCAAGACCCGGTTCGTGTGTACACCGAATTCGCCACACTCGACGCGGTGTCCAACGGCCGCGCTCAACTTATCCTCGGGCGTGGTTCGCTGATCGAATCGTTTCCTTTGTTCGGCTACGACCTCGCCGACTACGAGGACATCTTCGAAGAGAAACTCGATCTGTTCACCCGACTGCTTCGAGATCAACCCGTCACGTGGTCGGGGAAATTCCGGTCGCCGCTCATCAACCAGTCACTCAGTCCCCCACTTCCTAAAGGACATCTGCCCACGTGGGTGGGCGTCGGCGGTAGCCCCCAGTCCGTGATCCGCGCGGCTCGCTACGGACTCCCCCTGATGCTCGCCGTCATTGGCGGGCCGCCCGTCCGATTCGCGCCGTTGGTCGATCTCTACAAACGAGCGCTCGAGAAGTACGGGTACCCTCCCCTGCGAATCGGCATGCATTCGCACGGCTACGTCGCCCGCACCGACGAGGAAGCGGCAGACATCCAGTGGCCGCATTGGGCTCACGTCTTCGAGGGCGCGGCCGCCGAGCGTGGGTGGGCGCGCCCCACGAGGGAACGATTCCAAGGCGAGGTCGATGAAGGTTCGCTGTACCTCGGATCACCAGAAACGGTGGCCACCAAAATCGCGTGGGTCATTCGCCTGCTCGGACTGAGTCGTTTCGATCTCGCCTACGCCACCGGGCGCGTGCCGCACGAGCAAAAGATGGCGACCATCGAGCTGTACGGACGTGAGGTCATTCCGCGAGTGAGGGAACTTCTCGCAGAATCTGAGGTTGAGACCGCCTCTCTCGCCTCACCCGCTAAGACAACTAACTAGGCATCGTCGAGTGTCCGTTTCTGAATCTTCAGAGTCTCATCTCGGCATCGTCGGCGCCGGAAAGATAGGCACGGCGATCGCTCGCGCGGCAGTTGAAGGTGGCGACAGCGTCGACATCTCTGGGTCCGGCGACGTCGAGCGCATCGAACTCATTGTTGACGTTCTTGCCCCTGGCGCACACGCCACCACCACCAGCGACGTTGTTCGTCACGCCGATCTCATCGTCTTAGCGGTGCCGATGCATCGATTCCGTGACCTTCCAGGCGATCTCTTTGCTGGCAAGATCCTCGTCGACGCGATGAACTACTGGGAGGAGATAGACGGCATCGACGAAGAACTCGCGTCAGCACCGTTGGGCACGAGCGTCATCGTGCAGAAACACTTCGCGTCTGCGCGAGTAGTCAAGAGCCTCAATCACCTGGGATATTTCAAATTTGACCAAGCGCGGCGGCTACGCGGTGCGCCGGATCGCCTGGCAATGGCTGCGGCAGGCAATGACCCCGACGCCGTTGCTGCCGTGATGCGCCTCATTGAATCGCTCGGATTCGATGCCGTGAATGCTGGTTCGCTCGAAGCGGGTGTCTCGCTTCAACCAGGTATGGCGATATTCGGCGTCGGACGCAATGCTGACGATCTTGCGAAACTTCTCTCGCCCGAAGTGCCGCGAACGTAGTCGCGTAAACCGAGCTTTTCGAGAAGGACCAGCGAAGGGCACCACGAGCGATAGTGGCGACTTTCTTACCTTCAACGACGAAGGTTGGAAGAGGGCATCCTCGGTCTCTGGGCATTCGATTGGACCGCGTTCCTTCAGTTGCCTCGCTCGCTGCGAAGAACGCGCGCGGTCCCA
>DASZHK010000013.1:0-14594 GCA_035937905.1 Acidimicrobiales bacterium
ACACCAATGACATCGCAACTAATTTGCGCACACGTCATTACAACATGAGGCTCAAAGTTTGTCAATCGGTTCAATCTTCGCTCGACCTGTGCCCGAAAGTAAGTTCTCGCGGTTGCATTTAGAGATGGCTTCATGGAGAGCTCGGCAGCTTCATGATGAATGGGAATTGTCGGGCAAGGTACTGTAAAGACGATCATCGTCACGATTTGACCGAAGACGTGCCGACGTTGATCACTTTCTCACTCACCCATGTTTCAAAGGACGACGATCGAAATGAGCATTTTCGTAGGAGTGTGGGACGTGACCATCGTCACCCCCATTGGCAATATCGCGGTCGTCTTTGACATCAGCGAACTCGATGGCGTGATTCACGGTACGGCTCGATCCGAGGCGGAGACCGTGGACTTCGTCGACGCGGTGGCTGACGGCAATCGACTGACGTGGACCCAGGCGGTCACGACGCCAATGAAACTGAACTTAAAATTCGACGTCACCGTCGAAGGTGACTCGATCTCCGGCACGTCGTCATCTGGCATTTTTCCTGCCTCACAGCTCATGGGTTCGCGCTCTTCCAAGCATTGAGAAAGTGTGGACGCCGTTGCCTTTGACGCAGAACTCAAGGCACCTCACTGACCTTTCGGCCCAAAGTTGCAGGGTACTTTAGCTCGCCGTCAGTTGGTGGAGCCTCTTGGCTCGCTCCATTTCAACAGGGCCACGCGAGCAGGATCGACGTAGCCGTGATCAACGAACCACCGCGCGGAGTCGTAGAGGGCGACGATTGCCGGTCGCGATCGATACCCGAGTTCGCTTCGTGCTCTTGAATCGTCGAAGGTCATCGTGGTCGTCGCCATCATCGCCGCTTCCAGTGGAACTCTCGGCTCGCGTCGAAGTAGTTCTCCCTCGATGAGCTGCGACGCCCGACCGGCGACCAAGGGGAACAGCGAGGGAAAACGACGTTGGGAGGAGGGGAGTCCGGTGACCTCCGCGAGCATTTCGAGCATCGCGGCCATGGTGACGTTTTCCCCGCCGCAGATGTAACTGCGGCCCTGAGCTCCCTTCTCCAACGCGAGAAGGTGTCCTTCAGCCAAGTCGTCCACGTGCGCGATGTTCATGGCAGTGTCGACGTACCCGGGCATCTTTCCATTCAGATAGTCGAGGACCACTTTTCCCGAGGGCGTCGGACGTTCGTCGTAGGGTCCGTGCGGCATTGTCGGAAGCACGAGGACCACGGGCGCGCCTTCGGCGGCGAGGCGCAGTACTTCGTGCTCCGCAACGTACTTGGTCTTCTTGTAGTTCCCGTACAGGTGTGAAAGGTCCGCCACGTCATCCTCGCTCGAGGGGCGACCGGACTTCGTACCCCAGAGACCGAGCGTGGCGACGGTGGAGGTGTACACGGTCCGTTCGACGCCGGCATCGCTAGCAGCATGCACGACGTTGCGGCTGCCTTCGACGTTGACCGCGTAAAAACTGGTGGGATCCTTGGGCCAGAAGCCGAATTTTGCGGCGAGGTGAAAGCTGAACCGAACGTCGTCGAAAACGCCCTTCAACGTGGTGGGCTGCGTGACGTCGACGTCGCGTCGCTCCACCTCGAGTCCGTCCAGATTCGTGCTCGAGGCGCCCGGTTCGAGCAGCGCCACAACGTCGACGCCGCGTCGAAGCAACGCGCGCGTGACGGCCGATCCAATGAAGCCCGCCGCGCCCGTGACGGCGACTCGGTCGCCGGGGCGCAGTTCGAAGCTCACTTCATGGCCCTCGTCGAGCTTGAGGACCGGGTCCGCTTCATCGTGCCCTTGGCCATGGTGACCCCGAACTCCATCAGCCAGCGGCTACTTTTCTCGGCGTCGCTCAGCAACTCGTCGAGTGCATTCACGAAGTGGTCGATCTCGGCTTCCGCGGCGATGAGCGGCGGCAAGAGCTTGATGACGTTGACGCCGTCGGCGGCCACTTGCGTCAGTATTCGATAGCGGTGGAACAGGGGAACGACCAGCGACTGGGTGAACATGGCGGTTCGCGCCGCTTCCACGGTTCGCCACCGCCGTTTCGGTCCCGACGACGTCGGTGGACCAAAGACGACACCGATCATCTGGCCACGTCCCCGTACGACGTGCAAGAACTCGTGGCGAGTGGCGAGTTCTTCGAGTCGAACACGCCACAGGTCACCCATCGCCGCCGCGTGCTCGACGACGTGCTCGTCGTCGAAGACGGAGAGCGTCGCGAGGCCGGCCACCATCGCCAACTGGTTTCCCTTGAACGTCGTCGAATGGACCATGGCGCGGTCCATTGAGCTGTAGACCTTGCGCACGATCTTGTCACTCGTCAACATCGCGCCCACCGGCACGTAACCACCCGAGAGTGCTTTCGAGACGGTAATGATGTCGGGACGCAGGCCGTAGTGCTCGAACGCGTAGAACGATCCGGTGCGTCCGAGACCGGTCTGTACTTCATCACAGATGAGGAGCGCACCCGCTTGGTGAACGGCGGCTTCGATCTCCAGCCAAAGGGCAGTGTCGAGTTCGTTCACGCCTTTACCTTGAATTGGTTCGACGATCAACGCGGCGACGTCGCCTTGGCGAAGTTCACTCTTCAGCGTCTCGAGATCACCGAAGGGAATCTCCGTCGATCCGGGAAGGAGCGGACCGAATCCCGACTTGAAGTCGGACGAACCATTCACTGCCAACGCACCCGTCGTGAGACCGTGAAACGCGTGCGCGAAGTAACAGATCCGACCCCGACCGGTGCTCGCTCGCGCGAACTTGATCGCGACCTCAACGGCCTCGGCGCCCGAATTGCAGTAGATCGCTCGTTCAATCTGATCGGGGCTCCGCGTGACCAATTGCTCGGCCAACAGTCCTGGTAACAGCGCACAGTCCATCTGGATCATGTTGGGCAGGTCCGCGTCGATCGCTTGGCGCAGGGCGTCTTTGATCACCGGGTGACTTCGCCCGAGAGCGAAGACACCAAAGCCACTGAGCAGGTCAAGGTACCGCGCGCCCTCGTCATCAAAGAGATAGCAACCCTCACCACGAACATAGAAGCGGTCGAAGCCGAGCGTCTTCACGACTTTGGTCAACTGGGGGTTGAGGTACTGGCTATGGAGTTGAAAGTTCTCGCCGTGACGCTGATCCAGTAGTTCCGCAAGATTGAAGGACACGTCGCTCCTTTGGTCGTCATTCTCAATCTACGTCGCCGCTCGTCGTGTTCATCCATCGTCGAAACTTCCGCGTCTGTTCGGTCACAATGTCGAGGGATCGCTGGCGAACGCAGTCGATTGCTCGTGTCGAACACAGCGACGTGGCGCGAACGCTCGCGAGACCAAGTGACCGTAGGCTCACGTGGTGGTTATCATTCTGGCTCTCCTCACAGCGTTCGCGAACGCTATCGCGAGCGTCTGCCAGCGACTCGGCGTGGAAGACGCGCCGGACTCGGTAGGTCCTTCGATGGGACTCGTCCGACACATGTTGCGCCGCCCCATATGGATCCTCGGCTTCGTGATCATGGCACTCGGCTACGCGTCCCAAGCGGTGGCGTTGCACTTAGGCGCGCTCAACGTGGTCCAACCACTGTTGGTGAGCGAGTTGGTGATACTGGTCATCGTCCTTTGGTTCTGGTTCTCGACGCCCATGCGACCACGAGACTTCGCCGCCGCCTTCGCCGCCGCGCTCGGTCTGAGTGCGTTCTTGATCCTCGCCGCGCCCACCGTGGGATCGAAAGTCCCCGCCAACTCCCTCTGGCTCATCGTCACGTTGGTGACCGTCGTGTGTGTTGTCCTCTTCGTTGTCGTGGCCCGTCGCGGGCCACCCTGGCGTCAAGCTCTGCTCTTGGGTGCTGGCGCGTCCATTGGTTTCGCCTTGCTCTCTGCGATCACGAAGTCGATGACCGACGTTCTCCTCGTCGGTTGGGGCGCGCTCTTCAGTTCGTGGCAGCTCTACGCGCTCTGCGTGATCGGGCTGTGCTCGTTCGTCATCATGCAGGCGGCCTTTCGGGTAGGTCCTTTTGCCGCGTCGCAGTCGGCCCTCATCTTGGTGAACCCCTTCGTGTCGATCTTCATTGGCCACGTGCTCTTCGGTGAGGATCTCCGAGGGGGACCGCTCTTCGTCTCGCTCGAGGTGCTCTCTCTCGTGGTAATGGTGCTCGGCGCGCTCGGCCTCTCCACGTCGGCGTTGATGACGACGATGCATGAGGCGTCGCCGGACACGCATTTACTAAAAGGCCGTGGACGCTACGCGCGGTGGCGTGATCGATCACCTCGAACGATGGCGCCGAGGGACTGATGGCCGGCCCTCACGACCTCATGACGCCCTCCAGCTTCGAGCCACTCGACCGCCCGGTTCGTGCCGCCTTCGTCGGACTCGGCAGGGTGTACGACCTCAACGCGCGCGGCTATTTCAATAACAGCGACGTCGAGGTCGTCGCCATCGTCGACCCGAGTGAGGAGCGTCGCGCGCAGCGCCAAGCGGACTGGCCCGAGGCACGAGCGTTTGGCTCGATTGACGATTTGGTCTCAAGTGGTGTCCAACTCGACGCGGTGGAAGTCCTTCTACCGATTGCCCTTCACGAAGAAGGCGCGATCCGCTGTCTCGAGAGCGGATGGCACGTGAATCTGCAAAAGCCGATCGCGAACGACTTGGCGAGCGCTCAGCGAATGATCGACTCGGCCCGGGTCAATAATCGTCAATTGCGAGTCATGGAGAACTACCTTTTCTACGAACCACTTCAGAAACTGAAAGGCGTCGTCGACTCCGGTGCGCTCGGAACCATCAGCGGTTATCACCTGAAGATGGTCGCGAGTGGTCGCGGCGGTTGGGAGGTGCCGGGTGACACGTACGAGCGCCAGTTCGAGCAAACCCAGCGTGGTCGCGGAACGCTCCTGTTCGACGACGGATGGCACAAGCTCTCAACGGCGCTGTGGCTGTTTGGTCCGATCGAGGAAGTGCGTGCGTGGATCGGTGACACCGAGATCGTGCCCGGCATTCACGTCGACGCGCCGTCGACGGTCGTGTGGGAGCACGTGAACGGCGTTCGCGGCGTGTGGGACATCACTCTCGCGGTGGATATGTATCTGCGCTCCGACTACTACACGAACGACGAACGTTGGGAGGTCACGGGGCGACAGGGCTTCGCCCGTGTGAATCGGTGTACCGCACGCGGCATCCAACAGCCCAGTTTCGAGATGTACCTTGACGGCGAGTCCCGCGCGTTTCACGCGCTGGATGACGATTGGGCGTCGAGTTTCCGAGACTCGGGTCGCCACTGGCTGCACTGGCTACGAAGCGGTGACGGGTCACTTTGGTGGAGCGGCGAAGAGGCTCTTGAGGTGCTACGTGTCGCGCTCACTGCGTACGAAAGCGACGCACACGGCGGCGTTGGGATCGACCCACGTACGTTGGCCTAGCACGCGTTCCAAAGAACGCTCCTCTAGGTCCGCCCACAATGCTCTGGGAGATTCGTCGCGCTCAACGTGGGCGCGTGCCCGGCGCTGAACATCTCGGCCACGGTTGGATGTTCGTTGCCGTAGACGATGAAGCTCACCGTGGGGTTGATTCCTTGCAGGGCAATTCGAAAGAAGCGCGTTGACGTGGCGGCGACGACCTGGAAAGCCGGAACGTCAACGCCGTCGAACGGAGGGAGATGGTGAGCGGTAAGTAGTTCGAGAAACCACTTATTGGACTGATGGACGTCGTCGTAGAGTTTCACCGAGTCGCGAATCGGGTTGCACTGGTCCGCGGCGCTTTGGATGACGAGGAGCGCCGGATCACTCGCCGGTGTGGCGTACCCTTGCGAACGATCTTCGTTGCCCGAGAGAATGGCGACGGCCCGGAAGTCGAGACCTGATCGAAGACTGGCGTAGCTGACGCCTTGAGGATCGTTGCCACGCGCGTAGGCGAGTAGACCCACCACCGCCGCGCCGTCCGAGTGTCCCGCCAAGGCCAGCTCCGTTGGTTGAATGAGTCCGCTGACGACGTGGCACCCCGTCGACGAGTTCGCCGACGCTTGAAGAAGAGCGCGCGTCACGAACGTGATGTCCTCAGGCTCGTTGAGCAGATCCTCCTCAGTGTTCGCTCCGTGTTGCGCGGCGACGGCGTACTGATTCTCGTCCGGAAATATTGGGGCCACGACGACGAATCCCGCGCGAACCCACGCGTCGAGCATGGGCGCGTAGATATCGGGCGTGACATCGTACCCGTGCGCGAACACGATCATCGGGTAGCCACCGACGCGAGGTACGGGCGGCGCCCCGGCAAGTTGGCTCGCACCACCCGCGACGTACGTAGTCGGGTACCTGATCTCGGTCACGAGGGTGCGAACGCTCGACAAGACCGAAGGCGGTGAGGTCGAAAAGTTGATGACGCCCCTCGATCGGTCGACGAAGGTGCAGCGAGCTATCCCCACGGAGAATGGTGGTGATTGAACTTGAGCGTGTGGGAGCGATCGCACCGTGCTGGCACTCGCGAGATGGGCCACGAGCGTCGACGTCGCCAACATCGCAAGAGCGAGAAGCGCCCGCCGGCCCGTCCCACAGAAGTAGGTCACGCGTTAACCATGAGAAGTCGCTGGTGTTGACGTCAGCGACGCTCGCTCGGAGGACCGGTGCAGATCACTACGGACGAGGGCTCCACGCGTCACGCGCGCTTCGAGATGAACGTGGCGGCGCGCCTGACACTGCGTTCTCATCGTGATGTCACCAATTGTAGAGCGCGGCTCTCGAAAAAATCGGCAGTACGTGACGACGTGGCGACCGGTACTTCGAAGGTTGCGATTGGCTGACCGGCTGGCACGGGGTTCTTGCCCGCCGACGTCGTTGACTCTGCACGGACGTCTACGACCCAGGACGCAGTGCCATGACGCGCTCTTCGGCGATTGAGTTCCCGCCGTCCACGACGACACACTGTCCCGTCACGTAGGACGCCGCGGGTGAAGCAAGCCAGCCAATCGCTCCCGCCACTTCGCTCGGTTCGGCGCTTCGACCCATGGGAGTGGATATCCCTTGATCGTGCTCGTGCGCCGTCTGTGAATCAGTGGCGACCCAGCCCGGCGCGACAGCGTTGACGGTGACGCCGAAGGCCGCGTAGTCGAGCGCCAACGATCGCGCGAGGCCAACGGTCGCCGCTTTCGCAGCACCGTAGGCCGGCTGGGCGCGCATGGCCATGACGGGACCGGTGATGCTCGCGACCAACACCAGACGCCCCCAGCCCGCTTCTCGCATTATCGGCAAGCACGCCTTCGCCACCCAGAACGACGTGTCGAGATTTCGAGAAAGGCTTGCTCGCCACACTTCGTACTCCATGGCCTCGAGGGGTCCCTGTTCGGGCTTCGAGTTCGAGATCGACGTCATTCCCGCGTTCTGCACGACGACGTCGAGACTCCCAAAGCGTTCGACCGCTCGCTGCGTTGCGACGTCACTCGTCGCGGGGTCGGTCAGGTCTCCCACGACCGCGTCGACGCGCGCGCCAAGAGTGTCGCGAAGTTCGCGGGCCCGATCGTGAATTCGTTCGGTGGTCGAGGTGATGACGACGGAAGCTCCCATTTGGGCCAGTAGGCGAGCGGTCGCGAAACCAATACCGCCGGCGCTACCCGCACCCGTGACGAGTGCGGTTCGTCCGGTCAAGTCAAACGTCGAGACCACGGTCAGCCTTTCGAAGGAAGTTGATACCGAGTGTTTCAACGATGCTAGAACGTCGTCGCAATGTTGCTCTTCGTGAGTTCGGACTCCGACGAACGAAGGTCTTAGGCTCGCGTAATGGACGCCAACTTCGAGCCGATGGTGGATCTCACCGTCGCTCGACACAACGCAGAATCGTGCGCCGAGTCGTGGGGGCTGGAGTTGGGGACACCGTTTGCCCTATCGAACGTGTCGTTCGTCGCGCCCGTGGGTGCGTTTCGCGTCATTAAGTCAGCGTGGGAGGGAGACGACGAGGCGCTGCACGAAGGCGACGCGTTGGAACTGTGGAGCGGCGAGGGCGCGGTTCAATTGTTTTGTCGTTCGGGGCGGGTACTTCTGGAGGAACGTGCGGTGCCCGGCGACGACCTCTCGTTGCTACCTGACGACGAGGCGACGGCGATAGCGGTCGATCTCGCGCAGCGTCTCTGGCGGCCCGCGACGAAGCCCTTTCGCTCGGTAGGTCCGGAGGTCTCGCGCTGGATGGATCAGGCAGAGTTTCAGGCGGGTCAGCTCCTTGCGCTCGCGCGCGATCTCTTCGCCGAGGTTGGCGCTAGAGCCGACTGGGTCGTCCACGGTGACTTTCACCACCACAACATTCTTCGTAGCGGCGATCGCTACCTCGCCATCGATCCAAAGCCCTACCTCGCTGACCGCGAGTACGACGTCGCGTCGTTCCTCTGGAATCCCATCGGCAACCGGATGAGCGACCGCGCCTCGACCGAGCGGCGCATCGCCGCCTTCGTCGAGACGGGTCTTGACGACTATCTCATCCGCGCCTGGACCGTGATCCGTGGCGCGTTCCTTCGACCAAGTGACGACTACGCGGAGCCAATCCGAGCTCTTCTCACGCCTGTCCCCTTCGTATGATGTGGGCTCTTGACCTTGCGATCTCAACTGATGGTGACTAGAACACACTGTTCTCTCGTGGTCGGCACCGCGGTGTTGACCGTCGCCACCACGTTGAGTGTGACTAGCGCTTCAGCGACGGTGCGACACCAACATTCGGGTACGTCGCTGAGCGCTCGAAGTCCAGCCACCAAGTTGCCGCGAACTTCGTGTCCGGTGTTTCCGAGTGACAACGTGTGGAACACGCCGATCACGTCACTACCGGTCGACGCGCACAGCGCGGCGTGGTTGAGCTCGATGAATTCATCGACAACGTTGCTCCATCCCGATTACGGACCGTCGTCGAATCCACGGAAGCCCTACGGGATTCCGTGGAACGTCGTCTCGGCGCGCACCGCGTTCACCCGCGTGAGCTTTCTTTACGCCTCGGAGAGCTATCGCGGACCGTACCCACTCACGGCGTCGACGCCCATTGAAGGCGGCTCGGATCGTCACGCGATCATGGTCGACCCCTACAAGTCGGCGAGGGCGCCCGCTTGCACGCTGTTCGAGACCTACGACACGGTGTATCGCGCGAACGGTCACTCGAGCGCGGGATCGGGCGCCACGTGGAACCTCAACTCGAACGCACTTCGCCCGGCCACGTTCACGTCCGCGGACGCGGCCGGATTGCCTATTCTCCCCGGTCTCGTCAACTACGACGAAGTCGCGTCGGGATCGATGGACCACGCCCTTCGCTTCACGGTTGCGTGCACGCAACAGTCGTTCCTCTGGCCGGCCCGACACGAGGCCGGCCAGAGGAACGCGAACTGCCCGCCCAAGGGTGCACGATTTCGCCTGAACGCGTCCTTCACGCTTCCCGCGGCGTCGTGCTCCTCGTACTGTCAGACCGTGCTCACCACCATGAAGACCTACGGACTGATCGTGGCCGACAACGGGAGTAACTGGTACTTCCAAGGGACGGCCGACACCCGGTGGACCGGGACCGAGGTCGATCAACTCAAGCAAATCCCAGCGAACCAGTTCGTGGCGGTCGACGAGTCGTGTCTGATGGTCAGTCCCAACTCCGGGCAAGCCTTCCAACCGGGAACCCCAACCTACGCGCAGCGCTGTACGCCGACAGCCGGCTAGGTGCTGATTTCGAGAGTCCGAGAGTCCGAGTGACCTTTCATCCGGAGACCACGGCGACGCACGCGTGCTGCTGCTGTATTTTGTTGGTGGGGAAGTAGCAGTAGGGCTAATCTGCGGTAACGAGGTGAGCCATGGCTATCGCATGCAAAGTGTCCGGAGAGTTCGCGCAGAACATCACCTGCCAACTTGACGCCGGTCAAACCATGTTCGCTGACGCGACAAAATTTCGCTGGAAGACAACCAACGTCGCAATCGAGACGCGCCTCTCGGTGCCCGGTGGGGACGCGGACGCCGCCAACCAGCAGTCGAAACAAGGCGGCGGGGGCTTCTTGAAGTCCGTGGTCGCGACGGCAACCGAAGTGGGCAAACGGGCGCTCGCAGGGCAGAGTCTCGCGTTCCAGTGGTTCACGCCCTCGGGAGGATCAGGGTTGGTGTCGTTCGCCGGGGAGGTCCCTGGTCAGGTTCGAATTGTCGAACTTGACGGCACCGTTGGATGGCGCGCGGAGAGTCGTGCCTTCGTCTGTGCCGAGTCCAGTGTCAAATACGACATCGACTTCAGTGGCTTCAACATCGGACGCCGCTCGAGGAACGGTTTCATCTTCGAACACTTCACTGGCGTCGGCACCGTCGTCCTCGGCGGTGGTGGAAGTCTGCTCGAACTCAATCCGAAGGACTACGGAGGCAAGATCCAAGTCCACGGTGGCGCGGTCGTAGCGTTTTCCGATGCCGTCGACTTCAACGTCGAGCGCGTAGGAGCTCTCAACGCCCAAACGCTCATGACGGCCGCGTTCGGTGGGTCGGGCATCAACCTCGTCACGCTTTCGGGCGACGGACCTGTGATACTGCAATCAACGTTGCATCGCGAGTTCGAAGACGATGAACACCAAGATCAAAGCGATTCGAATCCGCTTCGCCAAGGACTTCTCGGTCGACTTTAAGTAGAAAGCAGGTGAAGTATGGCTTTGATGGACAAGATGAAGGCCCAAGCGGCACAACTCGCCCAGAAGGCGCAAGAAGCGGGCAAGGCCGGCCAGTCCAAGATCGTTGACGTCCAGGCGAAGCGACGCGCGGACGCACTGATGCGTGATCTCGGAGCCGCCGTGTACGCGCAGCGTACGGGCAGTGCCACGGGCGACAGCGCCGCGGAGATTGATCGATTGGTTTCAGAGTTGACCAAACTCGAATCGGAAAATGGACCGTTGGACGTGAGTGACGCCGCTTCACCCGCTAGCGAAACACCAAGTGAGACGGAGACGCCACCGGAAGGCGGATTCACCCTTTAACGCGCGAGTGTCAGCTTCGCTTGAAACGACGGTAAACCCGAGTCAGGTCTGGTGGCGTAGCGGCGAAACGCGCACACGTCCGCGAACCCCTCGACAGGAGCTGGAAATGATGATTTCGATTTTCTTCACGCACCGATGCGCCCAGAATTCGCGACCATGATCGAACAGCCAGCGTTTTCCGTAGAACCGTGGTGTCTTCGCGAGACGGAGTTGAACCTCGATCACTTGGCACAGAGCGAGTCGCTCTTCACGCTGTCGAACGGCCACATCGGGTGGCGGGGGAATCTTGACGAAGGCGATCCCTACGGCCTGATCGGTTCGTACCTGGGTGGCGTGCACGAACTTCGACCATTGCCCTACGCCGAAGCGGGCTACGGCTACCCGGTCCGTGACGAAGTGATGGTCAACGTGACCAACGGAAAGTTGATCCGTCTCCTCGTCGACGACGCGCCGTTCGACATTCGTTACGGAGACTTGACGGCACACGAGCGCTGTCTCGACTTTCGTGCCGGCGTGCTCTACCGCTCGGCCGAGTGGACGTCACCGTCGAACAAGAAGATCCGCGTCACGTCGACGCGTCTCGTGTCGTTGGTCCAGCGTTCGGTGGCCGCCATTTCGTACGAGGTCGAAGCCATCGATCAGCCGGTCCGCCTCGTCGTACAGTCGGAGTTGGTCGTCAATGAGTCGCCGCCTCCGTCCAGTGGTGACCCACGAATGGCGGCGGTACTCGAGTCACCGTGGCAGTCGCGGAGCTACTCGAGCAAGGGAGCTTCGGCCGAACTCGTTCATCGCACTACGCACAGCAAGTTGAGGGTGGCGGCCGCGATGGACCACGTCGTCGACGGTCCGAGTGACACCAAAGTGGAGGCCGAGAGCTTTCCTGACCTCGGTCGCGTGACGGTGACCGTCACGCTGCAACCGGGCGAGCGCCTGCGACTCGTCAAGTTCGTCACCTACGGCTGGTCGGCCCAGCGCATGAAAGAAGCGTTACGCGACCAAGTCGACGCCGCGCTCACGGTGGCGCGTCAAACGGGGTGGGACGGCCTGCTCGAAGAGCAGCGCGAGTACCTTGATGACTTTTGGTCACGCGCGGACGTCGAGATCGACGGTGACGACGAGATCCAACAGGCCGCGCGCTTCTCCCTCTTTCACGTCCTGCAGTCAAGTGCGCGAAGCGAGCGGCGCGCTATTCCCGCGAAGGGTCTCACGGGCACGGGGTACGCGGGCCACGCGTTTTGGGACACTGAGACGTTCGTCCTGAACGTCTTGAGCTACACGATGCCCGAAGCCGTTGCTCACGCGCTCGCGTGGCGCCACAGTGCGCTCTCGCTCGCGCGGGAGCGAGCGGAGCAGTTGGGCCTTAAGGGCGCCGCTTTTCCCTGGCGAACGATCACGGGCGCGGAGTGCTCGGCCTACTGGCCCGCGGGCACGGCGGCGTTTCACGTCGGCGCCGACGTCGCCGACGCCGCCGTTCGCTACCTGCACGTCACGCAGGACACGACGTTCGAAGAAAAATTCGCCCATGAACTGCTCGTTCAAACCGCTCGACTCTGGCGCTCGCTCGGACACTACGACCTTCACGGTGGCTTTCGAATAGACGGCGTGACCGGACCCGACGAGTACAGTGCCATCGCGGACAACAACGTCTACACGAACCTCATGGCCCAACAGAACCTGCGCGTCGCGGCCGACCTCGCCGAACGCTACGCCGAGCGAAGTCGAAATCTTGAGGTGAGCGATGACGAGATTGCGGGTTGGCGCGAAGTGGCCGACATGATGATCATTCCCTTCGACGACACGTTGGGCGTGCACGCGCAGTCCGAGCGATTTACCAACCACGAGTTCTGGGATTTCACCAACACCACGCTCGATAAGTATCCACTGCTCCTGCACTTTCCTTACTTCGACCTCTACCGCAAACAGGTGGTCAAGCAGGCCGACCTGGTGCTAGCGATGTACTTACGCGGCGACGCGTTCACCAAGGAACAAAAGAGAGTCAACTTCGACTACTACGAGCGACTGACGGTGCGCGACTCGTCACTGTCCGCGTGTACCCAAGCGGTGATGGCCGCCGAAGTGGGCTATCTCTCCCTCGCGTACGACTACCTCGCCGAAGCCGCGCTGATGGACCTCGACGATCTTGAGCACAACACGCGCGACGGCCTACACGTCGCGTCACTCGCGGGAACGTGGATTGCGTTGGTCGCCGGACTCGGAGGACTTCGCGAACACGACGAGACGCTCGAATTTTCTCCCCAGCTTCCCGACGGGATCACGCGACTCGCGTTCCGCGTGATGTTTCGAGGACGACGACTTCACGTCGAGACGACGGCTGCGGCGACGAGGTACACGTTGAATGAAGGCGAGGATCTCGAACTCTTCCACTTCGCCGAGCCGATCACGGTGTCGGTAGGTCAACCTGTCGTCCGTGAACGTTCTGCGACTGAATCATCGAACGTTGCGGTGACGGCGCCACTGCAACCCGCCGGACGAGCGCCCGTGCACCGTCAGCCGGGTGGCAACCCTCCTCGGAGCCTTCGTGAGTGAGATTCCACAGTCGCAAGACCCCGCCGCGGTGGACCTCACCTCGTTCGCGGCGTGGCTCTTCGACATGGACGGGGTGCTGACGAAAACGGCGTTGGTCCACGCCGAAGCATGGAAAGAAGCGTTCGACGCGTTCCTTCTCGAAGAGACCAAGATCACGGGGACGTCCTACGCGCCCTTCGACGTCGAGAGCGACTACGAGAAATACGTCGACGGAGAACCTCGCGAAGACGGCGTGCGCAACTTCCTCGCGGCCCGAAGCATCAAACTTCCCGAGGGGGCCGACGGCGATCCACCCGACGCTCGAACGGTCGAGGGTCTCGGCAATCGGAAGAACGACCTGGTCCTCGAGGTGATGAGGACCAGGGGAGTTGCCGTCTATGACGGAGCGGTAGCGCTCGTGAAGCAACTTCGGACACTCGGCGTCAAGGTTGGCGTCGTCTCGGCTAGTGAGAACACGAAAGCGGCGTTGACGACCGCTGGGATCATCGGACTCTTTGACGCCCTCGTCGACGGCCACGTCGTGAAGGACCTTCATCTGGCGGGAAAGCCCGCTCCGGACAGCTATCTACAGGGCGCAAAGGCACTCGGAGTCGAGCCAGGTCAGTCGGTGGTCGTCGAAGACGCGCTCGCCGGGGTTGAAGCAGGAAGGGCGGGACACTTCGCTCTCGTCGTCGGCGTGGACAACCACGACGCGGGAAGCGTGCATTCGTACGCCGACCAACTCATCGTCCACGGGGCTGACGTCGTAGTGCGGGACCTCGCCGAGCTGTCATCTGGACGATCGGCCACCTGACGTCTCAACGTTCGATTCGGGCGTGCGTGACGTCGCGACGTCTACTACTACCAAAAATACGGGAGCAGCGTTGACTGGTTATTGAACGGTGACCAACGTGCCGACGGGCGTGTGAGGCCAAAGACTCGCCGCGTTGGCGAACGGCATTTCGACACAACCGAGGCTCTGTGGGTAGCCGTAACCCGATCGGATGAAGCCGTGAAGTGCGTCACCGCCGTTGAAGTACGACACCCATGGGATACCGGAGTCGTGGTACGTGGAACCGTTCGGCAACGTTCCCGACATGGTCGTCGTCGTGTAGCGCAGGTACACAGGGAACGTCCCGTTCTGCGTG
>DASZHK010000014.1:0-5751 GCA_035937905.1 Acidimicrobiales bacterium
TTGAACGCCGCGGTCGCTGTGATGAATAAGCGCCGAGAGGTCGCGTCCGTTGCGCGAGTAGATCGCCATCTCGAGTGCGTCGATCGCTAAGTCACTTCGCAGCGACGTCGAGATCTGCCACCCGACGATCGCCCTCGAGAAGACGTCAATGATGAAGGCCACGTAGACCCAGCCCGAGTGCGTCTTCACGTAAGTCAGGTCCGCAACCCAGAGTCGGTTCGGCGCTGGCGCCACGAACTTTCGGTCCACGAGGTCGCTCGGTCGGTGCAGGTGCTCGTCGCTAATGGTCGTGAGCTTGAACTGGCGGCCCCGTCGAGCGCCCGAGAGGCCTTCGGCTTTCATCAACCGTCGCACCGTGCAATGCGCGACCGTAACGTCCTCGCGGTTCAGTTGCTTCCAGACTTTTTTCGCCCCGTAGACGCCGTCGTTGTTGGATTCATAGAC
This sequence comes from Acidimicrobiales bacterium, assembly GCA_035937905.1. Taxonomy (GTDB): domain Bacteria; phylum Actinomycetota; class Acidimicrobiia; order Acidimicrobiales; family RAAP-2; genus RAAP-2. The sequence continues at coordinate 445 of DASZHK010000014.1, forward strand.
CCGCAGAATCTCGGGCATGAGAGCCTCGTCACGGACCGCCCGCGCGCTGGGCGCGCGCGACGAGGTGGCGTAGTAGGTGCTGGGGGCGAACTGCAACGCTCTGCAGATCGGCTCGACTCCCCATCGATCCTTGCGGGCGTCGATGTAGCGAACTACCGCTTCGTTTGACCGTCGAGCTCGGTCGCAAAGAAAATTGACGCGTCCTTCAGAATCGCGTTGGCCCGACGAAGGTCCTTATTCTCGCGCTCGAGTTGCTTCAGACGAGCGTGCTCGTCTGAGGTAATCCCGGGTCGAGAGCCGGTGTCGACTTGCGTTCGTCGAACCCAGGTCCGGAGTGTCTCGGGCGCCATGCCGAACAGTTTCGAGATAGCGGTGAAGGCGGCCCACTCGGACGGGTAGTCCGGTCGACTGTCCAGCACCATCCTCACGGCTCGTTCACGCAACTCGGGTGAGTAGCGGTGGTTTGTCATGGAGTAATCCTCTCAAAGGATTTACTCTCCAGGAAACCCGGCGCGATTCATTGTGCAAGATTTGTGTCCCATCTCGCATTCCAGAATTGGCTTAATAGATGGGAGACAAAACGTGCCTCTCGTTAGGAGCCATCATCAACGAACCAAAAGAAATTCGGCTTTAGTCAATCTTGGTCTCGATGGAAGAAGCCGCCACGGCGCTTGGTCTTGGTTGCACTCAGACCTACGAACTGGTCATGAGCGGTCTTGGTGACGGCGGTGACGAGCGAACCGCCCTCTCGCTTCAACTGGCGTCGAACGGAAATTACCCGTTTCGCCTCGTCAAGGTGGCTCCATTGAAGTCCCAGTGCCTCACCTCGGCGCAACCCAGTCGAGAGCATCAGTGAATACAGAGCCTCGTTGCGGTGACCCTCAAGTTCGGCCAGCAATCTACGAGCTTGTTCATACGTCAGCGTCCTTCCCTCGCGACGTTGCTCCTTCGGCGCTCTCGAGAGTCGTGCCACATTTCTCGTCACGCTTCCCCACCGAATTCCTTGATCGATCGCTTGGCCCAAGACGGATCTGATCCGGCGAACCGTCGACACAGACAGACCGCTATCGAGTTTCGCCGACAGCAGTCGGTCGATATCTGCGGACGTAAGCAAGGCAACCTTCTTGCTCCCCAGGATCGGGATGATGTGATGGTCCGCGACCGCTTTGTAGTTCAGTGCGGCGCTTGGTGCCATCGCGTCAGTAATTGAGCGATCGTCAGCGTTGTATCGGGCGCCGGTAATCCGTCGTCGAGCTGTCGCTGAAGCTTCTTCAGCTTTCGGACGGCCTCAGCCCGGGTCTTGCCGGTAACGGTCTTTCGAATCGCACGGCCGTTGCTGCCCCGACCGACCGATTGAACACCAAGCCAAAGTCCATCCGACGAGCGTTGATAGACCGATCCTTCGCCATTGCCCCTAAAGCCCGCCACAGGGTCTCACTTTCGCGTTGAAGACCGCGTTGCTGACAACGGTCGCTTGTGGCAGGTTTTTGATCAAAAGTGGTCTGAGGGCACTGCCTCTAACCAGGGAATTTTTTGGTGGGCCGTACAGGACTTGAACCTGTGACCCCTTGCGTGTCATGCAAGTGCGCTACCAGACTGCGCCAACGGCCCCGTGGGGAACCAGCCTACCACCGACGTGCGAAGTCAAGAATACGCGCGCGAAAAACTGGAATCACTAAATCGTTACAAAAAACTCATCACCTTCAGTCGGGAGCGAAAGTGAGGTCTGACCCGCGTTGTTGAACATGACCTGTTCCATAAAGACCTCCACCGACGCTCTCGCGTCGCCAAGCGCGTCGTGCCCACCTGGCGTCACGCCGTAGTGATCACACAGATAGGGCAGACCTCGTCGTGGTCGAAGTTCCCGACTCGGCTCTATAGCGAGATCGTGTTCGACCACGTCGATGATGCGAAGGAGTGAGATATCGAAGTAGGCATCGTCAAGCGCGCTACTGAGCACCGACATAGAACTCCGCCGCAACATCTCGAGATCGAAGCGACCAACGTTGGAGCCAATGACGTACGCGCCACGCTCGTAGAAGTCGTGCAGGATCTTGATGGCGCGCGTCAGTCCTGCCTCCACGTTGTACACCGCTTCGTTGGCCCGTTTGCGTTCGAGGTCCTCAATGGTGAGGCCGTGCACTCGCTGGGCGCCGAGGCTTATGGGTCTGTCAGGAATGACGAAGTAGTGCTCGCTCCATTGAGGAACACCGAATCGATAAGCGCAGAATCCGTACGAGATCGCGCGTTCACTCAATACGCTCAACCCCGTGGTTTCGGTGTCGAAGCCAAGAATCAACTCAGGTACTTGGAGATATTTCTTTGCCACTCCTCTACTCTCTCAGTCTCATGTGACAGGCGCCAACTCGACGCCTCACCAAGAGATTCTCCGTCACCAAAAGATTTGAAATCACTTTGGTGAGCGTTCAACGCGCGGACTCGACGGTCGCGACGTATCGCCGATAGCGGACGCGACGGCCGAAGCCTGGTGGAGGTCGATGGTCCGACGCGACTCACTCTTCATTTGAGAAATTCGAACGAGTGGGTCTCGACACACAGAGAATCTCGACACGTTGTCGAAAAATTGAGTGCTAGCACTGGTCGGCAACTAATTTAAAGAACGCAAAGTGTTACTGTTCAACTTATTGCGCGAATCAGCGAGGTCAATTGAGCAATAACACGCTCGACGGGGGTGACCTTCAGGACCCTCCGTTGTCACTGCTAAACAGCGATCCCGTTCTACGTTCCGTTCCCATCGGCATCGTGTTGCGTAACGCCCGCGGCGAGGTCATTGATTTCAACGATCAGGCAGTATCGATTATGGGCGTTCCCCGCACGGAGCTTCAGGCCCGACCTACGAACGACACGTCATTTGACACTTGGCGCGAAGATGGCTCCGATTTCCCCTACGAGGAGCAACCAGCCCAAGTAACGCTGAAAACGGGCAAGCCCTGTTTCGACGTGGTGATGGGCGTTGCGTACGCGCGCCAGCAGCGGCATTGGGTCATCACGAGTACCGCCCAAGTCCCTCTGAGTACCGGGGAAGTTGGCGTGATCTCTACTTTCTACGACGTAACGCCTCGGATAAAAAGTCGAAGAATCCTCAAACTCGTTGCCGAAACGAATCGAATCGTCATCACGTCGAAAGACGAGAACGAATGTCTGGCGCAACTCTGCGAGATGCTCGTCAGCATTGGCGGATTCAAGTTGGCGTTGATTGGCCCCGCGTCGTTCGATGATGATCGCCTTCTGGAGTTCAGTTTCGCCGCGGGCGCTACCGAGTACGCGGAGGCTCTGCGCATTCCTTGGTGGGAGTCGACCAAGGACCCTTCGGCGACTTCGCCAAGCACTCGACACACCGACACCATGCAAGTTGTCGATGATCTGACGCGTCACGAGTGGGTCGAGTCCAGCCGTGCGCGCGCCCGCGCGTTCGACATGGGTTCGTCGATCGTGTTGCCTTTGGACCCTACGCAGAGTGACCTCATCATCGTCGTGTTCGATGAAGCCCCGTTCGCCTTCGATGAGACGACCGTCGCCGGGCTGCAACAAATCGTCAAGGAAATCGAGTTTGGGCTCGTCCATCTTCGGTCCGTTCATAGGACCGAGGTCGCCCTCGAGGAACTCACGGACGCCAACGACGCTCTCCAAGTCGCCGAACAGACTTTGTCGGAGTCTGAAGAGTGGTTCCGTCAGCTCTTGGCGAACTCCAGCGACCTCATCGTTGTCGTCGACGAACAGGCACGCGTCATGTACGCGAATCCTGCCAACGCCAGCTCGAGTGGCTACGAACCCTCGACTCGACTCGGGGGCGACGGCTTCGCGCACATTCACCCTGACGACTACGAACTCGCGTTTAAGAAGTTCACGGATACCGTGAACGGAACGTCGGACGGCGAGCCCATCATCGCTCGATTCGTCAATGCCTACGGACAATGGACGTTCTTGGAATGCGTCTTGACGAACTGTCTGAACGATTCGGCGATCAAGGGCGTCATCGTGAACGCCCGCGACGTGACGGAACGCATGCATTTATCGCGAGCGCTGCGCACGTTGTCGAACGGTAATGAGGTCCTGGTCAGCGCGACCGATGAAGCCTCACTCATCGACGAGATGTGTCAGACGATCGTGACGAGCGGCGAGTTCCTCTTGTCGTGGGTGGGTCTCATCAACGAAGAAGACACTGTCGTGCGTCCAGCCGGAGTCGGCGGGCGAACCGACTACCTCGACGAAGTCCACGTGACGTGGGACGAGAGCAGCACGGGTCGCGGCCCCACGGGAACCGCCATCCGAACGGGCAAGGTTCAAGTCATCGCGGACATTCGCCAGTCCGAATGGCCCGACGTCGGAAAGCTCCGGGCCGAGGAGTACGGATTTCGGACCGTCTGCGCGTTTCCCCTCAAGATCGGCGACGAGGCGATCGGGGCACTCACCATCTTCTCGAACGAAGAGGGCGCCTTCGGCCCTGAGGAAATCTCGCTCTTGGGTGAGTTGGCCAACTCTCTGGGTTACGGGATTGGGCGACTTCGTGACGCCGTCCGACTGGCTGAGAACGCCGCGCTGCAACGTGAGTCCGAGCAGCGTTTCCGCCTCGCGTTCGAAAGCAACATGGCGCCGATGGTCTTCAGCGACTTAGACGACCGCGCCCTCGCCGTCAACGACGCCTTCTGTCGCATGGTGGGGTACTCGAAGGAGGAACTCATAGGGCGCGACTCGGTTCACTTCACCTACCCTCCCGACGTCGGCGTCACTCAAGACACCATCGAGCGCCTCAACGCGAACGAGGCCGAGCAACTCCGTTACGTCAAGCGTTACATCAGAAAAGATGGTCGACTCATCGTCTCGGAGGTTTCACGGTCCCCCGCGCGCGACGCCACCGGCAAGACCATCTACTTCGTCTCTTCCGAGCGCGAGGTCACCGAAGAACGCGCACTCGCGGAACAACTCACGCACCAGGCACTGCACGATCCGCTGACGGGACTCGCCAATCGCGTCCTCTTCGAGGACCGCCTCGTCCAAGCCCATTCGAGAACTGAACGTCAAGGTGGGTTCGGGGCGGTCTTGTTGTTGGACCTCGACGACTTCAGCGCCGTTAACGACTCGCACGGTCACCTCATTGGCGACCAGTTGCTCGTGCAGATCGCGCGACGTTTCGAAAGCGTCACCCGTGCGTCGGACACGCTTGGACGTTTCGGCGGAGACGAATTCTTGTACCTGGCCGAGGGACTCGAATCGGCGTCACAGGCGGAGGACGTCGCGCTGCGACTCCTTGACGTCTTGAATCAACCCTTCTCCTTCGCCGACGTG
>DASZHK010000015.1:0-38686 GCA_035937905.1 Acidimicrobiales bacterium
AAGAACCACCACCGCACGGCTCATGAGAATGTGGGTCGCGCGAGCGGAGAAATCGTCGCACCACCAGAGTTCGTCGTGGGACTCGTCGGGTGCGAGGTGAGTCCACGATGAGATTGGCAGTCCGACGGTCGCGCCGCCGACCGACTTCGCTCCCCGGGCGGCGGCGGCCATCAGACCGCGGTACCCACCGGTGACCACGGTCCAACCGGCATCGGCCAGTTGTCGACCGAGGTCGAAGGCCCCGTCCCAGCGAGGATCTTTCTCGTTGATCTGCGCTGAGCCAACGACGGTGACAAGGCGGTCGCCCCGCCGGTGGAGGTCACTCACGATAACTCGGTTGGTTGGTACTTCGAGTGCTCGAGGGTGGCTCCGGTTCCGATGGCGCGAAAGACCTCAGGTGCGCGATCGCGGCGTCGAGGGCCACCTCAAGAGGACGGGTGCTGCGATCCATCTCGGCAAGTAAAAGGCCGCCTTGCAAGCTGGCAATGACACTCACGGCAAGATCCGCGGTATTGGCATCGCCTCGGAGTTTTCCTGCTTCGACCATTCCGGCCAGACCTTGAGCGATCATCTGTTCCCAGTTCGCGAACGCGCCAGAAAGCTGGGCCCGGGCGAACTCATCGAGCTCGACAAGTTCGTTGACAAGCGACCCAAGTGGACAGCCGTAGCGACAGGCGCGGACCGCCTGAGTTTCGACGATCATGTTACGCCAGCGTTGCAGGTCGTCCCAACTCGACAGCGATTCGAGCTCGGGTTGGTGAAAACCCAGTACTCGTTCTCGTTGCCGCTCGATAACGGCGTGGACTAGATCATTCTTGTCGTTGAAATAGTGATACATCTGCGACTTGCTCGTGCCCGTCGTTCGGAGAACGTCGTCAATGCTCACTCCCGCCACACCTCGCTCGTAGACGAGGTCGGCGGCAGCGTCGATGATTCGCTGGCGCGTCTCGCGACCCTTCCCGGTCAACGGCCGTGAGGCCACTTCAGATAGATCAGCCATTGTTCAAGTATTCCTCAATTGCTGGACTTGACAGTCCATTAACAGCCCTGTTACAGTGGACCGCCCAGTCCATTATAACAGGAGAAGAGCCGTGTCGTCTATGAATTCATTGCCCTCAACACAAGATCAGCTCGAACAGATCTCCGCGTCTATTCCGGAGGTGATCGGGACTCGTATTGATGTCGGCGTCGCCGAGATCGACGAATCCGGCGTTGCCCCGGGACTCCACATCGGCGACCGCTCGCCGAACTTCACGTTGCCTGACGCTCTGGGACAACCGATCACGCTTGCAGATCTGCTCGTTCAAGGTCCTGTCGTGGTGACGTTCTATCGCGGCGAGTGGTGCCCATACTGCAACGTTCAATTGCGAGGGCTACAAGCGGTGCTCCCAAGATTGGGTGATCTTGGCGCCTCGCTCGTGGCTATCAGCCCCCAGGCCGCCGATCAGAGCCTCACCCTCACCGAGAAGAACGAGTTGACGTATCCCGTCCTCAGCGATCTTGATCAGGAAGTCATCCGCGCCTACCGGATTCAGTTCACCCTCGCCGGCGATCTCGAAGACCTCCAGGTGAACGTCTTCCAGAACGACCCCGCCACCCAGAATGCTGATCACACTCGTTCCCTGCCGGTGCCGGCCACCTTCGTCATCGACCGCGACGGCATTGTGGCCGCCGCCTTCGTCTCGGCGGACTGGCGCTACCGGCCTGAGCCGGCCGACATCATCGCTATTCTCGAGTCGCTGCAATGATCGGGGCCTTAAAGGGTCGCTCGGCCCTCGTCACTGGCGCCGGCCGGGGCATCGGGCGAGCGATCGCCCTCGGTCTAGCCGCCGACGGCGCGCGGGTCGCCTTGCTTGCTCGCTCGCTCGACCAGCTCGCAGAGGTCGCCGCCGCCGTGAGGGCCGATGGCGGAACGGCGCTCGTGGTGCCCACTGACGTCGGCGATCCGGTGGCCCTCGACGAGGCAGCGGCAATGGTGCTGGCGGAGTTCGGTGCGGTCGACATCCTGGTCAACGACGCGGCTGTCGTGGCACCGCTCGGAGCGACCGTGAGCGTCGACGCAGACGTGTGGGCTGAGGCCCTAGCCGTCAACGTCGTCGGGCCATTCCGCTTGACCCAGGCGGTACTCCCGGGCATGATGACACGAGGATGGGGACGGATCGCGAACGTGTCCAGCTCAATCGCCGCCCACCCTGCAACAATGATCGGGATGAACGCGTACGCGGCGTCGAAGTCGGCGCTCGAGTCCCACACACTTAATCTGGCAGCAGAGTTGACGGACACCGGGGTGACGGTGAACATCTATCGGCCCGGATCGGTCGACACCGCGATGCAGGGTTGGATCCGCAGTCAACCGGCGGAAGAAATTGGCGTCGTGCTACACGAGCGATTCATCGAGTCTTACGAACGCGGATCGTTACTAACCCCGGAGCAGTCCGCCCGATCCCTGCTCACAAGGCTGGCCGGTGACGCCACTGGGCAAATCTGGAGCGTTGAAGACCCGACGTAAATATTTCTCGTTTCCGAATAATCACGGCGGGCATGCATTGCCCGGTGGCTCACTCGCGGTCTCGTCGAGGATTCAATGTCTATGTTCCGTTCTGCGAATCGGCCGAGAGCAACGTCACTCCTCTGTGACGTGTTCGTTTCGATTGATACATTGCGCCGTCAACCTGAGCGAGGAATGCATCCGCGTCGATCGTCTATGCGACGCCGCCATCTACTAAAACTTCAGCGGTGCCATTCACCCGTAGGTAAGTGGTAACCACTGGTTGCCGCCACTTTCACGGAGTCTTCAATGGACACGGATATAGCCAAAGGCATATCGCTGCAGGGTCGACACATTCTTTGTGACACCAGGGTTGCGTGAAGGGTCACCGCTAGCCTTAGTGGGTAATGTCGAAAAGGGCTTCTTGCCACGTGTCTTTGCTCAATACACCGCACGACTCGGATGACGCGCTGTCGTGGCGGCGAGCGATAGAGAGTGTTCTGTCTGGCACGGGATTACGTCTCGCGTCACAGCCGATAGTGGACATTGTGCACGCGCGAGTGGTGGGATACGAGTTACTGGCGCGCTTTTCTGGACCTCCGGAAGCCACGCCTGATGTCTGGTTCCGATGGGCCGAGACCTTCGGCATGGGTGCCGCTCTCGACGTGCAAGTCGTCACGATCGCGCTGGCCATGCGTCAGCAATTGCCGCCCGACACTTTTCTTACGATCAATATTGATCCACTTCATCTCAGCGACGCGGGACTCGTTGAGGCCTTCGCCGACGCCGGGAGCCTAGAACGGATCGTGATTGAACTTACCGAGCACAGCGCCATAGACGATTACGACGCCATGGTCGAACTTCTGAAACCGCTTCGTGCAGCGGGTGCGAAGATTGCCATCGACGATGCGGGAAGTGGTTACGCGGGCCTGCAGTGGCTGCTCGCCCTGTCACCAGATCTCGTAAAAATAGACCGAGCTCTCATCGATCATGTTGACGAAGATGAAATCAAAACTGCGCTGGTCGAGATGCTCGGAGCCATAGCTGGGCGGATCGACGCGTGGGTCCTTGCTGAAGGCGTCGAGCGCACGTCCGAACTTGACGTCCTCATGAGAATGGGTGTACCACTCGTCCAGGGATACCTTCTCGCCAGACCTTCATTCGATATATGGCCAACCATCAACCTCGACGCTCTGTCCTCATTGACTCTTCGCTCAGGCGCAGAATCGACCGAGCCAACGTTGGCTCACCTGGTGGAGACTGTGAACAAGAGGCGAGAGCACGCCGCAGTAGTACCGGGGGTATGCGTCATTGTGGATGAGTTGGATCAACCACTCTTCCTCGACGTTCCCGAATGTCGTGGCGCCAAAGTCTTAGCCCTGCGCCCAAGTGAAACGGTCCGCAGCGCCGTCGAAAGAGCAATGCTGCGCACGCCAGCTGATCGCTGGCAACCGTTGGTGTGCGTCAACGACGTGCGCCAAACACTCGGTATAGTTCGCATGGAGCGTCTTATCCAATCGCTACTGGGTGCAGTTGGCGTTCAAAGTGGCAGTTTGGAGGAGGCCTGATGAAACAGTTTCGGTGCGCAGATATCGTGCCTGGGTGTTCCGCGACAGTCCGGTTGAAACACACTGACGACGTGGTGCCGGCGGCAGTGAGACACTTGATCAGCGTTCATAGCCTGGACGAGTCAAGTGGCCTAGAGCAACAGGTTCGAGACCATGTAACAAACGTCAATCCCCTTCGGGCGCTCTTCGACCGCAACTAAGGTCCTGTAAAAGTCCTCTCGCCCTACAACGGGATCGTTCTCGCAATCCGCCAGGAATCTCCGTTCACCGTGGTCCATAATCTTGTGAGAGTCGTGTTGAAACGTTCAACTGAATCGTGACGGGATTACTGGAGAGTGTGGCCACTTCTGTCGTCGCCCTCGACAGTGTCGAGTAATCCAATCTTCTCGTAGTGCCAACTCACGTGGGTTCGCTAAATCGGGTGCGAACAGAGACTCCTGGATCGAGAATCACGTCGATGCCCGGTCCGCTGTTCTGTTACGTGCGCCGCGTTGCTACTCTCCACTACTCGAAGCCCGTGAAGTCGAGCGCGAACTCACGTCGAAACCCGACCAGCAAAGTTGAGCCGATGTGAGTGGCAAAGGGTGATTGCGGATTAAATGCGCCGACGCTCTTCACCTCGCCACGGTGTCAGACTTGCCAACGTGAGGGATTCGGGCCTTCTGTCCACTGCCGAGGTTGACGCGTGGGCTCTGCTGGTCGCCGCCGAGACTGATTGGAGACGACGGGTTCCACACTGCCCCGAGTGGGATACCGCCGGACTGATTCGCCATACCGGAGGGATCCTTATGTGGATGGCGGCCATCGTCATCTCGGGCGAACGCGTTAGCCGACGTGAGCTGGAACCGGCGCCGGAGGATCCTGCAGACCTCCCTGCGTGGTACGCCGGGAACCTGGACCAGACCCTCGCGGCTCTGCGAGCCGCCGACCCCGACGCCATCACTTGGACGTTCTCGTCGACCGGTGACCGACGAGTCAGCTGGTGGTGTCGGCGCCTCGCGGTCGAGGTAGCGATCCATCGCTGGGATGCCCAGCACGCCCTCGCCGCCGACGGTAGCGCGGGACCGATGCCCTTGGACGGAGACGTTGCCAGAGCGGGGATCGAGGAGTTCGTCATCGAATTCCTTCCTGGTCTTTTGGCCCAAGAAGGCGTCCAGGGTCTCGCCGGCACCTTCCATCTCCGCGCCACGGACGAACCGGAGGAGTGGTGGATGGACCTCGACGGCGGTGGTTTAGTGCGTCCCCGTCACGCCACAGTCGATAGTGCCATCAGCGCTACGCGTTCGGACCTTCTTCTCTGGCTGACAAACCGAGGACCCCTGAACACCCTCGAGGTGTCGGGGAACCGGCAGGTTCTTGACCACTGGCGCCAACTCCAACGCTGACGACGAGCATCGCCAACTTCTCCACTTAGGCTCGCCAGTGTGGCGTCCGCCGACCTAACGATCCCTGAATGTCTGACCGGAGAGCGATCGTTCGATACGGAGTCCGCAGCGTGGGTTCAGGGCTTAGTCGGCAACGGGCCAGCGCATGATAGGACGGTGGTCCGATTGCACGAGTTGCTTCTCCGGGTTGCCCGCAGCGAGGTGCATCGACGCCAGGGCCAGCTGAGAATCACCGGTTCCGAGCTCGACGATCTAGCCCACCAGGCTGCCGCCGACGCCGTGGTTGGGGTTACGGCCAAAATCGCCCAGTTTCGTGGCGAGAGTCGGTTCACCACCTGGGCCTGCAAGTTCGCCATCTTCGAGGTGTCGACCAAGATCGGTCGTCACTTCTGGCAGAAGCCGACCATCTCCCTGGAGGACAAAGACTGGGACCGGCTACCGGACCGTTTTGGACTCGATCCTGCCCGGGTCGCCGAGTGGCGCGACGTCATCATCGCGCTGCGCCAAGCCATAGACCTTGAGCTCACCGAACACCAGCGCCGGATCTTCGTGGCGATCGTGCTCGACGGAACGCCTTTGGACGCGTTGGTCATTGAACTCGGCTCCAGTCGCAACGCGATCTACAAGACTCTCTTCGACGCCCGACGTAAGTTACGGGCCTCGCTGGTCACTAACGGGTATCTGGACGACGACAATGTGAGGCAGACGTGAGAAGTTGGGGATCACTCGAGCGGTTTCTGATGACCGATCCACTGGACGCCGGCTGCGCCGAGACGTTCGATCTCCTCGAGCGATACGTGGAACGTGAACTCGCGCATCGCGACGCCGCGACACAGTTCCCCGGGATCGCGGCGCACCTTTCGGGGTGCAATCCGTGTGTTCAGGACGTCGAGGGACTGTTAGCAGCGATTGTCGCTGGCCCCGGTCCGGTTTGACGCGGAAAATACGACGCGCGAGGTAAGACCGGGATTCCCGGCGCCACTCACCTTGTAGGGGCCGCTCATGTGGGTGGCCACATACCGGAGACAAAAGGAGACCAACATGACCGTGAAACTCGGACTGCTCGCCCTACTAGTAGCCAAGCCGCACAAAGGCGACGAGCTCGGAGCGTTCCTCGAAGCTGGCCGCGCACTGGCGGTGGCAGAGACGGGGACCGTCACGTGGTACGCCTTCAAGATCAGCGACACCGAGTACGGGATTTTCGATTCGTTCGAGACCGCGGAGGCCCGCCAAGCCCATCTGGACGGTGAGATCCCCACCGCGCTCGGCCAGGTCGCCCCTGACTTGCTCGCGAAGGACCCTGACATTCGCACCGTCGACGTCATCGCGGTGAAGTAGCCGCCAAGTGGATAACCCAGCACGTCCAAACAACCCCCGAACCGACCGCCCCTTGTTCTCATCTGACTGGAGACTGCCGTGACCCTGCTTAAACCCGGAGACCAGTTCCCGACCCTCGACTTGACGCTTTCCGGCGGCGGCAACCTCGCCCTGCCCGGCGCCCTCGCCGGTGGCTTCGGCGTCGTCCTGTTCTACCGCGGCTCGTGGTGTCCGTACTGCAACGCTCAACTGCGCGCCTTCCAGCGAGCCTCGGAAAAGCTGGCCAAGGTGGGAGCCACGGTTGTCGCACTCTCGGTCGACGACGAAGCGACCACCCAGGAACTGATCGCCAAGCATGGCCTGACGTTCCCAGTGGGGCACTCTGCCGACGCCCGAGCCGTCGCCGAGGCGACTGGCGCGTTCGTCAACGACGATCCGACGTATCTGCAATCGACGGGATTCGTGCTCGACCCGAACGGTCGAGTGGTCGTGAGCGTTTACTCCAGTGGGGCCATTGGCCGCCTGGTGCCCGAAGACGTCGTGGGCCTGATCGGCTACTTGGGCGAGCACGCCAATGCTTCAGCGTGAGAAGAGTTGCCCGTGTCTGATGCCGACATCAACTTCTACTTCGACCCGGTCTGCCCGTTCGCCTGGATGACCAGTAAGTGGGTGCGCCTGGTCATGGCCCAACGGGACTACACCGTGGACTGGCGCTTCATCTCGTTACGAATGATCAACTCGGCGATCGACTATGACAGTCATTTCCCGCCAAGCTATGAAAACGGGCACACTGCGGGACTCAGACTGCTGCGGGTGGCCGCCAAGGTCCGAGCTGAGTATGGCCGAGATGCCGTCGGTCCCCTGTACGAGGCAATCGGCGCCGAAGTTTTCGATACTTTGCCAAACCCAAGTATTGAACACGGGAGCCGGGCATTTCTCGAGCCGATTCTGGCCCACATCGGCCTGCCTGCGGCACTGGCAAACGCTCTGGACGACGCATCCTTGGACTCGGAGTTGAGCGATGAGACCGACGAGGCGCTCAGCCTGACGGGAAGGGATGTCGGCACTCCGATCATCCAGTTCCAACCCCCCAAGGGCGTCGCATTCTTCGGTCCCGTGATCAGCCGTCTGCCCGACGAGGCCGAGGCGCTACAACTCTGGGACAACGTGCTAGGACTAGCGAGTTTCCCCGGCTTTGCAGAACTGAAGCGAAGCCTGCGCGAGCGGCCTCAGCTCCGCAGCTTCGGCGTTGAGTCCAACCACGTTGGCGTTCAGGAGGACTGGCACGGCGGCAGCCGCCGCACCAAAAAGTAACGGGTTCCGTTCGTTGCTTCCTCCAGGCCACCGGCCGGTGCGACGAGCCAAATCAGATAAACAATGCCCGGGCCTTTTCTGGCATCTTTAGAGGAATACCGGACGTTGGGACGCGGCGCGTTCCGCGTGACTACGTCGACGTGCTGAATAATCCCAATGTGTCGGGATCGATAACTGGGCAGCCGACTAAATCATGTGAACATTTGGCTGTCTCTTGCGTTGTCCAGTTGAGTCCGCCAAGCATTAGCTGCCGACGAAGGGCCTGTACTTTGTTATTGCCCGAACGAGCAACCGCGAGTAGCGCTTGAATAGCGAATGCGATCAAGGAACCTCCAAGCACCAACAAGCGCCGTTCAAATGGCTACGACGGTCGCGCCTTCGGACTCACGATTTCCCACCAAAATTTTGTTCAACACGTTCGATGCGGCAAGACTGACGGACGATGACAACACCAAGGACTCGGCCCCGACATCAAAGCGACGGAGCGATCAAACGAAAGAGAGTAGATTTCCGATGACTGACGAGCCACACGACCTCCCCGCCACGTCACTTCTGCACGGTGACGTACGCGCCCGTCGAGGTGCAATCGTTCCCGCCATCGTCCAAGCAACGACGTTCGCCGCCGCCTCCAATGAGGAGTTCCTCGACCTCGCGACACGAAGTTTTGCTGACGAGTTCTACGTCCGTTACGGCAACCCGAATCACACACAGGTCGCCGAAGTCGTTGCCTCGCTAGAAGGGGCCGAGCGCGCCATCGTCACTGCGAGCGGAATGGGTGCCGTTTCGACTCTGTCACTCGCCCTCTTAGAGGCTGGCGATCACGTCATAGTGCAGCGTTCGGTCTACCCCGGGACGACCACGCTCACCACGGACCTACTGAAGCGCTTCGGCGTGAGCGCCGACCTTGTCGGCGAGAGTTCGCCAGAAGAACTTGAATCATTACTGCGCCCGTCGACGCGGCTCGTCTTGGTTGAAACTCCGAGCAACCCTCACCTCGGCATCACGGACCTACGTCGCTTCTCGCAGCTCGCGCACGACGCCGGGGCTCTGCTGGTGGCCGACAACACGGTGGCCACGCCGCTCAATCAACGTCCGCTCGCCCTCGGCGCTGACCTCGTGTGGCACAGCGCAACAAAGTATCTTGCAGGCCACTCGGACGTCGCCGCGGGCGTCGTTGCTGGCTCCGAGGAACTCATCGAGCGTGTGTGGCGCACGAACCTGACTCTGGGCTCAGTACTCGGACCGTTCGACGCGTGGCTCTTGCTGCGCGGGCTTCGCACGCTCGACGTTCGAATGACTCGCCATAACGAGAACGGTGACGCGGTGGCGCACTTCCTTGAAGATCACCCCGACGTCGTCTCGGTTTACTACCCAGGTCTCGCGTCCCACCCCCAACACGATCTCGCTGCACGACAGATGAGCGGGTTCAGTGGTCTCGTCTCTTTCGTCGTACGCGGTGGGCCGGCGCGTGCCGATCGATTACTGGACGCGTTGCGCCTCACGACTCGTGCCGCCAGTCTCGGTTCGGTTCACTCGCTGGCGACGCGACCTGCAGCGATGTGGAGTTCCCGACGACCTACAGCGGACGAGGACATCGTGGATGAAGCACTAATTCGACTTTCAGTGGGTATTGAGGCAAAAGAGGACTTGATCGCGGACCTCGGTAGAGCATTCGCACTTACGTCGTAACGACCCTCAAGGCAGAATCGTCGTCGGGCTGTACTTCTCTCCTCGTCCCCCCGGGGTGTCGCGGTTATCTACCAAACAAGGGGCACGAGTCGATAGGACGTTCGCGTCGTGAACTCCGCGAAAGTCCGGGGAAAGTTCTCTCGAAGCAACTTCTCCTCCACCGCGATTCGATAGATCTGTAGTCCGAGCACGCCGATCGCTCCGATGAGCGTGGTGAGTCGCGCGGAGCCGACCACGATTCCATCGATCATCACCAGCTCCGCGAAGTAGATCGGATGACGTAACAGTCGATAGGGTCCGGTCACCACAAGGTCGCGAGCTTCGGGCGCGATAGAAAAGTTGGCGCCGAGGTTCAAGAACGCGACGAGGGCAATGAACGCACCCGTCACGGTGAGCGCCAGGCCGAATTCCTCCACGTTCGCTGACGCACGCCACAAAAACGGACCAGCCGGCATGAAACTGAGCCCCACCATCAAGAAGGTCGCGGTGAGCGACGTGACGACGGCCACACGGCGACCGTCGCGCGCTCGCGCGCTCTTGCTCGAAAGAAGGGTGATCGCCGCGCCCAGGACGAACGCCGCGTAGAGGGCACTGCGAATGATCTCTGAGACGACCGTCCAACTCCGCGTCGCGTCAAACGCCGCCCAACCTCGCACGACGACTTCGACTTGCGAAAGGCCGAGCCACCCGAGCACGAGCGCTGGCGCGATGACCGTCAGTGCGCGACGCGCCAGGACGCGGCGCTGGGAGAGTCGCGTCGTCGCGCCGACCGCGCTTCGTTTTACGAGATCAACCGCCGGCGCTCGCACTCGACCCCGAACTGGCACTCGACGCGCCACCGGCCCCGCCGCCGAAGCCGCCACCGCCGCCGAAGCCGCCGAAGCCGCTCGTAGACGTCACGCCCTTGGCCGTCGCCGAGACCGACGCGGCTTGGACTGAGCCGTTCTTCTGGGTGGGTCCTTGGACCGTCACCGTGTCACCTGGCTTCAGCGAATTGAGCGTGGAGGAGGCGTTGCGATCGATTGTCGTTGCCGACGTCACCTTTACCGCAACGAGCGCGCCGCTCGCGTTCGTCACGTACAGGGTGTTGCCAATGATGTCGGTCACCGTGCCTGAGGTCACGCTCGTCGACGCGGACGTCGAACCCGCCGCACCGGCTGCGCCGCCCGCGCCACCCGCGCCAGCGAAGCCGGCGCCGAATCGTCCCCCGGCCGCTGCCGTCGACGTGGAGGTCGTGGCGTGGCCACGCTGCAAGTACGCGCCCAACGAAAGTCCACTGACGAGTAACAGCAACGCCACGAGCACGGTGACGGTCCACGAGGCGCGAACCCCCTTCGACGAGCTTTGCTCGGGCCACTCTTCACTCTCACCACCGAACAAGACGTCGAACGCCTCGTTGCTGTTGTTGATCACGGTCGGGTCCGTGACGTCGAGTGGCGACGCCGCTGGTGCGACGTCGTTAAGTTTGTCGGCCGAGTGAACACCCTCGGGGGTGTCCGTCGATCCTTTTGTCATGTGGAACTGCCTTTCTTACTTACTCGTATCGAAGAGCGTCGATCGGGCGAAGTGACGCCGCCCGGTACGCCGGGTAGAACCCCGCGACGATGCCGACGCTGAGCGCGACACCGAGGGCGAGAGGAATTGAGTACGACGCCAGGACGGGTTTGACACCCGCGATGGTGAAGCGCGACACGACGATGCCCGCGACCGCTCCCAACACGCCGCCCATGAAGGAGATCACGGTGGACTCGATGAGGAACTGCGTCAAGACGACCGACTTACGAGCGCCGATGGCCTTGCGAATGCCGATCTCGCGGGTCCGCTCGGTAACGGTGACGAGCATGATGTTCATCACGCCGATCGCGCCCACGAGCAGCGACACCGCCGCCACCCAACCCAAGAGCGCGGTGAAGGTCTTGGAGCTGGACGTGGCCGTCGTAATGAGACTCGCCTGGTTCAGCACGTTGAAGGGAAGTGCCGCGACCGTCGTGTTGTTCTGGGCGGCCAGGATGCTCTGCACTTCGCTCTGCGCGAGTGAGAGTGTTGCCGCGGACTTTCCTTGGATCAGTAGCTCTGAGAACGACTGCGACTCGCCCGTCAGTTGATCCTGGACTGCGGTGTAGGGCGCGATGGCGACGGCGTCCGCGTTGGTGAGACCGGTGGAGCCTTTCGACGCGAGAAGCCCAACGATGGTGAACCGTGACGAGCCGAGTTCTATCTGTTGGCCGAGTGGGTTCGACCCGACGGGAAAGAGACCACTCGCGACGGACGCGCCGATGTCGATGACCTGGGAGTGACTAGTCACGTCCGCCGTCGAGATCGACCGGCCGGCCGACACGGTGTAGTTCGAAGCGACGAGGTATGAGGGGGTCGAGCCAATGACCGACGTCGAGTACGTCGACGAGCCGTTGGTGGCGGTGACGCTCGTGGTGATGACGGGCGACACCGATTGGACGTCGGGGGCGTTGTTGGCGTTCGAGATCAAGGACACCGACGCCGAGTTGAGGTTCGTGTTGCGGATCTGCGTCCCGCTCGACGTGCCACTTCCACCGCTGTTGAACACCGTCAACGTGTTCGAGCCCAGCGCCTGGATCGAGTTCTCGATCGACCGGGAGGTTCCAGTGCCGATGGCGAGCAGCACGATGACCGAGGCGACGCCAATGAGGACACCGAGCATGGTGAGCAGCGTTCGTAGCCAGTTCGATCCGATGCCGCGCACCGCCATGATCAAGTTGCTGAACATATTAGACATCAGACCTCTGATCCGTCGCCGTCTTGTGAAGAGCTGACAGTGTTGGGGGCGATCGTCGGGACGCGTGGGCGCTGACGTTGATCCCGAATGATCGATCCGTCACGAAGCTCAACGACACGAGAGGCGTACTGGGCGATGTCGTCTTCGTGGGTGATCATGACGATCGTGCGGCCGTGGTCGTGAAGATCGGTAAAGAGCGCCATCAGTTCGTTCGACGACCTCGAGTCGAGGTTGCCCGTCGGCTCGTCGGCCAAGATGAGCGCCGGGTTCGTGCTGATGGCACGAGCGATGGAGACACGCTGTTGCTGGCCACCCGAGAGTTCGTTGGAAAAGTGTTCGAGCCGCGCGCCGAGACCCACCAGACGAAGGGCAACGATGGCGCGCTCGCGGCGTTCCTTGGGCTTCACGCCCGCGTAGGCCATCGGCAACTCGACGTTCTGCAACGCCGACATCCGAGGGATCAAGTTGAAGCCCTGAAAGACGAATCCGATCTTGGTGTTGCGGATGCGCGAAAGTGCCTGATCGTCGAGATTACGAATGTTCACCCCGTCGAGGGAGTAGTGACCGCTCGTGGGAATGTCCAGACAGCCAATGATGTTCATCAGCGTGGACTTCCCCGAACCCGACGCGCCCATCACCGCGACGAACTCCCCCTTCACGACCGTGAGCGAGACACTTCGTGTCGCGAGGACCTCGACGCCTCCCATCATGTAGCTCTTTACGATGTTCGAGAGGGCGATGATTGGCGGCGCGCCTCTTGAGGCCGAAGTCGGTTCGCCGTGCGCGACGGTAGGGACGACGCTACTGGTCACGGTCACGGCGCTCCTCCACCGAATCCGCGACCTCCCCCTCCACCGAAGCCGCCAGTGGTGGCGCCCGTGGTTGTCGCGGCGCTGACGGTGGCCGTAGGTTCGGCGATGGTCTCACCCTCGGTGACGCCACTCGTGATCTGCGTGAAGGAGGCACCGACGAGTCCCAGCGTCACGGGCGTCGTGGTCTTCACGCCTTTGGCGCCGACCACTTGCACCGTGGAGAGACTCCCGGTCGTGGTGATGGCGGCGCTCGGAAGTTCGAGGACGTTCGACACGGTTTGGACGACCACGGAGACTTGCGCGGTCATGCCGTCCTTCAGGGTGGCGGGCGGACTCGCGAGACTGATGGTGACGGGGTACGTCACCACGTTGTTCACGACCGTGGACACGGAGGCGACGGCGGTCACGACACCGCGCACCACGGTGTTGGGCAATGACGCGAGCGAGATGGTTGCCGTCTGGTGTACCGCGATCTTGATGGCGTCGGCCTCAGCGAAACTGGCCACCACCTGGAGTTGGCGTAGACCCTGGATGGCGATGAGCGGCGAACTGCTCGATCCGGCGCCCGAGCCCGTGGTCGATGACGTTGACGACGAGCTACTAGACGTCGTCGATCCGCCGCCACCGACGGTTTGACCCACCGAGCCGCTCACGGACGTCACGTTCCCACTGATGAGGGCGACTAGCTGCGTCTCTTGCAACGTCTTCGTTGCGAGTTCGACGGACACTTCATCTTGGGCGATGGTCGCCTGATTTTGGACGAGTCCGACCTTGCCTTGGGCAATCGCGGCCTCGTCTTGCGTGATGGCCGACTTGTCTTGCGTGATCGTCGTCGGTGAGGCCTTCACGTTCTGCTGCGCGATTTGAACGGCGAGCCCCTGGACGGTAATCGACGATTGGTCCTTGGCTATCTGTGTTTGGTCGTTGGCGATCTTCGTGTTGTCAGTGGAGATTGTCTGCGTGTCGCTCGAGCACGACGTGACCGCCGTGGTGAGCGTGACCCCGCTGCCGACCGACGTACCAACGGTGTTCGCCGCGACGACTTGAAAGAGGTACGTGGTGCTCGGGCTCAGACCCGTCACCTCGACGGACACTTGCGCGGAATTCGTGCTCGACGGGAGCGAGAAACTCCCCGTGGAGAGGCCGAGAGCAGCCGTCGTGCCGTAGTTGAAGTAGTAGGTCGTGGCTGCGCCGTTGGGATTGATGGTGGCGTTCAAGACAGCGGTGGTGGTGGAAATCGCGGTCGCTGAACCGGTAGAGATCGAAGGTACCGAGCCGGCGGAGGCCGTGACGGGACCCGACGAGGCGCCCGACGAACCCTGACTCGACGGCGCGGCGGGACATCCGAGCGCCACGTCGCTCGAGTACGTGGACTGCTCCGTGGCCAAGTTGGTCTGATCGGTGGCGAGGAGCGTCTGGTCCGTGGCCAGTTGCGTCTGGTCATTCGTGAGTTGCTGTTGCGCGTTGTCGAGGGTCGACTGGCTCTGGTCCTTTTGCACCGTGGTGCCGCCCGACTGGTCGGTGGCGAGAGTTGCTTTCGCGCTCGCGAGCGTCTTCGCCTGCGTCACGGCGGTCGTCTGGGCGTTGGTGAAGTTCATCTTCGCTACGGTCAGCGCGGACTCGGCGGAGTGGAGTGCGCCGCTCTGTTGTGTCGAATCAATGGTGGCGAGCACTTGACCAGCCGTCACCTTTTGGCCAACGGCGACGTTGAGCGAGGTGAGGGTGCCCCCCGCGACGAAGTTCTCGTTGGCGTTGGCGACGGTCGAGAGGTTCCCCGAAGCCGAGACGCTCGACTGGACGATACCTCTCGTCACCGTGACGGTGCGCGCGACACCCGCACTCGAGGACGCGGGCGTCTTGTAGATCGAGGAGAACGCGAACGCGGCAACGACGGCGACCGCGAGTCCGAGGGTGATGAGGCCGACGCGCTTACGCGAAAGGCCGCCTAATTTCTTGAGTTTCATTTCAGTGTCTCCGTACGGGTGTGAGAAGTAGTGGCGCGAGTGGAAGCTCGACCGGGATCAACCACCGGGCGTGATCGCCGTCGTGGTCTTGGACGTCGAAGGAATGAGCGACTGGCACGCCGCTAACGCCGTCTTGTACTTCGGGTTGGACGTGACCGAGGAGTTCGCGGACGGAGCACTTCCCGCCGTCTTCTTTGGCAAGGTGACGCCGTGCAGTGTCATGCAGTTGCGAAACGCGGCGAGTTGCGTCGACGTGGCACCTGCGCCACCGGCACCGCCGCCGCCGAACCCCGAGCCCGCAGGTCGCAAGCTCGCGCACGCTTGGAACGCCGCACGCGACTTCGAGTTGCCGCCGGCGCCGAATCCGCCCGCGGGAGCGCCACCGGTCGACGACCCCGACGGCCTCTTGCCGCTTCCGAAGCCTGAACCGGTGACGCCGTGTTGCTTGAGACACGTCGTGAACGCGGTGCTCGACGCCGATGAAGAGGACTTCGCCGGGGTCGTCGTCGTGGTCGTCTTGGACGTCGTCGGTGGCGCGGACGTGGCGGCACCGCCGCCACAAGCTGCTAACACCACACCCGCAAGGGCAATGGCGAGTACCACGGCCGGCACCCTACGGTGCTTGCCACGTCGTTTTACTGATTCAGTCCAATTAGTCATGGGCACAGTATGGAAAACGAATCTGGACGATCGATGAGGGTGACCTAATAGTTTCCTGGACGTTTGCGCGCGGCGCGCGATTGTTTTCACGGATCGTCGACGTCACTTTCGCGTGACTCATGTCGTCGCGGACCCTCGGGCCTTACGAAAGCAGGCGACGAATGTTCAGGGAATTCTTATGCTGTTTTGTCACACTGTTCCGGTGAGTATCGAGATTCTGTCCGTCGAAGATGACGACAACCTCGCGTACGTCATCGCGACTGCTCTGCAACGTGGAGGATCAAGGGTGATCCGCGCGAAAGATGGCCACGAAGGTCTCCGGTTGGCCCTGAAGGAGGATCCGCCGGATCTGATCATCCTGGACGTGATGCTCCCCGATCTGAGCGGTTTCGAGGTCTGTCAGCGACTGCGCGAAGCAGGTGTGAACATTCCAGTGATCTTTCTCACCGCCGTCGACTCGGTGAGCGACAAAGTGAGGGGGCTAACGATGGGCGCCGACGACTACCTCACGAAGCCCTTCAGCGTCGAAGAACTCGCGGCACGGGTGCGTTCGTTGTTACGACGGATCGGCAAGGTCCCCGAACCTCAGGTGACGTCGTGCGGAGACATCGTCATCGACGACGATGCTCACACCGTCATGAAGAGCGGCACGCTGGTGGACCTGTCGCCCACCGAGTACCGACTACTGCTCTTTCTCGTGAAGAACGCGGGCAAGGTGTTGACCCGCTGGCAGATACTCGACCACGTCTGGGACTACAACTTCGAAGGTGAGCCGACGATCGTCGAGTCGTACGTCTCACAGTTACGAAAGAAGGTCGACACCTCACCGCCGACCATCATCCGAACAATTCGTAGCATCGGCTATCGAATCGAACGGCCGTGACGTCTCCGTGAGTCTCCGTCTACGACTCACCCTCGCGGCGTCGCTCCTTCTCGCGGTCCTGCTTCTTCTCGGCGTTCTCTTGGTCAACTCCGTAGGAAGTTCTGAGCTCCGTCAAATCGACCAGCAGTTGAAGAACTCGTTGCCGGTCGCGCGCACCCTTGATTCGACGACGACACCAACTTTTCCTCCACGGGCCAAGTCCCCCAAAACCTTCGCCGCCGATCGTTTCAGCGCTTTCTACATCGCCTCGATCACCAAAGGACATCGCAGCGTCGTCTCCACTCCTCTCGACGCGAACGGCGCGTCGCCCCAGTTGCCTCCCATCGCCACGACGCCGCATCACACCATCAAGATCTCGACCGTGGGGTCTGTCTCTGGATCCCTCCAGTGGCGCGCGGTCTTGTTGAAACTCCCGAAGTCGAACACCGAAGTACTCGTGGCCGTCTCACTGTCACAGGTCAACACGACGATGAGTTTCCTTCGCCTGGCCATCCTCTTCGCCGGACTCATCGTCCTTGCGGTCGTCGTCGCGACGGGCTTTTGGATCGCCCGCCTTGGCCTGCGCCCGATCGCCGAGGTAACAGAAGTCGCCGACGCGATCGCCGCGGGTGACCGCACGCGACGAGTGACGAGGGCACAACGCAGAACGGAAGCCGGCAAACTCGCCACGGCGTTCAACTTGATGCTCGACGAGCAACTTGCGTTGGAAGCACGTCTCCGTCAGTTCATCGCGGACGCGTCGCACGAACTTCGTACACCCGTCTCCGTGATCCTCGGCATTACCGAGCTGTGGCGACAGGGCGAACTGAGAAATGGCGAGGAGCGCGACGAGGCCATCCATCGAATCGGTCTCTCCGGCAATCAGATGGGCAAACTCGTGGAGGAGCTCTTGTTGCTGGCCCGTCTCGACGAGGGTCGACCGATGGACCGCGCGCCCGTTGATCTCGAGCGTCTGATCCACGAAGTGGTCGCGGACGCGCTCACGACCAATCCGCAACGGACCGTCACCGTCGACGTCACCGAGACGGTCATCGTCCAAGGTGACGCGTTCCGTCTCCGTCAAGTCGTGTCCAATCTCGTCAACAACGCCCTGCGCTACACTCCCGGCGAGTCCGTGGTCGAGGTCCGATTGTCGGTCGACGCGGACTCGGCGATCCTCGACGTCGACGATTCCGGACCCGGCATGAGTGAAGAGGATGCCAGTCACGCCTTCGATAGGTTCTGGCAGGCGGACGCCAGCCGGTCGAGGTCGGGTGCGGGCCTTGGACTACCCATCGTGCAAGGCATCGTCATCGCCCACGATGGCAGCGTCACCCTTGATTCACGTCCAAGTACGGGCACACGCGTCAGAGTCACGATCCCGCTGGGTGGCGCGGAGACTGACGACCACGACGTCAGCGCCGTTGGTCCACTCTGACCAACGGAGCACATTGCTACGAAGGAGTTGGGACGGTCCTCTCAGCTTCGTACCTCGTGAGCCACGGTCCCAATTGATCCGCGGGCATGGGCCGGGCATAGAGATAGCCCTGCGCTACGTCACAACCCGTCATACGCAAGTCGGCCAGCACCGCTTCGGTCTCGACGCCTTCGGCCACGACGGAGAATCCCAAATTGTGACCGAGCTCGACGATCGAGTGCACAATGGCGGCGTGTGCTGGACGCTCCATCATGTCGGTGATGAAGGACCGGTCAATCTTGATCTCGTGAATCGGCAACGTTGAGAGATAGCCCAGTGAAGTCTGCCCCGTGCCAAAGTCGTCGATGCTCAGGCGCACGCCGTTGTTGTCAAGTTCTCTCAGCACCGTGGCAGCCCGCTCGGGGTCGGTCATGAGCGTCGTTTCGGTCACCTCGATGAAGAGCCGCTCTGGCGCTACGCCCGCAGTATTCAAGGCGTCCACCACCGTCGCAGCGAACCCGGCCCGGCCGAGATTGCGAGCGGACACGTTGACCGACATGGTCAAATCGTCGGCGCCGGGACCGAAATGTGACACGTCATTGAGCGCCCTCTTCATGACCCACGTCGTCAAACGATCGATGAGGTCCGTCTGTTCCGCGAGTGGAATGAAGTCGTCGGGGTAGATCAAACCCTTTTCGGGATGCTGCCAGCGAACCAACGCTTCGACGGCGTCGACCCGTCCATCACCGATTCGCACCTTCGGCTGGTAGTACAAGACCAATTCATCTACTTCAATGGCGTGACGCAGTTCGGCTACGAGCGCGAGGTTTGACGCGTTGTAATGACTCTGCGAGTCGTGGTACTTGACGACGCCGAGATGGCGCGACTTAGCGGTGTACATCGCGACGTCCGCCAGTTGCATGAGGGTGTCCACGTTCGAACCCTGTTCGGGCGCAACGACGAAACCGATGCTTGCTTCCACTGAAAGAGGAAGGTGGTCGATGTTGATCTCCTCCTCAATCGCTTCGCGCACTCGATGGAGCATGCGCTCGGGCTCATCCACGTCGGAGAGCAGCACGCCGAACTCGTCGCCGCCGAGTCGCGCCACCGCGTCGGGTCCACCGAGCTCTTCAACTAGTCGAGCGCCAAGAGCGATGAGCAGTTGATCGCCGTTGGGATGGCCGAGGGTGTCATTGATCTCCTTGAACCGATCAAGGTCGATGATCGCGATTATCGTCGACAGACCACTTCTCGAGCCCCGACGAAGTTCTCTCTCCGCTCTCTCATGGAACAGGACCCGGTTCGGTAAATCCGTGAGGGTGTCGTGTTCCGCCATGTACTGGTTTATCTCCACTTGGCGTCGGAGCCTTTGCCCCACGCGAAACGAGATGCCGAAGAGCAAGAGGTACAGCAGAGCGAGCCCAAAGGCAAGATTGCGATACAGATTGGTGAGCCCGGCACCAACGTCGCGGCTAATAGGCGTGTAGGGAAGATAGACCTCGAGCACACCTACGCGATGACTCGGCGTACCTGCCGACAAGGGAAGATAGATCTCGACGGCAGGGGGGCCGAGCGGGCCCGACTTGGCGTCGGCGTTGAGGTGCGTGATGACCGAGACGACGTGACCGCGAGCGGCTCTGCGCGCTTCGTCACCGTTGGCCGACGAGTGTAGACCTGCCCCGTCGTCGGAATAAATGACGACGCCGTCAAGATTGCGCAATCGAAGTCGCAACACGTCGCCACTTTGCACGGAGTCCCTCACCAATTCATTCATTTCAATAGTTTCCGACGGGCCTAGTCCCGTGGTTAGCCTTCGACCATCGAGAATCGGCTGCACGGCAGTCTGGGCCATCAAGATTGCTTCGTCTCGACCTTGCGCCAGCCCACGCCTCGTCGCCTCGGCCCGATAGCTCGCGGCGAGCACCACTCCGAGGACGAGGACGGCACAGAGCATGATGAGGGCGAAGGTGACGAACAGTCGGACCGGCGAGCCGTCGTGCCGCGTCACGGACGTTTTCATTCGCGTCTGAAAACCTTCAACGAGCGCGCACGGACTGAAACTTGGGTTTCCACAGAATTCCCGTCCCGTTCACAAGAGGGTCACGGTCAATCTAACACCACGAATTTATCGTGCCATTGGTCAGATGTACACGGGTATATGGAGCCTACGGCGCCCTCAAGCTCATCGGCGTACCTTGAACAACGCGGGACAAGTTCCTAGTGAGTTGTAATTCTCACGTCGAAAAGGCGGTAGGGGTTGAGGAGTCCCTGAGGATCGAAGGCCGCCTTTATCCTCCGCTGAAGATCGAGTAAAGCTGGATCGGTCAACGCCAAATAGTGCGACTGCTTGTCGCGCCCGATCCCGTGCTCACCTGAGATTTGACCCCCGAGCTCAAGCCCGTAAACGAAAAGCTCGCGCATGAGTACCTCGCGCGCGTCGTCATCCTCGAGGAAAACCGACAAGTGGATATTGCCGTCGCCGACGTGTCCGCACCCGGTGATCGACGCTTCGTGACGTGTCGCGACACGCGCTACCTCTTCCAGAAATGCCGGCACCGTCGAGCGTGGCACCACGATGTCGACGATCTCATTTGCTCCCGCGTCTTTCGTCACCCAAAACATCCTCTCGCGCGCTTCTATCAATCGAACCGCCGCGTGCTCGGGAAGGACGTACACGTCAAGGGCCTGCGCTACTTCGAGCAACGTGCCTAGATCAATGATGTCGCTGTCCAACTGCTCGGCGGTCCTCGTCTCGAGAATCACGATCAGGTAGGCCGCCGCTTGCGCCGCAACCGATTTCTCTACACCGAGTTCGAGTGACGCCGCGGACGTGACCGCGTTCATCGTCCCGACGTCGAGGTACTCCATCATCGACGGCTGCAATCCCGACGCGATGACGGCGGGAACGACGCGAGTGATCGCGTCGAGCGAGGCGAACGGCACGAGGACCGTCGCCGCGTGGGGCAATGAAGGAGAGAGTTTGAGCGTCACCTCGGTGACGAGCGCGAGCGTCCCTTCGCTACCGATGACCAGCTGCGTGAGGTCGTAACCCGACGACGACTTCACGACGGGTCCCCCGGTGCGAAGGACGGTTCCGTCGGCGAGAACGAGTTCGAGTCCCAGCACGTGTTGACGAGTAACTCCGTGGCGCACCGCACGCATGCCACCCGCGTTGGTGTTGACGTTGCCGCCGATGGATCCAGAGAGCTCGCCCGGGTAGACCGGATAGCGAAGCCCCGTCGGCGCCAGGTACTCTCCAAGCTCTCGAAGCGTGATGCCGGGCTGCACGACAATCACGTGATCGTTGGTGTCGCATCGCACCACTTGGTTCATTCTTTCGAAACTCACGACGATCCCGTCCGACACCGGCGTGGCGCCGCCCGAAAGTCCGGTACCGGCACCGCGAGCGATGACCGAGACGCCGAGTCGTGTGGCGAGTTTTAATATCTCGGCGACTTCGTTCGTCGTCTTCGGTCGAACGACGGCGAACGGGACGACCACGATCTGGTGCAGTGACTCGTCGTGAAGGTCATCGGGGTTGTGGTTGGGACGGAACGTGGCGGCGTCACGCCCGACGATGTCGAGAAGTGCGTCTTGAAGTTCAGGGTTTTTCATCATGTTGAACGCTATCGCCGTCGAACCCGTCTCAAGACTGGGCCGGTCGCCGAGCGTGGGCACGAGGGCGAAGCGTCTCGACACGTGACCAAGAATCCGGCCGTCCACGGCAAACGTCCCAGCGTCTTCGATCGTCAAACTTAGACTCGGGTCATCGAAAGGGATCGAATGACAAACTCTCCACGCTTACGGGTGAGCTTGCCCGATGACTCCCTGCGCTCCGTCCTCACCGACCTAGCCGGCGACGTCGAAATCATCGAGTGGTCCATGACAGGTCCGGCTCCAGTCGACGAGATGGACATCGTGGTACCGCCCTATTTGGGAGGCACGAAGACGCTCGCGCAACTCGTCTCGGTGAAGACTCGCCTCGTCCAGAGTCAGATGGTCGGCTATGACGGGGTCGCCGAGATACTTCCTCCCGGCAACGTGTACGCAAACGCGGCCTCGGTTCACGAGACGTCGACAGCGGAGTTGACGTTGGCCCTCATCCTCGCCTCGCAGCGCGGCATCCCCGATTTCGTACGCCAGGCCACGATGGGTCGGTGGGTTCCGTCGTGGCACCAGAGCTTCGCTGATCGTAACGTGCTGCTCGTTGGCTACGGAGGGGTCGGCAAGGCCATCGAATCACGCCTCCTCCCCTTCGAAGTGACCGTCACGCGCGTCGCGCTTCGAGCACGTTCCGATGAGCGCGGCGAGATCCACGGTTTCGAGTCTCTCTTCGAACTCTTGCCCCAAGCAGACATCGTCGTGGTCGCCGTGCCCCTTACTGAGAAGACGACACACCTCATCGACGATTCCTTCCTTCGCCGGATGCGCGACGACACACTGCTAGTGAACGTCGCGCGCGGACCCGTTGCGGACACGAAGGCACTCCTCGCCCACGCGAGCGCCGGACGAATCCGACTGGCGCTTGACGTCACCGACCCCGAACCCCTCCCCGAGGGTCACCCGCTCTTCTCACTCGCGAACGTCCTGATATCGCCACACGTCGGCGGTCGCTCGTCCGCGATGCTGCCGCGAATGGCGCGACTCCTGCGTGAACAGATCAAGCGTCTGCAGACGGGTGACGAACCCGTCAACGTCGTCTTACGCAGCTAGTCGAAACATCGTTGGGCACGTTGTCGAGTGGTCGAACGGCGCTCCTCTCGCGGTCGCGGCGGCATTTTCCCCTTTTATCTCGGTACGTTACAGTTCAGATACCGCCAAAAATAAGGACCGTGACATGTCAAACGACCGCTCCGCGCTGACTTCCATCGAACGAGAGAAGGCGTCCGTCTTTCACTCGTGGTCGGCTCAGGCTTCGATCGCACCGCTGATGATTCGAGACGCCCAGGGCGTCTTCGTCACCGGCGAGGACGGCACGACGTACTTGGACTTCTCTTCACAGTTGGTCAATACCAATATCGGGCACCAACATCCTTCGGTCGTGCGCGCCATTCAAGAACAGGCTGGTCTCCTCTGCACCATTGCACCCCAGCACGGGTACGAAGCGCGGTACCACGCCGCGGAACTAATCCTCGACCACAGTTTCGACGGAGCGGCCAAGGTCTTTTTCACCAACGCGGGCGCTGAAGCGGTCGAGCACGCGGTGCGAATGGCCCGACTCCACACGGGTCGGCGGAAGGTGCTCGCGACGTACCGGAGTTACCACGGTGGGACGGCGACGTCGATCAACTTGACGGGCGATCCCCGTCGCTGGGCGAGCGACGACGGTTCGTCGGGCGCCGTGCACTTTTTCGGACCCTTTCTCTATCGCTCCGCCTACAACGCAACCACCGAAGAAGAAGAGTGCGCCCGCGCGCTCGAGAGCCTCGAGAACACGATCCGTTTCGAGGGTCCTGCGGCCTTCGCCGCGATCATCCTCGAGTCCGTTCCCGGCACCGCGGGCATCATGGTGCCGCCGAAGGGATTCTTGAAGGGCGTCCGCGAGATCTGCGATCGGTACGGCATGGTCTACATCGCCGACGAGGTGATGTGCGGCTTTGGGCGCACCGGTTCGTGGTTCGCCTATCAGGACCACGACGTGAAGCCGGACCTTGTCACCTTCGCCAAGGGGGTGAACTCCGGCTACGTGCCACTCGGTGGCGTCGTGATCAATGAAGCGATCTCTGCCACGTTTAACGACCGCGTCTACCCCGGCGGCCTGACCTACTCCGGTCACCCACTGGCGTGCGCTTCGGCAGTGGCGTCAATGAAGGCCATGGAGGACGAGCACATCGTCGAAAACGCCAAGCGAATTGGTGACGAGGTCTTGCGCCCCGGCCTCGAGGCTCTTGCGGCGAAGCACAAGATCATTGGCGACGTACGAGGTCTTGGCGTCTTCTTTGCGCTGGAGCTCGTGACCGATCGCGCCACGAAAGAGCCGCTCGCGCCGTACGCAGCGAGTTCGCCCGCGATGAACGAGCTCGTCGCGGCGTGTCGCAATGAAGGCCTCTTGATCTTCAACAACTTCAATCGACTCCACGTCGTGCCGCCGTGCACCATCACCGACGCGGAAGCTCGTGAGGGTCTCGCTCGCTTGGATCGGGCGCTCGATGTTGGCGACAAGTACTACGTAGGCGCGTAGCGACTCGCGACTTCCTTCCGAGCGTTCACGCCGGCGAGATCGACGATCAACAAGCTCCTTCGAAGTGAAAGGCACGCCGTGAAGAGACGTTGGCCGAGACCGAGCGAGTTAGCGCCGCTCGTACGACTGCGGGCCCCGCAACTGAACGCCACAAAACGTCGCTTGGACAAGGCGCTGACGATCGCGGACCTACGCGCGATCGCGAAACGTCGTACTCCGAGGGGTCCCTTCGACTACACCGACGGCGCGGCGGACGCGGAGATCTCCCTCGCGCGTGCGCGTCAGGCATTCGAGGACATCGAGTTCAATCCGGGCGTCCTTCGCGACGTTTCCACGGTGGACACCTCGTCAACCGTGCTCGGTGGTCGAGTCTCGCTGCCCTTTGGCATCGCGCCGATCGGTTTCACCCGAATGATGCACGCCGAGGGAGAGATCGCCGGTGCTCAGTCGGCCGCGTCGGCGGGTATCCCGTTCTCCCTCTCGACCATGGGTACGACGACGATCGAGGACGTCGCCGCCGCGAGCCCTGGTGCACGCCACTGGTTTCAGCTCTACCTCTGGAAAGATCGAGAACGCTCGATGGCGCTCGTCGAGCGAGCAGCCAAGGCCGGCTTCGACACCCTGCTCGTGACCGTCGACGTTCCGGTCGCCGGGGCTCGACTCCGTGATCGTCGAAACGGGCTCTCCATCCCACCCGAGCTCACTCTCGCGACCGTGGCCAACGCGATAACGAAGCCCGCGTGGTGGTTCAACTTTCTCACCAGCGAGCCACTCACCTTCGCGTCGCTCGAGCGCTGGCCCGGGACGATCGCGGACCTTCTCGACGCGATGTTCGACGCGACCGTCACGTTCGACGATCTCACTTGGATCAAGGAGCGGTGGCCCGGCAAATTCGTCGTGAAGGGCGTGCAGAGCCTCAACGACGCGAAGAGACTCGCCTCGCTCGGTGTGGACGCCATCACGCTGTCGAACCACGGTGGCCGCCAGCTCGATCGGGCCCCTGTCCCCTTTCATCTCTTGCCCCAGGTCGTGCGCGAGGTGGGCAAGGACGTGGAGGTGCATCTCGACACCGGCATCATGAGCGGTGCGGACGTCGTCGCGTCGATCGCACTCGGCGCCACGTTCACGCTGGTGGGTCGCGCGTACGTCTACGGACTCATGGCCGGCGGTCGTCAGGGCGCCGATCGGGCCATTCACATTCTCGCGAGCGAGGTCAGTCGCACGATGCGGCTACTCGGCGTCAAGAATCTCGAGGAGTTGACGCCCGCCCACGTGACGCAACTTCAGCGCCTCACCGTCTTGAAGCGACCGCCGACGACGACGTGACGCCTCGCTGGCCACGTGCGACGCGTCACACGCGGCTGTAGGCGCCGTCGATCAAGATGTTGGCCCCCGTAAGGAACGGCGCGACACCACTGCAGAGGAACGCCGCACTGTCAGCGATCTCCTCCACCGTGCCGAAGCGCCCGATGGGGTGACGTGAGATCAGCACCTTTTCGAACGCTCGCCCGTCGTTCATCCCTTCCATCACGCCCTCGTGCAATGCGGTCCTCACCACGCCCGGCATCAACGTGTTCGAGACGATGCCTCTCGACCCGTACTCCACGGCGATGTGATCGGACAGCATGTTGAGCGCGGCCTTCGAGATGTCGTACGCGCAGTCGCCCGCCCACACGGTGACCGCGCACACGGAACTTATGTGGAGCATCGTGCCGCCGCCCGCGGCCAGCAGGTGCGGGATCGAGAACTTCGATACGAGAAACGGGCCACGCGTGTTGACGGCCATGATCTCATCGAAACTCTCAATCGACCAGTCAGCGACGTCGTGCCACTCGTTGGCGTCGATGCCGGCGTTGTTCACGACGATGTCGAGGCTGCCTAGTGCGTCGACCGTGTCCGTCACCACGCGCTCGGCCTGTGCAGCGTTCGAGACGTCTCCCACGACGGGAACAGCCTGTCCCCCTGCGGCGTTGATCATCTCGCACGTCTGGTCCACACGCTCCACGTCACGTCCACCCACACCGACCGCGACACCTTCGGCGCCGAGTTTCAGGGCGATCGCTTGGCCGATGCCACTCGACGCCCCCGTGACGAGTGCCCGTTTGCCTCTTAGATTGTCCATTTCATTCCTCTCTGTACTTCTCGATAGTTCATCCGCCGTCGTGGCTCGGCGCCATCGAAGTTCCGATGACGTCCTCGCCCTCCCTAGGCCTGACCGATCCGACTTCGCTGTGACCCAAGACCGTCGATGCTCAATTCGGTGACGTCGCCCGCGTGAAGGAAAGGCACGTCGTCGTGGCCGAGCGACACGCCGGCCGGCGTCCCCGTGTTGATAAGGTCACCGGGCTCCAGCACCATGAACTGGCTCAAGTACCACACGAGGTGGTTGACGCCGAAGATCATGTCCGCGGTCGTTCCGTTCTGTCGCTCGACACCATTCACGCTGAGTCGCAGACGAAGATTCTGCGGGTCGACGATCTCGTCACGAGTCACGAGCCAAGGACCGAGTGGGTTGAACGTCTCGCAACTCTTGCCCTTGTCCCACTGGCCGCCGCGCTCCAACTGAAACTCTCGTTCGGACACGTCGTGCGACACGCAGTAGCCGGCGATGAAGTCATCCGCGCCGTCGGGACTCTCGAGGTAGCGCGCCCGTGTGCCGATGACGACACCTAACTCCACCTCCCAGTCGGTCTTCACCGATCCTCGTGGAACGAGTACTTCGTCGTTCGGGCCCACCACGCAGTTCGGCGCCTTCATGAAGATGATCGGTTCGTCGGGAATGGGACTTCGCGTCTCTCGAGCGTGGTCACGATAGTTGAGTCCAATGCAGACTATTTTTTCAGGCTTTGCGATCGGTGATCCGATTCGTTCGGACTCACCCACGACCTCGTCCAGCGCGTTGGCGTCGAGCAGTCGGCGTACTTCCTCCTCACGACCACCGTGGAAGAACGACGCGTCAATATCGCCCAGCTCCTCGGGAAGTCTTAGGATCTCGCCACCTTGTCCAAGCACTCCCGCACGCTCGCGACCTAACTCTCCAACTCGTACGAACTTCATCGCGTTCCTTTCCACTGCGTCAGGTGCCACCGCACCTCATCGAACTCGGGCTCAGCGGCCCGACACGCCGGCATCATCGCGGCGCCGTCACCGTGCCGCTCACGGTCACACCAACGCTCCAGAAGAGCTCAGCGCCGCGTGGGAGGGACCAAGACTGCCCCGTCCTTGCGGCCACTTCGAGGGAATCGTCTGACGCGTTCGTCGGTTCGATCGCCGCAACCGGTCCCCGAGAGAGGGAACAGTTGTCGAGCCAGATCCCGAGCCAAGGAATCGCCGACGAGCGCCAACGCATCGTGAGGGCTCCCCCGTCGCCGTCGACCATCGACGCGGTAGCGTCACCCGTTGTCGCGCGAGCGAAAAACTTCTTTCCCTGTCCGTGCGTCAGTGTGTCGACGACGCTGACACCGCCCTCGGGCCACGTCCACGGAGCCATGTCGCCAGCTACGTGCAGTTCTTGTACATCCCCGACATTGCAGAGCACCACTTTCGTGGCCGGTAACACCGAGAAGAGTGGATGCGTCGCCCAGAGGAACTGCAGATCAGTGTCTCCTTGATTCTTCGCTCGGTACTCCATTTGGAGCGAGCGAACGCCCAAGGTCACCGTGCGCTCGAAGGAGTACGCGAGGGCGTCGCCCGTGACGCGCGTCGACACCGAACGTCGATCGCGGGCGGTGACCTCCCACGGTCTCCTCCACAGATCGCCGTGGCCCGGGAGCGAGACGCCAGTGCTGGGATCCTGGCAAGGAGCAATCGTGGGCATCATCTCATCCCAGCCACACATGTCGCCCTCGTCGAACGTCTGGCTTTCGTCGGCGGAGCCGACGAGCTCGCGAGAAGGTTGCTCCAACCACTCACGGCTCCGTTCGACGTCCACGAGGCTCGTGATCTTGCCGCCGCGCTCAGGCAGCATCGACAGCGAGATTCCTTCGCCCACGATGTCGATCGCCGTCATCAAATCGTTCCGTCTCGTCGCACTACTGGACGGCGTCGTGGCTCTCAGGATCGAAGAAGTGCATTCGCTCCGGGTAGATGGTGAAGAGTGCGTCGTCACCGACGCGAACGTCGGCGCGCGGTTCGACCCGAGCAACGCCCTCGCCCACGATGTCGATCGCCGTCATTGAGAGTTCGTCACTGTCCTGTGAGCTCTGGACGTCGCCACTCACGCGTGTCGCGTCAATCGAAAAGTGAACCAACAGCTCCGAGCCCAGTGCTTCCACCTCTTCCACATGTGCCTTCATGACGCTGCCGGGTGCGTGCTCACTCGCGACGACGGGAAGGTCTTCCGCGCGAAGCCCGACGATGACGCTTCGACCGCGAAACGCTGTGAGACCTGGGCGGCGTTGATAGACGGCGTCGCCGATCGACAGCGACTGGGATCCCAGTCGGAGCACCGTCCCGTCCTCGCTGAGTGACGCCTCGAAGAGGTTCATGGCGGGAGATCCGATGAAGGCCGCCACGAAGAGGTTCGTCGGATTGGCGTAGAGAACTTGAGGTTGGTCGCACTGCTGCAAGACGCCTAGACGCATGACCGCCACACGGTCGCCCATCGTCATGGCTTCGGTTTGGTCGTGCGTGACGTAGAGGGTGGCGACACCAATACGGCGTTGGATACGGCGAACCTCGGTACGCATCTGAACACGCAACTTCGCGTCCAGGTTCGACAGGGGCTCATCCATCAAGAAGACCTTGGGTTCACGAACGATTGCTCGGCCCATGGCGACTCGTTGACGCTGACCACCCGAAAGTAGACCCGGCTTCTGGTTCAGCAAATCAGTCAGACCGAGGATGTCGGCCGCGACGGCGACTTTTTTCTTAATCTCAACTTTCGGGATCTTACGCAGGCTAAGTCCGAAGGCGATATTTTCCGCGACGGTCATGTGCGGGTACAGCGCGTAGTTCTGAAAGACCATCGCGACGTCGCGTTCTTTCGACGTCAGATTGTTCGCAACCTGATCGCCGATGCGCAGCGTCCCCGACGAGATCTCCTCGAGGCCCGCCACCATGCGAAGTGCCGTCGTCTTTCCACACCCCGACGGCCCAACCATCACCATGAACTCACCCTCGGCGACGGCGACGTCGAGCTCGTGCACTGCCTGGAAGCCGTTGGGGTAGACCTTCGAGACTTTTTCTATCGAGATCGATGCCATCTCTACCTACTTCAACGCTGGTGTCGTTGACGACGCGAGTACCATCACGGGCGCCTTAGTTCGTGACCTTACGACGCGCAACTTCGTCGTCGTTCAGGGTAATGCCCAGCCCTGGTCCCTCGGGCAGGCGAAGCACGCCCTTCTGGGGAACGAACGGCGTGGTCAGGATCGTCCCGGAGCGCTTCGACGACGTGACCGGGAACTCGATCAAACGCTCACCGGGCAGCGTCGCGACGAACTGCATCGTGGCGGCGAGAAGGACGTCCGTGGAGAAGCAGTGCGGGATGACGACGGCGCTCGCACTGTACTCACGACACATCGCGGCGATGTCCCGGCCAATGGTGAAACCACCGCAGCGACCAAGGTCCGGCTGCAAGATGCTGACGCCGACGTCCGTCAGTTGGCGAAACGGGGCGACGTTCGAGTGTGCTTCGCCGCAGGCGATCCGCACGCCCACGCTCCTCGTGAGTCGTTCATACGATCGAAGGTCGTCAGCCTCGAAGGGCTCTTCGAACCAGAAGAGTCCGAGGGACTCACTGCGCCGACAGAACTCTTGTGCCGCGCGCAAGGTGTACGCCATGCCGCCGTCGATCATGAGCTTTCGCTCGGCACCGAGTGCCGCGCGCGCCGCGCTGACGAGTTCGATGTCGCGACCGACGTCCTTACCGAGTGGTCCCCAGCCGAACTTGAGCGCGGTGAAACCTTCGTTGACGACGCGCGACGCGATGGCCGTGACCTCTTCGGGCGTGTCGGGCATCACCTCGCTCGCGTAGATCTCGATCTCGTTCGACTCGACGCCGCCGAGCAGTTGCG
Organism: Acidimicrobiales bacterium; assembly: GCA_035937905.1. Lineage (GTDB taxonomy): Bacteria > Actinomycetota > Acidimicrobiia > Acidimicrobiales > RAAP-2 > RAAP-2. Next base: position 30,427 of record DASZHK010000015.1, read on the forward strand.
CCACCGAGAGCCCGGCGACTTTGCCGAGGAGGTCCCAAAGTGCCATGTCGATGGCGCTCATCGCGTGCAGCGCCGCGCCGTCACGTCCGTAGTGGTAGCCACTCGCGAACATCTCATCCCACAAGGGCCTCACCCGTAACGGGTCTTTACCGATGAGCACCTCCGCGAGGCCCCGCGACAGCGAGTGCGACGAGGGCATGGTGACGATCTCGCGCGCGACGTAGGGCGACGTGTCACCCTCTCCGACACCGACGACGCCTTCGTCGGTGTGGATACGAACGACGAAGGCGTCCTGTGTTCCGTCCGCGCGCGACGTATCGATCTCGCCCGCTTGAAGGACGAGCGCCTCTACCTCAGTGATCTTCACTTCATTACCTCCCCTAGGTGCTCGCGAATGACGTCGCGAGCCTCCTCCACAGATTTTTCAAGTTTCTCGAGCGGAAATCGTTGCGCGACAGCCGTGATGCTCACGGCGCCGTCCGGCACCGACTTCGACGTCAAGAAGAGAGGGATCGCGAGGCAGTTGATGCCCGGTTCGTTCTCTTCTCGGTCAACCGCGTAGCCGTCGTCTCGGATGGACGCGAGCTCCTTGTGCAACTTCTTCGCGGTCGTGATCGTGTGATCGGTGTGGCGAACGAGCGGCGGTTCGTGCGTGTCGACGTACTCGTCCACCCGTCCCTCGTCCTTCAAGAGGTAGGCGAGCAACGCCTTACCTACGCCCGTGCAGTACGCGGGATTGCGACCACCGATCACCGACGTCATCTGGTAACGCGACGTCGCTGGCTGTACCTTGGCGAGGTACACGACCTCAGACCGATCCAAGATTGCGTAGTGCGTCGTCTCACCAAAGCGCTCCGCGAGAGCGGCGAGCACGGGGCGAATACGACCGACCTCGTCGAGTTCCTCGTAGTACGAGAAGGCCAACTTCAAGAGCCCGTAGCCCAACCGATAGCGGCTGTCTTTGTCTTGCTCGATGAGATCGGCCCGACGAAGTGCGCCCAGCGCGCGGTGCACGCTCGAGCGTGGGGAGTTCAAGAGTCGCGCCAGGTCGTTGAGGCCGATTCCGTCGGGAAAGCCACCAAGGAGATTGAGTGTGGCGAGGACGCGATCGGCACCATTGAGAGCCTTCTCGTCGTCGACGAGGTCCACGACGTGATCTTTTTTCACCATCTGCCAGACCCTTCCCGCTCGTCCAAATCGCAACTATAGTCACTTCGTACCGATTGGGAACACTGTTCTAATAATTGAAACCGGTCTAGGAGGACGTATGGAAGCGCTCGTGTGGCTCGGTGGTGATCGTCTCGTAATTGAGGATCTCCCGAGTGAAATCCCCCACGCTGATGAGACCTTGTTCGACGTGTCTCTCGCCGGAATCTGCGGTTCCGACTTGCACGCGTACCGCGGCGCTGGCGGCAAGCGAGTACCACCGCTCGTCCTCGGGCACGAGGCCGTGGGTCGGATAAAGGGCGATGATCGGCTCTTCGTCGTCCTGCCCCTTCAGGGTTGTGGCCACTGCGCACGATGCCTCAGTGGCCAAGAGAATCTCTGCAGCGACCGCTTGTTACTCGGACTCGATCGACCCGGAACCTTTGCCCAAGAGGTCGTCGTACCCACGTCCGCGCTCGTCGCGGTACCCGACGGTCTCTCGGCGGACGTCGCCGCCCTCACTGAGCCGCTCGCCACGTCACTCGCGGCCTTCAAGGGCCTGGAACTCGGACCCGACGTCAACGTCGCGGTCATCGGCTGTGGTTCCATTGGACTCCTCGCGATCTACGCGGCGGCCCTCTCAGGTTGTCACGTCGTCGCCGCCGACCCGATGATCGATCGACACGCCACCGCGCTCGAGCTCGGCGCCGCCACGGTCGTGTCGTCGGCCGAGGAGTTCGCGCCCGGTTCGGCGGACATCGTCGTCGACGCCGTTGGCTACGAGGCAACGTGGAGCGCGGGACTACGGACGGTTCGCGCCGGGGGCGACGTCGTCATCGTTGGTCTCGGTCAGTTCACGGGCAGTGTCGAGATCGGTGACCTCGTACGTCGCGGCGTGAGCTTTCGCGGCAGCTACGCCTACACCCGAAAGGATTTCGAAGAGGCGCTCGCGATGCTCGCGACCGCGCCGCCCTCGGTGGGCTGGCTTGACCGTGTTCCCTTACGCGAAGGCGCCGCCGCGTTCGCGAGCCTCGCGGGACAGACGACCAACGCGGTGAAGATCCTCTTGCAACCGGCTGGCGTCACAGACTGATCAAAAGGTCGCCGACAGCCCGCCGTCAATTCGGATGACCTGTCCGGTCACGTACGAATTGTCCGACGAGCACAGCCACTCGACGAGACCGGCGATCTCGCTCGGGCCCCCCGCGCGACCGAGGGGCAGTTTTCCGCCTTCAACGTAGACACGACGAAAGTCGTCGGTCGTCGTTTCGAGGACGCCGTCGACCATGGCCATCGCGGTGTTGATAAAGCCGGGCGCCACCGCGTTACAGAGCACGCCTCGATCGGCGTATTCGAGCGCCAACGTCCGCGTCGCTTGATTGAGACCACCCTTGGCGACGTCGTAGGCCAGTCCGCCGCGCTCACCGAACTCGCCGTGGATGCTGGTCACGTTCACGACGCGACCAAAGCCGCGCTGAGCCATCGATTCACTCGCGGCGACGCTGAGCAGTATCGGCGCGTCGAGGTCCACCGCCAGCACTCGTCGATAGGCCTCGATCGAGAACCGCGACGGTTCGATACGTTCGTAGATGCCAGCCACGTTGACGAGGGCGCTCGAGGGTCCGTACTCACGTTCCAGTCCGTTGAACCAGCGAGCGATCTCGGCGGTGTCGGTGAGGTCGAACGTCTCCAGCGCGAAGTCCAACGATTCGCTCGGGGTGGCTCGATCGACGCCGACGACGGTGCGACCGCCCGCGACGAATCGCTGGGCGATAGCGAGTCCGATGCCGTTCGCGGCACCCGTGACGACGACGATTCCTTCACTCATCCGAGGAGTCCCCTATCGAGGGGCCGCCCGGGAATCTCGACTCCGCCATGTTTCGTGACCACGTAGTTGTTCTCGACGCGCACGCCGTGGCCTCGACCGTAGGCGCCGGGCTCGAGGGCCAACGTCATCCCTTCTTCGAGCTCGGTGTCGTCGAAAGGGGCGAGAAAGGGCGCTTCGTAGCCCGAGAGGCCAATGCCGTGTCCACCGTGATGAGTGAACGTGTCGTTCGGCGCGGCGTCGTGAATGAGGTGATCCATCTCGCGGTACACGTCGGAGCATCGCCGTCCGGGAACGAGCCCGCGGGCTATCGTCTCCATCACGGTGACCATGCTGTCACGCAACGCCGCCTGCTCGAGGTTCTCTCCTCGAATGTGCGTCCAGGTAATGTCAGCGAAGTAGCCCGATACCCCCATCACCAAGTCAACGATCAGCGTTTCGCCAACTTGGACGACGCGTCGACCGGGAACGCTCACGGGCGCGCCGACGCCGGCGCAGGACGGTCCTCCGATGACGTCCGCGTTCATCTCGATGGGTGAGCCCCAATGGCCCTCGGCGCTCGCGCGAGCGAGCGAGTAGAGCTCAATCTCACTGGCGCCCCAGCTAAGTGCTTGGGAAACGGCGTGTTGCGCGACCCAACACATCGCCACCCGACGAGCCACCTCGTCAAGCTCCACCGCACTCTTCACCATTCGAAGCTTCGCAACGGCCGCGCTCACGTCGAGGGGCGGTGCCATGAGAAGGCCGCTCTCGCCCAGCCATTCACTCTCGACGTGCGCGACGCGCGCGTCGCTCAGTCGTGGGATGAGGCGAAGAGCCTCCATGAGCGGGCCGAAGGGATCATGAAGCAGTCCGTAACCGACGTCGGTGTAGCCACGGAGCGTCACGCGCGACTCGTCGACGCACTCGCGAGCGAAGCGAAGTTCGTAACTCGGCACGAACAGTTTGGCCGATCCGTCGGCTTGCACGAGGACAGCAGACAGTCCCGCGCCGTAGCGCGAATACCCCGTGAGCCAACGAACCCACGCGGAACCGGTGAGAATCAGCACGTCGTGCTCGGAATTTTCGAGCCACGCCGTCACGCGCTCGAAGGGCGTCCCAAGCGGCGAGAGCGCACTCCGAGCGTCTTCGAAGCCGTGTACGTGCGAGCCCGCGGCGTTAGTCATTGACATTCGTCACCAGCGCCTAGCGGACGGCGCCGGAGAGCATGCCTCGGATGAACACGCGCGCGGTCACCGAGTACAAGAGCAACGTCGGCAACGCTCCGAGCAAGAGCCCCGCCATCAGCACGGGGATGTCGGTCGTGAACTTGCCACTCAACTGCGCGAGGGTGGGCGTCACCATCTCCGTGTTGGGCGCGTGCAAGAGCACCAGACTGATAAAGAGGTCGTTCCAGATATTGAGGAACGTCAAGATGCCCACGGTGATGATCGCGGGCTTCCCGATCGGCAGTATGACCCGGTAGTAGACCTTGAACCAGCTCGCGCCGTCCACGCGAGCCGCCTCCACCACGGAGTTTGGAATTGATCGGAAATTGGCCCGCAGCAAGTACGTACCGTACGGGATGTTGATCGCGGTGTAGATGAGCATCGCGGGGGCGAAGTTGTTGGCGAGTCCGCTGCGGGCAACTTCGACGTAGAGCGGCAACAACACCACGATGCCGGGCATGAACATGATCATCAACATCGTCCAGAACAAGACGTTGCCGAGCTTCACCGGCACCTTGGTGAAGACGAACGCGGCGAGCGACGAGGCGAACGTGGCCAAGATGACGGCGGGGATGACGACGATGAACGAGTGCAGGATGCTCTGGAGGAACGGAATCTGTGAGAACAGTGCCCGGTAGCTGCTCAAGCTCCAGTGCGTCGGAAGCCCGAAGGGATTGACGTTGTACGCCTGCGAGGTGCGCATGCTGTTGAGCGCCATGAAGAGCAATGGATAGACCGTCGAGATGCCAATGAGGGTGAGGGCGGTGAAGACGAGTCCGCGCGAGATCCGTGACGTCATCGTTACGAACCCTGTTGAACTTCGCGATTAGGGAACAGTTTGACCTGCGCGATGGTGAGCGTCAGCACGATCAAGAACAGTAGAAGGGCAATGGCGGCACCGTAGCCGAACTGACCGTTCTCGAAGGTCGTGATGTAGGTGTAGTAGTCGACGGTCGTCGTCGCAAAACCCGGTCCGCCGGCCGTGATCACGAAAACGAAAGCGAATAGTGAGGTGAACGTGTAGATCACGTTGATGACGCTCAAGAACTGCAGCGAACCCGAGATCATGGGAATGGTGATCGAACGGAGGCGCCGCCACCACGAGGCACCGTCGATGGCGGCGGCGTCGTAGAGCGCGGTATCAACCGTCGTCATCGCCGAGAGAATCACGACCATGCCGAAACCAAACGACGCCCACACGAGGGCGAGGATGACGACCCACCTCGCAGCCCAGGGGTTACCGAGCCACGAGAAGTTGCCGAGTCCAAGCGGCCGCAGGATCTGGTCGACCGCTCCACCAGGCAAGAAAAACGTGCTGAAGAGCACGCCGACGATCACGGGCGACAGCACCATCGGGATGAAGAAGAGAAACCGGAACACCCTCCAGCCGAGGACCTTTTCGTACACCAGCACCGCGGTCACGAGCGATGCCGCAAGGATCAACGGTACCGAGATGACGAAGATCAAGGAGTTGACGAGCACCTGGGAGATGATCGGGTTGTGGAAGATCAGTTCGAAGTTTCTAAACCCGATGAACGTACTGGAGACGCCGTCCCAGTTGGTGAAGCTGTGGTAGATCGTCTCGCCGATGGGCAGCACCATGAGTCCGAGCACCAGGATGGTGGCCGGCAGGAGCGCGACGTAGGAGAAGGCGTTTCGCCGCTTACGCGACAACTCCGGCGGGGTCACCGCCGGAGCGTCGTGCTCGTCTACGACTTCGGGGTTACCCCTTGACCCCATGAACTGCCTCCTCAACACTTCCCGTCATTATTTCAGTCCGACAGCGGAGCTCGCCCGCCGCGCGTGGTCATCCCGTCGCGGCCGTCGCGAGGTAGCTCTTCATCTGCGACTGCATACTCGAGGCGGCACTCTGTGGGCTCAGCGCGCCGGAGAACACTCCGTTATTCGTCTGGTACCAGTACGAGTCGATGCTGCCCGGCATGATGTTGTCAAAGGCCTCGTCCAACGCGTAGTGATCCTTCGAGATGTACGTGTCCAACTCGGTCAATAGTGGCTGTGCCGCCGCGAAGGCCGCCGAAGCCTTGAACGACACGTTGTTCGGCAACTGGCCGAGTTCCTGCACCGAGAGGGTCTGCACCTGGATATTGGTGAGGAACTTGATCAACTTCACGTCGTCCTTGACGTTCTTCGACGTCTTGAAGATGACGTAGGAGTTGTTAGGTCCACCAGAGAGCGACTTGGGATACTTCGAACCACTCAGCGCGGGCACGGGGAAGAGCCCGACGTTCTTGCCGAGTCCCTTCGAGATCTGCGTGTCGTAGTACTGGCCCGTGATCGTCATCGCAGCTTGCCCTGCGGCAAAGTTCGCCACGCCCGTCGTGTACGTCAAGGTTGGCGCGTTGGAGTTCGTCAGGCCGTCCTTGAAAAGTGCGTGCCACGCTTCGTAGGGCTTGATGAGCTCGTTCGTGTCGAGTGACGCCTTACCGGTGTACATGTTGAGCACGCCCTGGTTGCCCCCGTAGAGCGACATCAGTGAGTCCATCGTCCAAGCGCCGAAGTACCCTTCCTTCTCACCGAACTCGAACGGAGTGACTCCCTTTGCCTTCAGCTTCTTCGCGAGCGTGACCAGCGAATTCCAGCTCGTCGGCAAGGCCCCGGTGATCCCGGCCTTCGCGAACAGCTTCTTGTTGTAGTACACGGTGTAGTAGTAACCCGCTCCGTAAGGAACGGCGTAGATCGTGCTACCGGGTTGGTAGTTCTTCGTGACGAACTGCCATCCAGTGAGTGAGTTGATGTACGACGAGCCCAGGGCCTTGTTGAGGGGGTCGAGGAACTTCGCGTTCTGAAGTACTTGTCCTCCGACGTAGAGCTGTCCGATGTCCGGCGTCGTTCCCGCGAGCTCCGAAGACTGCAACAGCGTGTTGAACGCCGTCGTCGAACCCATCGGCTCTTGGAGGATCTTCACGGTGATATTGGGATTCGCCTTCATGAAGAGGTTCACACCCTTCGTGAGGAATGACTTCGACGCTGGCACGCCCACCGATCCGGCCGCGAGCGGATCGTTCCAGATGGTGAGGGTCGTCTTGGAGCTAGCACCGGCTGCGCTCGAGAGCAGCGCAGCGCCCGACGCCATCGCCAGCGCAAGTCCAATCGCGCCAACGCGATACGAGCGTGACGCCCCTCGCCCTTCCTTATTGAAGCGAAACATACCGGCCCCCTATTTTGTATCAGTTCTAATAATTGGAACTGAGTTCCATTTAACTTTTGGCACCTTATGGCAACCCGGTGCCATTGTCAAGTACGGGGCAGGCCCTTTTCACCGTGCCCACAGCTGACGTTGCTCACTCGCCTCGACACTCGCCTACTCCCGATTCGCCCCTGTGGTCCAGGACGGACGTGACCCACGGTACGTCGCGAAGTGACCGAAGTGTTGTCAGGTCTCCGCCGCCGCACGTCGGTGCCAGCGTTGACGGAAATGGACCATCCCGTTAGGAATCTTGCGACCTCGGACTCGAGAAACGCCACGCCCTCTAGCGCAGCGAGACGTCGTTGAATGACTCGCGCAACTCGCGGCAACGATCGACAGTCCCACCGTGCGAGCGAATATCTTCATCAATGACCGTCGGCATTTGGCTTCCCATGCGACCGCGCCCACGCGTGTCGTAGGCGCGTCGTTGCGGTGAACTCGAAGGCGAGCGGTCGTGTCTATCGATCGAATAACTTGACGGCGCCTCGCAAGGTGGCGTCGTTGTTGTTCACGACGATCCGATACGTCGCGTCAGAGAACCGCGTCAAATCGACGCGTCGCGAATTGCCGCCACCCAGGTGCACCGTATCCGCCGAGAACTCCTCGACAAAGCCGTTCACGGCCCGATGAAGTCGATCGTTCCATCGGACTTCATCTTGGGACCGCGAGAACTCACCCAGCACTCGGTCGTACGACTGGCCATCGAAATACACTTCCGCTCCTACGTCACGAATTTTGACGAGTTCTCCGTGGGCCACGAGCGCGATCCCGAATCCCGTGCCGAGAGTGAAGACCAACTCGCTGCCAGTCCCTTCACTGCAACCGAGAGCGGCCAGCGTAGCGTCGTTGACCACCCGCACGTCCTGGTGGCAC
>DASZHK010000016.1:0-11300 GCA_035937905.1 Acidimicrobiales bacterium
AAGAAAATGGCCACGGTGTCGGTGCCGCCCCCAGGAAGGCCGAACTTGATGAGTGCGTAGAAAGACAGCCAAAACGCACCGTACGACGAAAACGCCAACGCCGCGAACGTGTTCTTACGCACGAACTCCCACATTCCTGCAAGTAACTGCACTGACCCGCCGTAAAAGAACGCCAACGCGAGCGCAGACTCGAGTCCCGCACCCTTCCATAGATTGGCGTTCCAGGTACTAAGGCAGAACGTCGTCATAGCGAACGCCGCTAGTCCTAGTGGACCGGGATCCGCAACTCTCTCATCAGCCATGAAATTCCCCCCAATAAGGATCACTTCAAGCCACCAAGATGGTGACCCGTAGTTGATTTAACACCTCTGAACTCACGATTCGCCGGATTAACGGGCGTTTTGTGACGCGCTTCACAAGACCGACGAATCTACCGGCGAGTAACTGCAGTGATTACGCCGCGTTTCGTGACGGTTCAGCAATCACAAATATTTTGGGGAGGGTGTCTTGAATCAGTCAATCGCGTCGCGAAACGACCGGACGAACGCTTCGACGTCCGTCGGTGACGCGCCGTCGAGGATGATCTTGACGAGCGCTGAGCCAACGATGACCCCGTCGCTGAACGACGCGGCGTTCGCCGCTTGCGCGGGCGTGGAGATGCCAATGCCAACGTACACGGGCACGTCGGTCACGTCACGGACCGATCCCGCCACGCGCGCCCCCTCCCCCGCGTCGCTGGCGGCGCCGGTGACGGCCATACGAGCTGACGCGTAGACGAAGCCCTCCGAGCACTGCGCGACCGCACGAACACGCGACAACGGCGTGGAAGGAGCCACCAAGAACACCGTCGCGACGTCACTCTCGTCGCAGGCGGCTCGCCACGCGGCGGACTCTTCGAGCGACAGATCCGGCACGATGGTCCCGCTAATACCCGCTGATCGCAATCGACCAGCCGCGCGACTCAGTCCGTAGTGAAGGAAAATGTTGTAGTACGTCATGGCGAGGAGAGGAATCTCCGTCTCGATCGCCTCCAATTCCTGACAGATCGATTCGAGGGTGGTACCGCGCTCAAGCGACCGTAGGGCCGCGTCTTGGATCACGACGCCGTCGATCATGGGGTCGGAGAAGGGAATGCCGATCTCGATGGCGTCGGCCCCACCAAGGACGGCGGCTTCGAGGTGACGCGTCCAGTCCGACGTGGCGCCAGCGACGAGGTAGGGCACTAAGGCCTTTCGGCCGTCGTCGCGGACCTTTCGCAGTGCCCCCTCGAGTGATTTCACGACTCACCTCGAAGGATGGAGCGAACCTGCGCGACGTCTTTGTCACCACGACCCGAGAGATTAAGTAACACGCTCGAACCCAGGGGCAACCGTCCTCCCGCTTCCTTCGCGATCCACGCCACGGCGTGCGCCGTCTCGAGTGCAGGAATGATGCCCTCACTCTCACTGAGCAGCGACAGCGCGCCGAGGACCTCGTCGTCACCGATCGCGTAGTACTCCGCCCGCTCGGTGGCGGCGAGGTGCGCGTGTTCGGGTCCGATGCCGGGATAGTCAAGACCGGCGGAGATCGAATGGGCTTCCTCGATCTGTCCGAACTCGTCTTGGAGCAAGAGTGAACGCATTCCGTGCAGGACGCCGGGAGAGCCACTTCGCACGGCGGCGCCACCAGCGGCTTCGACGCCGATGAGTCGCGCGTCACTCTCGGCGAAACCGGCGAACACGCCCGCGGCGTTGGACCCTCCCCCGACGCAGGCGACGACCGCGTCCGGCGTGTCGACGCCGAGTTCACGCAGTTGCGCGGCCGCCTCGATCCCGATGATGCTCTGGAACTCTCGCACCATCCAAGGAAACGGGTGTGGGCCCATTACCGATCCAAGGCAGTAGTGCGTGTCCGCTACGGACGAGACCCACTCGCGCATCGCCTCGTTCACCGCGTCCTTCAACGTCTTCGACCCGGACGTCACGGGCACGACGGTGGCGCCCAGTAGCTCCATGCGAAACACGTTCAGCTCTTGGCGCCTGGTGTCGACCTCTCCCATGAAGACGGTGCAGGAGAGACCGAGACGAGCGGCGGCCGTCGCCGTAGCGACACCGTGCTGGCCAGCACCCGTCTCGGCAATGACGCGGGGCTTACCCATTCGTTTGGTGAGCAACGTCTGGCCGATGACGTTGTTGATCTTGTGCGAACCCGTGTGCGCGAGGTCCTCGCGCTTGGCGAAGAGTTGGAGACCGAGCCGCGCGGAGAGTCGTGGCAGGGGCGTGACCGGTGTCGGTCGTCCGGCGAACTGACGCAAGACCGTCTGGTACTCGTTGACGAAAGCGTCGTCACTCCACGCGTCGCGAAAGGCCTCTTCCAATTCGAGACACGCGGGCATCAGTGCTTCCGGCACGAAGCGACCGCCGAAGTCACCGAAGTGACCCCCCTCGTCGGGCTCACCCATCACGTGGTCACGTTCGCTCACTTCACTCCTTGATGGGAAAACGCGTCGTGCGCGTTGGCGACGTAACGCCGGACAAGTTCGGCGTCCTTCTCGCGAGGTCCGCTTTCGACGCCGCTGGCGCAGTCCACGCCCCAGGCGTGGGTCGCGTGGATGACGTCGGCCACGTTGTCGGGGTTGAGACCGCCGGCCGCGATCACCGGGACGCGAAAGTGCCGCCCGGCCAGTCGATCCCAGGAGTGCGTGACGCCCGAACCGGGCCGAGGGCCATCGAGCAGGACAGCGTCGACCACCGCGTCATCGAACTCGTCGAACTCTGGACCTTCAATGTCGAGTGCCTTGACGAGGATCAAGGAGCGTTCGCGGATACTCGCGGCGAGCGCTGGACTCAAGATGCCGTGCACCTGGACGACGTCGACGTCGAGGACGTCCAGCATCTCGAGCACGTCGTCGTCGTTCTCGTGGCGAACGACCGCGCACCGCAGGACCTGGCCACCGACGGCGGCCGAGATCTCGCGTGCTTGGTCGAGCGTCAGGCGCCTCGGCGACTCGCTCAGGATCAGTCCGATGGCACTCGCCCCCGCCCGCACCGCGACCTCGGCGTCGGCGACGTTCGTCACGCCACAGACCTTCACGAACCCTCGTTCGAACGAACTAGGCACGAAGGGCGCTCGGCACCAACGCAAAGGCCTTCACCGTGGCGCTGGGATCGGGAGACGTCACGAACGCTTCGCCCACGAGGACGGCGTCGAAACCCGCCTGCGCCGCTCGCTCCACGTCCTCAACGCTCGAGAGTGCGGACTCACAGACCGTGAGACACTCTCGTGGCAGCGCGTCGATGACTAACGCGGCGCGTTCGGGGTCCACTTCGAACGTATGGAGATCACGCTGATTGACGCCAATGATCTTCGCGCCGCACGCGAGAGCGCGCCGTGCTTCTTCGACGTCGTGGACCTCGACGAGCGCGTCGATGCCGCAACGATCCGCGAGATCGATGAACGACGTGATCTCCTCGTCACTCAGGGCCGCGACGATGAGGAGGACGGCGCCAGCGCCCGCGTCGGCGGCGTCGAGGACGTCGTTCTCACTGACCGTGAAGTCTTTGCGCAGCACGGGCAGTTCCACCGTCTTGTGCACCCGCTGTAGGTCCTCCAGGGACCCGTCGAAGTACTCAGTGTCGGTCAAGACCGAAATGGCGCTCGCGCCCGCGTCGCGGTAGACCTTGGCGAGTTCGGCGACGTCGAGATCGGGGGCGAGTACGCCCTTCGACGGTGAACGCCTCTTCACTTCGGCGATGACTTTGATGAACGGCGACGAACCTTTTCGTAGGACGAGCGCGAAGGAGGGACCGTCATAGCGAATCACGTCGAGGCGCGCACGCCAGTCGCGCTCGTCCTTCTCGGCGCGAAGTCGATGACTCCGCAAGATTTCGTCGAGGTACGTGGACGCCATCTAGAAATGGTAGTTGTGACGAAGGGCTCTTCGGCCACGGCTAGCGTGTCGCTATGTCAGAACGCAGTCGCGCACGGTTCGACCAATGAATTCGTTTGCCCTCGAAGTACTGAACCCACTCGTGCGCGGCACGAGCCTCGAACGCGAGCAGGCGCGAGACGCGCTCGCAGAGATTCTTGAAGGACGCGTCGACGGCGTCCTCATCGCCAGCTTCCTCACCGCGCTCACGGCCAAGGGAGAGACGGCTGAGGAGATGACGGGTTTCATCGACGCGATGATCGGCGCCGCGAAGACGTTCTCCATCGGACCGGAGGCGATCGACGTCGTGGGCACGGGCGGCGACCAACTCCACAGCGTGAACGTCTCCACCATGGCCGCGCTCGCCGTCGCGGGCTGCGGGGTGCCAGTCGCCAAACACGGCAATCGGGCCGCGTCGTCGTCGGTGGGATCGGCGGACGTGCTCGAAGCGCTCGGCGTTCGTATCGACGCGCCGGAAGAGGTCGTTCGGGCCTGCGTCGAAGGTGCGTGCGTAGGCTTTCTCTTCGCTCCCACCTTTCACCCGGCGCTCGGCTACTTGACGCCCATTCGTCGTGCGCTCGCCTTCCGTACGGTCTTCAACGTGCTCGGTCCCATGGCCAACCCCGCGCTCGTCCAGCGTTCTCTCATCGGCGTTGCCCAACAGCCTCTCCTCGACAAGATGGCCCGCGTCCTCCAAGCGCGTCAGGTTCGCTCGGCGATCCTCGTGCACGCCGATGACGGACTGGACGAACTTTCGCTCGGCTCTCCCTCCACGCTGCACTTCGTCTCGCCCGAAGGTCACGCCATCGTACGCGTCAACGCGGGTGATGAACTGGACGTGCATCATGACGCCGCGAGCATCCGCGGTGGTGACACCGCCGACAACGTGCGCGCCGTGCGCTCATTTTTGGACGCCACGCCGGGACCGGTCTTTGACGTCGTGTGCGCGAACGCCGCGCTCGCGCTCATGGTCGCTGACCGAGCCACCTCGCTCACGCAAGGATTCGCGCTCGCCCAGGCGAGCGTCCGCGACGGCCACGCGGCGACCGCGCTCGAGCGGCTCGTGGCGCTGTCGAACGCTTAGAGGAGCCGCAACTCCGCCTTGTACCGCCGCCCGTTCTCCACGTAGAGCGCCGCCGATAAGAGGGTGAGCTCGTCGCTCGACGAGTCGAGTCTGACGCTCGCGGGCACGCCCAGTGCCATCGCGTTCGCGGGCACCTCCGTTCGATTTCGCACGACGGCCCCCGCGCCAACGGTCGCGCCACTGTGCACTTCAGCTTGGTGCAACACGATCGAACCACTGCCCACGAGCACGCGGTCGTGGATCACGCAGCCCTCTAAGTGCGCGAGGTGGCCGACCACGCAGTCGTCGCCGATGACCGTCGCGAACTCCGCCGTCGCGTGCACGACCGATCCGTCCTGGATGGACGTGCGTTCACCGACGATGACCGTGCCGTAGTCGCCGCGAAGCACCGCTCCGGGCCAGATCGACGAATCAGCGCCGACGCGCACGTCACCGATGACGACGGCGTCGGGGTGGATGAAGGCGTCCGGGTGGATGGTGGGCACACGACTGCCGAGGGCGTAGACGGGCACGATGGACCTCCTAGTGGACTAGCCACGAAATTATCTGATAGATCCGCCACACGAGGTAGATGACCGACGCGACGATGAAGAGTCGCCACCGCCACGGGATTGGCTCGTGCACCGATTCGACGATGTCGTGACCGCACACCGTGCACACGTCGCCCTCTTCGGGACGATCGCAGTTCTCACACCAGTTCGCCACTACTCGACTCGAACACGAACTCGAATCGGGGAGGCGCCGAGTTCGAAGCGCTCGCGCAGACTGCGCTCTACGTAGCGCAAGTACGTCGAGGGCAGCTTGCCCGCCACGAACAACGTGAACGTCGGAGGCTCCGTGGCACCCTGCACCGCGTAACGTATCTTGCCCGTCGGGGCGGGCTGCTTGATCTGTAGGTCGCGAATAGCCCGGTTCAAGGCTCCCGTCGGAACGCGCTTGGCGTAGTCGATGGCCGCGTTCGACAGCGCCGGCAACAGTCGATGCACGCCCTTTCCAGAGAGCGCCGTCGTCTTCAGCACCGGCGCGTCGCCGAGGAACGCTAACTTCTCGCCCACGCCCGCGAGCACCGCGTCGCGGTCTTCGGTCGCGACCAGTTCCCACTTGTTAAGAACCACGAGTGCCGGACAACCCGACGCCGAGATACGTTCGGCGAGACGCTGGTCTTGGCCCGTTGCTCCGTCCGTGGCGTCGATGACGAGGATCGCGATGTCGGCACGATCGAGTGCGTCGAGACTGCGCAGCACCGAGTAGGTCTCGAGACCCGCTTCGGTACGCGCGCGCTTTCTCATACCCGCCGTGTCGATGAACCGGATGAGTCCGGCACTGGTGTCGACGAGCGTGTCAATTGCGTCGCGCGTCGTGCCGGGCATGTCGTGCACGACGGAGCGCTCTTCGCCGATGAGTTGGTTGAAGAGCGTCGACTTGCCGACGTTGGGCCGTCCCACGATCGCGACGCGAAGCGCCCCGTCGTCCTCTTCGCTGACCTCGGGTTCACTCGTCGACTCACCCAAGTGGTCGACGATCTTGTCGAGGAGGTCACCCGCGCCGCGACCGTGCTGCGCGCTGACCATGACGGGTTCACCGGCACCGAGACTGAGGAACTCCCAGCTCGCCGCCTCGTGGTGCTGATCGTCCACCTTGTTGACGACGAGGAGCACCGGCCGGCCGCTCTTTCGTACCCAGCGCGACGCCTTCGAATCTTCCTCGACGGGACCCGTCGCCGCGTCGACGACGAGCAGGACGAGATCGGCACTCGCGAGCGCCGCTTCTGCTTGTTGCGAGACCTTGTCCTCGAGGGTGTTGCCCGATTCGAGCCAACCTCCCGTGTCGACGACCTCGAAAGCGAGACCGCGCCATTCGACGTCAACGGCCTTACGGTCACGCGTGACACCGCGCTGCTCCTCGACGACGGCGATGCGCTTGCCGGCGAGACGGTTGACGAGCGAACTCTTGCCAACGTTGGGCCGTCCGACGACGACGACTTGGGGTTTTTTCACGCTCTGCTCAATCCTCTGGTTCGTACCATCTCGAGTGTGGTGCGTAGGTCGTCACCCGTCGTCGCGACGGTCATGACGGGGCGCGGGAGATCATCGAGCGAGAGCCCGTCGAGGAATCGTCCTTCGGAGAGACAGACGTCCGGCAGGAGACACACGTTGCGCTCGTCCACCTCAGCGAGGGCGACCTGGAGATCCTGGCCCGTCAAGAGGCCGGCGACCTTGATGTTGCCTCCGAAGTAGCGGTTCTTCACGGCTTTCACCTCGACGTCCGCGAAGCCGTGTTCGTCGAAGAGCGAGCGCAAGATCGGTGCCGCGTACTCCCCCGTCAGCACGGTCACGTCCTCGCCGTAGTACGTCGGGGTCTCCGTCGTCCTCGGGGCGCGATAGCCGAGCGCCGGCGCGCCGTCGACCGATTGAAAGAAGCCCGAACCCAACTTCGCCATCGACGTGCGTTTAGAGAAGCTCTCACTGAACGCCGCGACGAGGCCGACGCCGTTCTCCGCTTCGTCGAGACTCTCGAAACTCTCGGTGCCCGGCGGATTAAGGCCGGCGACGAGGTAGAACTCGTCGCTCGCGAAGACCTTGGCGGTACCGAGCAGCTCGCGCGTGAGGCGCTGGAAGCGGTCGGCCAGGGCCACCACGTGGCGAGCCTCCGCGGCGTTGTGCGGACGCATGTCCTTCTCCTCGGAGAACGCGCTCACGCCCACGGGCACGAGCGCCACCGACGCGAGTTCCGGGTAGAGCGAAAGGACGTCGTAGAGCGTACGCTCGAGCTCCTCGCCGTCATTGACGCCAGGACAGACGACGACTTGGCCGTGCACGACGACGCCCGCTCGCAACAGCTCGCGCAGCCAGCGCAAGCTCGTCGCTCCGCGCGGGTTGCGCAACATCTCGGCGCGAAGCTCGGGGTTCGTCGTGTGGATCGAGACGTAGAGCGGCGAGAGACCCTCTTCGATCACCCGCTCGAGGTCGAATTCGGTGAACCTCGTGAGGGTGGTGAAGTTTCCGTAGAGAAAGGAGAGGCGAAAGTCGTCGTCCTTCACGTAGAGAGAACGTCGCATGCCCTTCGGTAACTGGTAGATGAAGCAGAACGTGCAGTGATTGTCGCAGGTTCGTATCCGGTCGAACACGGCCGAATCGATGCTCAGCCCGAGGGGCTGGCCCTCGTCCTTCGTGATCGTCACCTTTCGCGCGAGCGACTCTCCCTCGCGTTTGACGACGAGGGTGACGAGCTGGCCGTCGATCAGCTGCTGGTACTCGATGATGTCGGTCGGTTCTCGTCCGTTGACGCTGACGAGCTCGTCACCGACGCTCAGATCCACGCTCGAAGCCGGGGAATCCGGTGAGATG
Source organism: Acidimicrobiales bacterium (assembly GCA_035937905.1). GTDB lineage: Bacteria > Actinomycetota > Acidimicrobiia > Acidimicrobiales > RAAP-2 > RAAP-2. The sequence continues at coordinate 8,339 of DASZHK010000016.1, forward strand.
GAGGAAATTCGGGCACCAGACACCTCTCTAGCCTAGGCACTGGGGAAAATCTTGCATTACTAGGCTAGAAGACGTGAAAGTCGACAAGGTCGTACTCGCGTCCCCGAGGGGATTCTGCGCAGGCGTTGAGAAAGCCATCAAGGCACTCGACTGGATGACGCGGGTCTTCGAGCCTCCCGTCTTTTGTTACCACGAGATCGTGCACAACCAGTTCGTCGTCGAGTACTTCCAATCGCTCGGCGTCATCTTCATCGACGACGTGACTGTCGTGCCGCCAGGCGCGCCCGTCATGTTGAGCGCCCACGGTTCACCTCCCTCGGTCATCGAGGCCGCTCGCCAAACCGGGGGCACGGTCATCGACGCGGTCTGTCCCCTCGTCACGAAGGTCCACCACGAGCTGAAAGTGCGCGCCAACAAGGGCTACACGGTGCTCTACGTCGGTCACGAGGGTCACGAAGAGGCCGTGGGCACCATGGCCGTCGCGCCCGACGCGGTGCACTTGATTCAGTCGCGTGACGACATCGACGCCCTCGTCGGCCACCCCGGTCCCGTGGCGCTGCTCAGTCAGACCACGCTCAGCCTCGACGAGTGGCAGGACCTTCGCGAGTACGCCGAAGAGATCTTTCCCGACATCTGGATGCCCAGTCGAGGCGATCTCTGTTTTGCGACGACCAACCGACAGGCGGCACTTCGTGAAGTCGCGTCCGACGTCGACACCGTGATCGTCATCGGTTCGGCGAACTCCTCGAACACCGTGGCCCTCACCAAAGTGGCCGAGGCGGCCGGCTGTCCGCGCGTCCTTCGCGTGAACGGCACGCGTGAGCTGCCGAAGGATCTGAAGGGCACCATCGCGGTGACGGCGGGCGCGTCAGCCCCCGAATCGCTGGTGAACGAGGTCCTACGATTTCTGAATCCGAAAAAGGGCGTCACCATCCATTCGGTGACGGTCGAAGACGAGTACTTCCCGCCGCCGCCCGAACTTCGTGAGATGCTCAAAGCCATCACCGCCCTCGTTGATCTCGTCCTCCAAGCTCCCGAAGCGTCACGTTTCGACAGTCAAGCCGATCGTGAGTTCACGGCCGCCGAAGTGCTCTCCTCGGTCAGTCGCTAGGTGCGTAAAAGCGGTCCAGGTAGTATTTCTGGGTGACCTCGTTTCCCAGCATGGACGTCTCCACGCGTGAACAGTGGATGGAAATCGTGGAAAAGACCATTGACGCCCAGCCTCGCGTGGCCCGCCAGGTCCTCGCCATGGTGAAGGGTCTTAGCGACATCACCGACGGCTTCTCCGTCGATCAGATGCAGCACGCCCTGCAGACCGCGACCAAGGCCGAGCGCGCCGGCGCCGACGAGGAAGTCGTCGTGGCATCGCTGCTGCACGACGTGGGCAAGCTCATCTCCGTGCCCAACCACCCCAAGATCGCCGCCGAGATCCTCAAGCCCTACGTCCGCCACGAGGTCTACTGCATGGTCTCGTTTCATCAGGACTTCCAGGGTCGCTATTACTACGAACACTTGGGCATGGACCCGAACCTGCGCGAGCAGCACCGCGGACAGCCCTGGTACGAACTCGCCGAGACGTTCGCCGACGAGTGGGACCAAAAGGCCTTTGACCCGACGTACGACGCCGAGTCGCTCGAACACTTTGAACCCATGGTGGTCAACGTGTTCGCGCAAGCAAAGTCCATCTAAGGAGTTGTGATGTCATCCGACGATCTCGAGAAGCGACGCTTGGCGCGGCTTCGCACGTTCGCCATTTCCCAGGCCATGGAGCGGTTCACCACCGACTACCCCGGTTACAAGCCCGAGGACACGGTCGCGTCGATCTGCGCGTACGAGGAAGAGGGCAACATCGGTGACGTGTTGGCGAAGATGCCCGACACCATCGAGGGAGACGCCTACACCACGCTCGTGGTCGTGGACGGCGGCGAGGACCGCACCGCGGAGATCGCGCGCTCGTATCCCGGCGTCAAGGTCATCCAATTTCCCGTCAACCTCGGCCACGGCGTAGCCCTACAGGTGACGTACCGCTACTGCATCGAGAACAACGTCAAGTACGTCGTCACCCTCGACGCGGACGGCCAGAACGACCCTTCGGAGATCCCTTTGATCCTCGCGCCCCTGCGCAGTGACGAGGCGGACTTCGTCGTCGCCAGTCGCGTGCTCGGCGAGGACAAGACCTCCGACGTCGTTCGAAAGAGCGGCGTGCGGTTCTTCTCCTTCGTCATGAACCACATGACGGGCGCCAACCTCACCGACACGTCGACGGGCTACCGCGCGCTGCGCGTGACCATGCTCGCCGACGTCATCGATCGCCTCACGCAAGAGCAGTACCAAACGGCGGAGCTCCTCATCACCTGTTTGAAGCGCGGGTGGCGCGCGAGCGAGGTGCCGACGGTCTGGTACCCGCGCGCGTCGGGCACGACGAAGAAGGGCAAGAACTGGCTCTTCGGCTTTCGCTACGCCCGCGTGGTCTTTGGCACGTGGTGGCGCGAGCGCTAACTAGCCGAGCTGCCTACGACTTTCCGCGTAGACCTCTTCGAGCGCTACCCGTAGTTCCTCAGTCTTCGCGGCGACCTGTGATCGCGTGACGCGCCCGTCACTCGTGGGTGGCGTGATCGGTTGTCCGACGACGATGTGAATCCTCGCGAAGCGAGGCAGTTTCGCCCCCACCGGCATCGCTCGCTCGCTTCCCGCGACTCCCACCGGCACCACCATCGCGCCCGTGCGCGCCGCGATGAACATCGCCCCGTCGTGCAGAGGCTCGACCGCGAACCCCTCTTTGCGCGTGCCCTCTGGAAAGAGCACCAGCGCTTGACCGCGACGGAGCACTTCTTCACTGAGGCGAAGAGATTCGCGATCGGCGGTGTCGCGCGTCACGGGGAACGCGCCGAGACGCGCCAGCAACCAGCCCATCACGGGCACACGAAAGATGCCGTCCTTCGCCATGAAGAAGACCTTGCGC
>DASZHK010000017.1:0-3166 GCA_035937905.1 Acidimicrobiales bacterium
TCGACGAGGCGAAAGCGAAGAAGATCGTCGCGAGCTGTCCGCACTGCTTCAACACCATGAAGAACGAGTACCCGGCCCTCGGGGGCGACTTCGAAGTGATCCACCACGCCGAACTCCTGAGTCACCTCGTGGCGGCGGGTCGACTCGTGCCCGGTGTCGCCTACACCGGTACGGTCACCTACCACGACCCCTGTTATCTCGGTCGCCACAACCGCGTCTTCGACGAGCCGCGCGACGTGCTCGACGCCATCCCCGGGGTCACGAAGGTGGAGATGGGACGCTGTCGTGAAAAGGGCTTTTGCTGCGGGGCTGGCGGCGCGCGCATGTGGATGGAAGAGAACATCGGCAAACGCGTCAACATGGAGCGCACGGAGGAGGCCCTCGGCACCGGCGCCGACATCATCTCAACGGCTTGTCCCTTCTGCATGATCATGCTGGACGACGCCGTGAAGGCGAGCGGTCGGGGCGACGACGTGTCGGTGATGGACATCGCCCAAGTCGTCGAGCGCTCGCTTTCCTGATCCCCCCGGGGGCCGTACAAAAAGTACCAATTCACACGCCCGAAACACGGTGCTAACTATTTCGTAATCCTCACTTGCGACACTTCTTACATCTTGAGGTCAGCGTCGCCCTCTCTTATGAAAGAGGAGTGGACGTGCTAGAGGCCGCAACCTACCTTCCCTATCCCAATTGGCTGAATCCAGCGGACAATACGTGGCAACTCGTTGCTGCGACGCTCGTCGGGTTGATGAGCCTTCCCGGATTGGCCGTCTTGTACGGCGGTCTGGTCCGAAAGAAGTGGATCGTCAACACCATGTTGATGACTTTCGCGGGCTTCTCGCTGACCCTTGTCGTCTGGATGCTCTGGGGCTACAACATGGCCTTTGGCACGTTGTCGCACTTCGGGCCGACCGGATCGTTCTGGAGCGGCTTCATCGGCCACTTTCAGCCCTTGTCAACGGCCAGCTCCGAACAGGGTCAGGCGGTCTCGGGCGCGAACTCGTTGATTCCGTTCCACTTCCCGACGGCGACCCTCGCGTACTTCCAGTTCGTCTTCGCCGCCATCACGCCGCTGTTGTTCATGGGCGCGCTCGTCGGTCGACTGAAGTTCAAAGCGTGGTTGCTCATCGTGCCCCTGTGGATCACCGTCGTCTACTGCGTGAACGCGGCCCTGCTCTGGGGCGGTGGCTTCTTCTCGCAGAAGGGTGCCGTCGACTACTCCGGTGGGTACGTCATTCACCTCTCCGCGGGCGTCGCCGCCTTCGTGGGCGCGTGGATCGTCGGACCGAGACGCTGGCAGGATCGAGAGAACGCCTTCCCGAGCAACCTGATGATGGTCGCGGTCGGAGCGGGCATCCTCTGGCTCGGCTGGAACGGGTTCAACGGTGGTGACCCCTTCTACGCGGGTGCGGACGCCGCGTCGGCCGTGCTCAACACCAACGTCGCCACGGCGGCGGCACTGCTCACCTGGCTCTTCTGGGACATGTTCCTCTCTAAGCAGAAGAAGCCCACGTTCTTAGGCGCGATCAACGGCATGATCTGTGGTCTTGTCGCCATCACCCCGAGCGCTGGATGGGTGAACGGCACGGGCGCGTTGATCGTCGGTGTCGTCGCTTCATCAGTCGTCTGGGTCGCCTGGAACTTCCTTTCGAAGTGCCGTCCGTTCTCCAAGGTCGACGACGCCCTCGGTGTCGTCTACACCCACGGCTTCGCGGGTCTCACCGGAGGTCTGTTGGTCGGCATCCTCGCCGACCCCAACATGGTCCAGTACGGGATCAAGGGCAAGAACTACAAGGGACCGGGCAACTTCCACGTCGCCGGTTGGTTCTTCGGGCACTCGTTCCATCAACTGTGGGAGCAGTTCCTCGCGGCGCTGTGGATCATTGGCTACACCGCGGCCGGTACCGCCCTCGTGTTCTACGTCGTTAAGTTGCTACTCGGAGGTTTGCGAGAGTCTGAGGAGACCTTGCGTGAGGGTGACATCGCGATTCACGAAGAAGAAGCCTTCCCTGAGCCCACCTTCGGTGAGCCCGTCGGATCGCCCAGCCACTCACACTCTGACAACGTCTAAGGAGAGATCATGAAGCTAGTTACTGCAGTCATCAAGCCCTTCAAACTCGACGAGGTCAAGGTCGCCGTCAAAGACGTGGGCATCACCGGCATGACGGTGACCCAGGCTCGAGGTTTCGGCCACACGGGAGGTCACATCGAGATCTACCGCGGCAAGGAGTACGAGTTCGACTTCGTCGACAAGATTCGCGTCGAGATCACGTGCACGGATGAGATCGTGGACGAACTCATCGAAGCCATCGTCGCGGCCGCGCGAACCGACACCGTGGGTGACGGTATGGCGTGGGTGACGGACGTGGAGCACGTGGTGCGCATCCGCACCAACGAACGAGGACCCGAGGCCCTCTAGCTAGCTCAACCGGCCTGGCGTGCGGCTGCCTCGGCTGCCCTCGTGGCGGTCTCGGGGTCGCCGAGGTAGTTCGCCGCCAGGACGTTGAGCTCTCGGTCCAACGTGAGACGATAGGGAATACCGGTCGGAACTTCCAGGTCGGTGATCTCGTTCTCACTGATGTTCTGTAACACCATGCGAAGGGCGCGAATCGAGTTGCCGTGCGCAACGACGAGCACCGCCCCACCACGCACGCCCTCGGACTTCAGGTCTTCGCCGATGACGTCACGAAAGTACGGCGTCACCCGCGCGACGACGTCCTTTAGACATTCGCTCCTCGGAATCGACTCGGCCGCCACGTCGCGGTACCGCGGATCGTGCGCGCTGCCGCGCGGATCGTCGAGGGGAAGTGGTGGCGGCGCCACGTCAAAGGAACGCCGCCAGATCTTCACCTGTTCGATGCCGAACTCGTCGGCCGTCTGCTTCTTGTCCTTACCCGTGAGGTCGCCGTAGTGGCGCTCGTTGAGTCGCCAGCTCCGGCGCACGCCGAGCCACGAGCGATTCGCCGCGTGCAGGGCAATATCGGCCGTGCGAATGGCCCTCGTGAGGACCGACGTGTGCAGGACTCGCAGGTCAAGGTCGGGTTCCGCGGCGAGGAGCAGTCCCGCGGCTCGGGCCTCGGCCTCGCCCTCGGGGGAGAGGTCGACGTCCTGCCACCCCGTGAAGAGGTTGAGATCGTTCCAGGTAGAGCGTCCGTGGCGCAGCAAA
>DASZHK010000018.1:0-18376 GCA_035937905.1 Acidimicrobiales bacterium
CCGCGCCCTCAGGCAGACCACTTCCTTCGCTGTCACCGGCTCCCGCAGGAAGTGACGTCGTCGAGACCGGGATGTCCGCCACCGCCCAGTGCCAGAATCCTGACGCGGTCGGCGCGTCGGGGTCGTAAATCGTGACGGCGAACCCCCTCGTCTCCGCGGGAAAGCCGCTCCACGAAAGTTGTGGGGACGTGTCCGATCCACCGGCGCCCATCATGCCGCTCACCTGCGCTTTGGCCAAGATCGCGCCGTCCACTAAGTCCTCCGACGTCAGTTCAAACGTGGGAAGGTCCGGCAGGTCCTCATAAGGGTTCCTCGACATAGTTCATCCAACCTTTCTACGTGCGCGTGAAGTCCGAAGAACGTGGCGCTCGACTGACCGACTTGGTACTACGAGCCACTGTACCCAGGACCGATCGAATGGGTCAACGGGCGCCGGCGACGCGCCGCGGACGGACGAATCCCTACGCTCAGGATTCTCTCGGCGAACCCTCAATAGGATGAGTGCGATGAGTGGACCTGTCGCGCCGTCGCCACGGCAAAAACCTCGCCAGGACACACCCGCGTTCGCACGCGACCTCGAAGCTGAGTCGGTGATGCGCTCGTGCACCCGCTTCCTTGGCGGCAATGGACCAAGGACGGTGGCCGACCTTCTCACTCTGATCCCCACCGATACCGAGATCGACTACTACGGCGTCGGAGGGGTCGTCCACGACTTGGAGACCAAGGTCGCCGAGCTGCTCGGCAAGCCCGCGGCGATCTTCCTACCGAGCGGCACGATGGCCCAACAGATCGTCCTGCGAGTGCACGGTGACCAACGGGGTTCGAAGTCCATCGCGTTTCATCCCGCGTGCCACCTCGACACGCACGAAGAACGTGCCTACCAGCGACTGCACGATCTCTTCGCGATACCGGTTGGTCCCCGAAACGAACCGCTGTCCGTGGCGAGTCTGGACCAAGTCCACGAGCCTATTGGTGCGCTCCTCATCGAGTTACCCCAGCGCGACCTGGGCGGCGTGTTGCCGACGTGGAGTGCGTTGAACGCGCAGGTCAAGTGGGCCCGCGATCGCGGCGCCGCCGTGCATCTCGACGGAGCGCGGCTCTGGGAGTCAACGCCGTATTACAAAAAGACACCGGCCGAGATCGCCGCGCTCTTCGATTCGGTGTACGTCTCGTTCTACAAGGGCCTGGGCGCGATCAGTGGCTGTTGTGTCGCCGGCGAGAAGGACCTCATCGACGAGGTCTCGACGTGGCGCACTCGACACGGCGGTCGACTCTTCGGCCTGTGGCCCTACGCCGCGGCGGCGCTCACGGCACTCGATCGACGACTGCCGCTCATGCCCAAGTACTACCGACACGCCGTCGCCATCGGCAAGGCGCTCCACGACCTCCCCGGGGTCGAGGTTCTCCCCTACCCGGTGCAGTCGCCCATGATGCACCTTCGTCTCAGCGTCGGCGTGAAGGAGCTGCGTAGACGCGCACTCGCCATCGCCCGTGAGGACCACGTGTGGACCATCGCCCGACCGTTCGTCTCCGAAGGCGCGTCGTTGCAACGAATCGAATTCACGGTGGGCGACGCGACGTTGAAGTTCACACCCGATGAAGTGCGCACGCTGGTCGAGCGTCTAGTGCAAGAGAAGAAGGCCACGACGCCGACGGCGAAGCGCGCGCCGTCAACGAAGCGAGCGAGTCGCTGAGCACGGTGCGAGTCATGCCGACGAGCCGGTCGTGATGACGGTCGGCGACGACATCACTCCCCTCGATCGTTCCATCGTGGTGATGGGCGTCGCCGGTTCGGGCAAGACCACGATCGCTCGTGCGCTCGCGACACGGCTCAACTTCGCGTTCATCGACGCGGACTGGCTCCACTCCGCGCAGAACGTCGAGAAGATGGCCGCCGGCCAACCTCTGAGCGATGACGATCGTTACCCGTGGCTGCACGCCGTGGGCGAGCGCATGAAGAACGAAACGCTGAGCCACCGCGGTACCGTCACGGCGTGTTCGGCTCTCAAGCGCGCCTACCGCGACGTCCTTCGCCTCTACGCACCCGACGCGTTCTTCGTGGCCCTCGACGGATCACTCGAGGTCATTCGCTCGAGGATTGATGCTCGACCGGCCGAGATCGCCGGCGAAGCGCTATTGGCGTCGCAGTTCGCGACCCTCGAACCGCTCCAGCCGGACGAACGCGGCATGCACGTGGACGTCCAATTCAGCCCAGACGTCATTGCCAACGACGTTCTTGCTGTCGTCGCGCCCTAGAACGCGTCAGCCCCTAGCCGCCAGTGTCTCGTTGATGGGTCGTCACACGGGCGCGACGGGACAAGTGACCTGGTTTCGGCTCGCCAACACTTGCGCCGCGGCACTTTGCAACGTGGCGAGTGTAAGCGTGCCGGCGCTCACCGCTTGTTGAATCGCGTTCGACGTCGATTGCGCGAGTTGCAACGAAGCGGCCGGTGACGGGGGCGTGCCGGCCAACGTCAGATCGGCGCCCGCCTCGAGCGCCTTGACGCTCGCGACAGGAACGCTCAAGTGCAGCACACTCAAGGCGCCCGCGCCGAGGGAATCGGTCATGATGAGACCGGTGAAGCCGAGCTGTTGGCGCAGGAATTGGATGACGACGGGCGAGATGCTCGACGGCAGTGCTGAGAGACCCGGGACCGTGGCGTTCGACACCATGACCGCCGTGGCCCCAGCTCGAATGGCGGCGTCGAAGGGAACGAGGGCAGTCGTCTTCAAGGTCGCCCAGGGCAGCGTCGCGGCCCGACCGTAATCGGTGTTACCCGTCGAGCCACCGAGACCGGGAAAGTGCTTGACAACCGCGGTGACGCCGGCGGCGTTCAGACCGTTCATGAACGCGACGCCGTCACTCGCGACCTTCGTGGGCACGCCACCGAATGAGCGGTACCCGTCCGGGTTCGTCGCGCTGGGATAGACGGCGCGTCCGTCCACGTCGAGCACGGGCGCCAAATCGGCGTTCACGCCCGCCGCCAGCATCGCTGCACCGACCTTCTTGCCTTCGGCGGTGATCTGCGCAGCCGTCAGGTTCTTGCCCATGGTCTGCGCCCATGGCGCCGAGACGAGAAGGTTTGCCAGGCGTTGCACGCCGCCGCCCTCTTCGTCGGTCATGACGAGCATCGCGTACTTCTCGGGCGTCTCGCGCTGCAGCGTGGCGACGATGGCCGCGAAGTGCGCGGGAGCGGTCGAGCCCACGAGGAGGATTCCTCCGTAGCCGGCGCGCGCGGCCGGTCCCAAGGCGCCGATGTTGGCCGCGTTGATCGAGACGGCGATGGTCTCGTTCGCGAGTCGTGGAACACTCCACGTCGAGACCACTTGGACCGCGCAGGCCAGGTTGGTGGCGGTCGTCGTCGCGGTGGCGGTCGTCGTCGCGGCGACGCCTGCGAGCAGCGACGCCGCGAGGAGCGCGCCAGGGAGTACCCGTGCATTCTTCATTGGTCCAGGCTACGGCGGTCTTTTGGCGAAAAGACCCCGGTACGCTGTGATTCTCCTAGGAGGTTCCATGTCCGACTTGATGCCCGCCGCCTTCATTGGCCACGGCACTCCCATGAACGCGCTCGACAACAATCGCTACACCGACGCGTGGACGACCTTTGGCGCGTCCATCCCCAAACCCAAAGCCGTCCTCGTCGTCTCCGCGCATTGGTACGTCAACATCACCGCCGTCACGGCGATGCCGTCACCGCGCACGATTCACGATTTCTACGGGTTTCCAAAGCCCCTCTTCGATATGGAGTACCCCGCGCCCGGTGACCCCGAGTTGGCGAAGCGCGTCATCGACGTCGTGGAGCCGACCTACGTCGGACTCGACGCGGACTCCTGGGGCATCGATCACGGTACCTGGTCGGTCCTCGTGCACATGTTCCCCAGGGCCGACGTGCCGGTACTGCAACTCTCCATCAACGCCGAATTGCCCTTCGACTACCACTTCAACTTGGGCGCGAAACTCCACGAGCTCCGCAGCGAAGGCGTGCTGATCCTCGGTAGCGGCAACGTGGTGCACAACCTCCGTCTCGTCGACTGGCACGCCGCCGGCGAGGGGACGGCCTGGGCCCATCGTTTCGACGACGCGGCGCGCGAGATCATGACGAATGACCCCGCACGACTCGGTACCACCAGCGCGCACGCCGACTACCAACTCGCCGTCCCGACACCAGACCACTTCTTGCCACTCGCCTACGTCGCCGGACTGGCGGCGGCCGCGAACACGCCCACGACGACGCTCATCGACGGCTACGAGATGGGTTCGCTGTCGATGACGGCGTACGAGTTGGCGGGCGCCTAACAGCGTGTGTCCTAATTGGACCCACCGGTTCGCCTTGACCAACTGAACCAAGTGGTCCAGTGGTGCTTGCTCACCGTCCGACTTCCCAGACGATGGTTCGTCTGAGTACTCGGTTCCGACCCAGGGCCCTCATCACGTTGCCGTGATGGTTGTGCGGGTGACGATCGGCTCTTCCCACGTGCTTCGCGGTGCAGATCCCAACAGGATCAGGCGGTAGAGAGAAGCGGAACGCGCGTTGGGACCAACGTCACTGCGGAGGGCTCCATGGGTCGCCAGCGAGCAAGGTTGATGGCAGCGTTGAGGTCGCGGTCGATCACCAGACCGCAGGCCCCACACGAGTAGGTCCGTGTCGAGAGGTCGAGGTCGCTTCTGACCACTCCACAGCCCGAGCAGGTCTTGGAGGAGGGGAAAAACCGGTCGGCGATGCGGACCTCGACGCCATGCCAATTGGCCTTGTAGAGCAACTGGCGCGAGAGCTCGCCCATCGCGGCGTCCGAGATCGACCTCGACAAATGTCGGTTCCTCACCATGCCCGCGACGTTCAGATCTTCGATCACGAGGAACTGAGCTTGGTCCACCAGGGCCTTGGAGGCCTGGTGGACCAAGTGTCGGCGGGTGTTGGCGACCTTGCGATGGGTCTTCGCGAGTCGAGCCCTCGCTCGTTGGCGACCTTTGGACCCCGGTGTGGTTCTGGCCAGGGCCTGGTTGGCCGCCTTGAGCGACGCTTGCGTTTGCTTCAGTGTTGTCACCCCCTCGAAGCTCTCAAAGAAAACGCCGTTCGCGTCGGCGGCGACGCAAAGGGAGATGATCCCCCGGTCGACCCCGACAGGGACGGCGTGACGGTTGGTGCGGCTGCGCTCGGCCTGATGAAGCTTGGCGGCCGCGCCGGTGAGCGACACGGTCCAGCGTCCGGCACGCTGAGTCAGCGTCGCCGAGTAGATGTGGAAGCGACCACCGTCGATCATCCGGCGAACCTTGCGGGTGGGACCGAAGACTTTGACCGGGCCGAATCTGGGAAGTCGCAGGTGCGCGGAATCGCTGAAGCGGATCGACTGACTCGAGGGCGACCGACCCGGCGTCGCGCGGTTGCGCAACCGGAAACTCGGCGTCACCTTCCCCCTGGCCTGGAAGCGGGGAAACCCGACGGGCGCTCCACCGCGTTCACCACGCCGCGACGCAGCGAAGTTCTCGAGCGCCCGGGCCGCGTCCACACTGGCGCACTCGAAGACGTCATTGGGCAGCTCGTGACGCCAGGCGAGACCCCGTATTCCGTCCCCACTGACCGGCGAGTCAGCAGACCGTCCGTTTTTCCAGGCGTTGAACTCGTTGATGAAGGAGAAGGCGGACCAGGACAGTGAAGGAGTTGATGGTTCGCACGGATCACCACTCGCGGAGAGTGCGTCTCGCTCGACCAATCTGGCGTCCAGGTTGGCTCTCACCCGAGCCAGGTGATGGTTGACGGTGAAGCGGCGAGCGCCCGCGCATTTGGCGAGGAGGATCTTCTGCTCGGGGCTCGGGTCAATGGCGAACTGGAACGTGACGGCTCTCGAGAGCGTCTGACCGGAGTGCGAGATGGGTGATCCAGCTGACGTGGTTGCCACGGAAGTGATTCTGCGTCGGGGCTGTCACATGCTGTGAGGCAACGCGCCAAATCATGGAGCCATTCAAAGCGTGGAGACCATTTCGACATGACGAAAGGCTCCGTCAACGAGGACGGGCACGACGTCGCTCACGCCGTAAGCGGATGCGTACTCGACGTCGTGATGAAACCCTCGCTCCACCAATTCTCGTCCCGATGCGCTCCGCAAGAGAGCGTCCCCAACGGTGGCCTTGGTGTCTTCCCACGCGGCGACGGTCGACTTGGCTTCCGGCGACAAGTCGCCGCATAGATTCGCAAGTACTGCACCGGCCCCTAAGAGATCCTCGAGCGAAGGTCGCAGGGTCCCATCGGGCCAACGTTCACCACACGCAATGACCGACACGGGCAGAGAGGTGGCCGCGAGATACTGAGCCACCGCAGGTGCGTTGCGCAGACACGCCGCCACGACGACGGCTCCCTTCTCAGCGGCAAGCACCGAACACGTCGAGCCATTGGGCGACGGCAGGACCACGGCATCCAGTGTTGCGAAGTTCAACAGGGCCGTTGGAGAGAGCGAGATGCCAGCCTCATCGGGACCATCGACCAGGTGAGCTCCGAGTGAATCAGCGAAGGCGCGCGCCGTCTCGTCCTTCCATCGATAGGGATACGCGATCGCACCTCGATCGACCACGGCCCCGACCGCGGTGGTAAAGCGAAGCACGTCGATGACAACGACTATCGACCCCGGTCGAGCCAATCGTTCAGTGCCCGTCGGTCCCCACTCAAAGTGACCCGGGGACTCTCCCGGTGTTGGCCACGACTCGTGTCTCATTCGTTCAGTCTCCCATGGGGTCGTCGCCGACGTTGAGGACCGAATACCACGCCACACCGCATCAAGGACTGTCGCCCGAGGATGAGCGAAGGTTTTCGACGAGGGAGGCGACGTGCAACCATCCGGTAGCTGAGACTGTCGTGTTCTCAAAGCATCGTGCGAGGCGACGACGTCGCACAAGATGGCCGTGGGCCACTTCGACGCGCCAGGCGTGGCGGATAGGGCGAAACACCTTGGCACCGTTCTCGTTGCGCGGTGGTTCGTCCCATCCAACCCGACGAACCTCGTAGTTGAACTTTGCCGACAACCTCGTGGCGGCAGATGCCGCAGTGCCTCGGTCCACGAGGACGAGTTCCAGCCGTTCGTCATCACCTGACCGGGCGAGATCGTCAAGTATCTGTTCGACGGCGCTGGCCTCGGACGTCGAGGCAGGGACAACACGCACGCAGAGCGGTAAACCGGTGACGTCCACGCAGACGATGCGTTTGGCGCCGTTGGTGCGTCCGTAGGGACCGCCCTGGTTGTGGAAGGTGGCGCCCCCGTTCGAGGCTCCGCGTGCGAGGTGTGTGTCGATAACCACCATTGAGGGCCGCGAGTTTTTTCGGCCAAGAGCCGTGCGCGACGACGCGTGCAGTTCGGAGAGAGCCCGAGTCCACGTTCCATTGCGCGACCACCGGCGAAACTGGGACCAAACTCGAGTCCAGGGACCGAACTCCTCGGGCAAGAACCGCCACTGGCACCCGGTGTGCGAGATGTAGAGCATCGCGTCGACCACGTGGCGAAGGTCGGCTCCGTGCTTCGGCCCTCGTTTGGCTGGAATGACCAATAGTGGTTCCAGCATCTCCCACTGGGCGTCTGTCAGATTGCTTAGATAAGCCACGACTTTATGGTGTCGGTCGCTTCTCCCGGCGCACTCGCCAAATAGAACACACGCTCTAAGCGCTACTTGCCGGCGGCTCGCTTGGCGCGCCACAGCGACGCGCCGAGTGTGCCCACGCCGAGTACCGGCAGGACGATCTCCGCCGCGACGTTGTAGTGGCCGCTCTCGCTCAACAGAGAGACGACACCGATGATGACGAGGACCGCGACGAAGATCTCGGGCGTGTCGCCGACCAAGAAGTCCCACCAGAACATGCCGAAACCTTTCATCACTCGAACCGGGAACGACGATTGCTTGTTCATACCGAGACCTCACTTGTCTGCTTGGGGGTGCTGGAGCGAAGCCACGCGACGTAGAGCCAGGTGATGACGAGGTAGATCGCGACGAGTCCCACGAGCATCGTGTCGCCACCGGGCCAACGGACCTTCAGTCCCTCGCCCGTCCAAAACGTCCCGTAACTGACGAGCAGTACTCCGACGGCCATCTTCATGGCGTTCTCGGGCACGGCGGAAAGCTGCTTCGCGACGACGACGCCGACGATCCCGACCAACACCACCGCAACGGCGGCGACGATGACGGCGAGTCCGAGCCGGTGCGCGGACGTGCCCAAGGTCAACACCGTGATCACGACTTCAAGACCTTCGAGGAAGACGCCCTTGAAGGCCATGACGAACGACACGCGGTCGCGTCCGGCGTTCGTGGGCTGCGCCGAGAGTTCCGCGACGGTCTCGCGGTAGATCTCGTCCTCGTCGTGCTTAGCCTTCAATCCGCTCGAACGAAGGACCGCTTTACGGAGCCACTGCAGACCGAAGATCAACAACACACCACCGACGATGAGCCGTAAGACATCCAAGGGCACGTGCACCAAGGCAGGTCCGAAGGCCGCGACCAGCGCGCCCAGACAGAGCAACGCCACGATCGTGCCCTCGAAGGCCGAACGCCAACCCCGCGTGTGACCGACTGCGAACACGATGGTCAGCGCCTCGATCATCTCGACCGCGCTGGCGAGAAACACCGCACCAACCAGTACCACTACTCCCGATGAAACCGTGACGCCTAACACTATTTTGACACCTCTCTGGTTGGATCCATTACAAAACACGCGGAAGGATCGAAACAAACTTTAACGTTTCGACCACGCTCGAACTTCATGGGAGCGAAAACCTTGGTCAGCGTGAAACCTTCGCCCACCTCAACGACGTGATCGTACCCACGTCCGTTGAAGGCGACGTCGATGATGACCCCTCGGACGCCCTCGTCGTTCGAGGGCACGCCCAACGACACGCCGGACGACCGAACGAAGAGCTGCACGTCGGCGCCGCTGTCGAAGTTCTCGATCGTCGACGCTTCGATGGAATGACCAGCGCCGAACGGCAGGGCCACCATGACGCAGTGTTCTCCTCTTGCGCCCGTCACCCGGACCGGGAACTCACCGGCCACGCCCGTGAAGCGAGCGACGAAGGCGCTGTGCGGGTGCCGATAGATGTTCTCCGGCGTGTCGAGCTGGACGAGTCGACCTTGATTCAAGACGCCGATCTGGTCCGCGAGGGCGAAGGCCTCGGACTGGTCGTGCGTGATGTAGATCGCGGTCATGCCGGCGTCGCGCGTCAGCGTCGCGATCTCGATGCGGAGCTGTTCACGGCGGTCGGCGTCGAGGTTGGAGAGCGGCTCGTCGAAGAGGATGAGCCCGACTTCCGCCGCGAGGGCACGCGCGAGCGCCACGCGCTGTTGCTCGCCTCCGGAGAGTTCGTTCGGGTAGCGCTCGGCGAGGTGACTGATGCCCACGCGCTCGAGCAGGTCGTCGCAGCGTCGTGAGCGTTCGCTCTTCTCGAATGACGACGTCGACAACGGGTACGCGACGTTCTTGCGCACGGAGAGGTGGGGCCAGAGGGCGTAGTCCTGGAAGACCATCGCGAGGCGCCGGCGCTCGGGCGGCAGATAGGTTTTGCCACCGACGACCAGGTTTCCTCCGATAGTGATGGTGCCGGTTGACGGACGCTCAATGCCGGCGACGCAGCGCAACAGCGTCGTCTTTCCCGAACCCGACGGCCCAAGTAGCACGAGGAACGTTCCCGGATCGACCTCGATGCTCACGTCGTCGAGGGCAAGCTTTTCACCGAAGACCTTGCCGAGACCACTCATCGACACACCAACGGCGCGCGGTGACGACTCACTCATGACTGCACCCCACTAAAGCCCACCCGACGCCACCCGGCCGGCGTGACAAGTCGGTAGACCGTCAGCGCGATGCCGATCACGGCGAGCATCTCCATGAGGGTGACGACGGTCATCGCCGTTCCCGTGTTCGGGGCGAAGTTCGCTAGGTAGGACTGAATCGACACGGAGGCTGGTTCCTGACTGGGTGGATAGAGGATCTGCGAGATCGCCAACTCGGCGATGGTCTTCGTGAAGGTGAGGAGCCACCCCCATAACAAGACGCGCGACATGAGTGGCAGGTTGGTCGTGCGCCACGCGCGCATGCGACCGGCCCCGTGCACGCGCGCGGCTTCGCCGAGCGAGGGTTGGATTTGACTGACCGGACCGGCCATGAAGCGGGTCTGTCCCGGCACTGCGTTCGCCACGAGCGCCAGCATGAGAAGGGGCAACGTCTTGTAGATGCTCACCACGTTGTTCGAAATGAAGCTGAGGTTGTAGAAGAAGATGTAGCCCACGCCGAGCACGACGCCGGGAACCGCGACCGAACCCAATAAGAAGACGTCGGTGATGCGCTGACTCCAACTCCCGGGATTGGCGATGAGACGACGAGCGAGAATGACCGCCAACACGCCGGTACCGGTCGCGACGACGAGGCCCAATTGATTGGAGAGCAACAGTGGCGCGCCCAAGCTGTTGCCTTGAATGGACGGTTTAAAGATTTGCGCGTAGTAGGTCAAGGTGAAGTGGACGCCATTCGGCGAGTCGATGCCCAGATTCTTCACGAGCGAGCCGATGACCGCGCCGAGTATCGGCACGCCCAGCGCGATGAAGAAGACCCCGGCGACGGCCGCGGTCGCGAGTGCTCGGGGACCTCGCGCGAGCTGACGGCGACGCGGTGCGCGCGTTCGCCCCGAGAGTACGGCGTACGAGCGCTTCCTCATGACGTGCGATTGCAGGACGATGGGGGGAATCGTGGAGATGATGAGAACGGCCGCGATGACGGCCGCGACGGAGAAGTTGGCCGGAAAGTTACTGATGGCGTTGAAGAGCACGTACGTCGCCATCGGGAAGTTCGAGTGGTACCCGAGCGTGAAGGCCACGCCGAAGTCGCTCATCGTCTCGGCGAAACAGATCGCGAGCGCGCTCAACAGCGCCGGCGCGATAATCGGTAGGACGGTCTGCAGACTACGAATCGGCCCGGCTCCATGGATCCGCGCCGCGTCCTCGAACTCCGGTCCGAGTCCCTGAAGACCGGCGGAGATGATGAAGTAGGCGAACGGCAGTGCCGCGCTCGTGAGGACGACCACGATGCCAAGTGGTCCGAAGAACTCCCCGTAGATCCAGTGCGTGTTGATGCCGAGCGCCTGCGCGGCGCCGAAGGGTTGGAGCAGGTCTCCCCACCCAAGGGTCATCATCCACGTCGGCATCATGAGTAACAGCCACATCATGACGGCCCAAAACTTTCGTCCACCCACGTTGGTCCGGTGGATCAACCACGCGAGCGCCGTCGCGACGCACACCGAGAGGATCGCGACGGACGTCGAGACCCACAGCGAGTTGAAGATGCCGCGGCCGAAGTAACTCGAGAATGCCTGGCGTACGTAACTCAACGTGAACCACTGCGAACCCTGTTGAAACACGCGTGGGCTCACGCCCAAGATGAGAAAACTCCCGACGGGAGCGAGAATGAGCAACGTGAGGACGATCCATAGGACCACCCCACCGAGTGATCCTCGCTTCTTCGACGTCGTCATCGGTGACGGCGTCACGGGCGCGGCCGT
Source organism: Acidimicrobiales bacterium (assembly GCA_035937905.1). Classification (GTDB taxonomy): domain Bacteria; phylum Actinomycetota; class Acidimicrobiia; order Acidimicrobiales; family RAAP-2; genus RAAP-2. The sequence continues at coordinate 11,527 of DASZHK010000018.1, forward strand.
GTCGAGCGCGGCGATCGCCATCACTTACCTTTCAAGAGCGCTCGGCGCCACGGCTGGGGAGACAGCCGTGGCGCCGAGGGGGGGTTAGGGATTCGAGATGACTTAGAGGCCGTTGACAATGTTGCTGTCGAACCAGGTGTTGATCTGAGTCTCCAGTTTTCCCCAGGTGTAGGGGTTGGTCGAGATGGCGTGCGTCGTCGACAGCGGGGGGATGATGGGGTTCGCGGGGTTCTCACCCTTGATGACTGGCCAGAAGAGCGAGTCGCCCTGCGGGTCAGCGGTCTGCATCACGGCCTGGCCAGCTGGTGACAGGACCCAGTCCACGAACTTCTGCGCGTCCTTGCGAACCGTCTTCGACGCCTTGCCGTCAATGCCGATAACGCTGGGAAGCGCGATCGAAGGACTGAGGTACTTCACCTTCATCGAGGGGAAGGTCGTGAGTGCGGCGCCGTAACACGCGGAACTCTGGATGGTGGCCATCGAGATGGTGTGCGCCTCCATGGCCGTGATGGTCGCACCGTTCACGGCATTGACCACGAGGCCGTTGGCCTTCAACGCGGTGTAGAACGACTCACCGGCCGAGACCGACTTCGCCGTCGAGCCGCTCTTGTACTTACCCAAGTAGTCCATGATGCCCGCGATCATCGGGAACGTAGGACCCGACTGTGAAGGGTCGTTCATACCAAGGAGACCCTTGTACTGTGAGCTGGTCAGCTGTGACCAGGAACTGGGCAGCTGCGCGGCCGTGATCTGGGACGAGTCGTAGCAAAGAGCGCCCGTGACGGTGAGGCCCGTGGGCGTGAAACTACCGTCCTTGGGCACGTTTTGAAGGCCGAGCGTGTTGAACTTCGCCTTTGGTGGCACGCTGTTGCGGAGCAACTTGCCTTCGCCGTCAAGCTGCGCGAACGCCGAGGCACCGTCGACCCACAGCACGCCCCACTTGGGGTTGTTGCCCTCGGCCTGGATCTGCTGCAAGAGCGGACCCGTCGAGTTGTCGTTCAAGGTCACGGTGAAACCAGGGTTCGTGGCGTTGAAGGCGTTGACCGACGCGTGGTCGTAGCCCTGAGACGAATAGAGGACGAAACCTGGATTCGAGGCGGCCCCAGCGGTGCCGGCCGAGACGACGTAGGACATCGAGGCGAGGGAGGCCGCGAGCGCCACCAGCGTCACTCGTTTCCTCAGGACATTGTTGGTTTTGGTGTGAAGGTTCATGGCTGCATTTTTAAAACGCGCTCATTACAAGAGTGTGACGTGTTCGCTCCGAAACGTCAATCTCTTCGTAGCGGTTCTGAGCGAAAAAGTTTCAACTCAACGCGAACGTCGGCGCAGTTCGTCGTCGACTAGCGCCGGATCAAGACCGCGACTTCGCAACAACAACAGCGAGTGGAACCACAAGTCGGCAGCCTCGCTCACCACGCGTTCGTCGTCTTCACTCAATGCGGCGACCGCGAGCTCCACCGCCTCTTCACCGACCTTGCGGGCGTTTTGAGCGACACCGGCGTTCAACTGCGCAACGACGTACGAACCTTCGGCGTTCTCGGCCTGGCGTCGCAGGATCCTGCGCCACAGCCAGGGGGTGAAACACGACGTCGAACCGTCGTGACAGGTCGGACCGTCGGCGTGCACGCTCACGAGCACGGCGTCCTCATCGCAGTCGAGGGTGACGTCGGTGACGTGCAGCACGTTGCCCGAGGTCTCCCCCTTCTGCCAGAGTTTTTGGCGCGATCGAGAGAAGAAGTGCACGAGGCCACTCGATCTCGTGAGGGCCAAGGCCTCCTCGTCCATCCAGCCCAACATCAGCACTCGCTTCGTCTCTTCGTCTTGGATGATCGCGGCGCGCAGCTCGTCAGCCATGGGTCTCCTCTAATGGTCGAAGTTCAATGCCCAACGCCTCGATCTCGCGTCGAAGTCCCGCGAGACCCGTGGGATTCTCGTGGACGATCGAGGCGACCAGTGCCGCGTCGGTGACGCGGAGAGCCTCCGCGACGTGACGCGCCGAACCGGCGCCACCCGACGCGATGACGGGAATCGTAACGGCGTTGCGCACGGCGACGGTCAACGCCAAGTCGTACCCACTGCGCTGGCCGTCTTGGCGAATCGACGTCAACAGGATCTCTCCCGCCCCTCGCTCGCAAGCCTCAACGGCCCACGGCACCGTCGCCGTCGTCGTGGCGACGCGTCCGCCGTGGGTGTAGACGACGTCGGCGCCAGCGTCGATCGCAACGACCACGGCTTGGGAACCGAAGCGCGACGCGATCTTCGTGATCAGGGAGGGATCGGCCAGGGCCGCAGAGTTGAGCGACACGCGATCCGCCCCCGACTCGATTAGTCGTGACGCGTCATCCACCGATCGAACGCCCCCGCCGACGGTGAAGGGAATCGTCAGCACGTCGGCGACGCGCTCGACGACCGAGGTCATCGTGGCGCTCTCCTCGGGCGTCGCGGTGATGTCGAGCAAGACCAGTTCGTCGGCTCCCCCGTCGCTGTAGAGCTCGGCGAGTTCCACCGGGTCACCGACGTCGCGAAGGCCCACGAAGCTCACCCCCTTGACGACTCGACCGTGCGCGACGTCGAGGCACGGGATCAGACGAGCGAGAGGCATTGATCGAGAAACTCCAGTCCGGCGGGTCCACTCTTTTCGGGGTGGAACTGCACACCGAGGAAGGATTCGCGACGAACGGCGACCGTCACGCCCTCGACGTTCGCGACCGTGTCGTTGGAACGCACGGCGTAGGAGTGGGCGAAGTAGTAGGCCTGACCCCACGGCTTGACGATCGACCAGCCGAGTCGCGGTACGCGTCCCTCGCTCAGACGAACGACGTCGCCCTCGAGCAGTCCGAGACCCTTCACGCCACCGTCCTCTTCACTTGTCTCCATCGCGAGCTGCATGCCGAGACAGATGCCGAGCGTCGAGCGACCCTCGCTGAAGCGCTGACGGAGCGCGTTCGAAGCGCCGGTGTCGTCCAGGTGTTGCATGGCACTGCGCGCCGAACCCACGCCCGGCAACACCACGAAGTCGGCCTCACGGATCGCCGACGTGTCACTCGAGACCACGCTCGCGTGACCGAGTCGGCGAAGGGCGGCGCGTACGGAACGGGTGTTGCCGGCACCGTAGTCGACGACGACGACGTCACTCACAGTGATCCCTTCGTCGAACGCACCAGCGATCCGTCCTTCACGAGGGCCTGCGCCATCGCTCGGCCGACCGCCTTGAACGCTGCTTCGGCGACGTGGTGCGCGTTCGCACCCGTCGCGGTGACGTGCAACGTAATGCGCGCCGTTTGGACCAACGACTCAAAGGCGTGCGCGACCATTCCTTCGTCGGGCGTGACCGAGATGGCGGCCGTGGCACGTCCCGAGAGGTCCACGACCGCGTGCGCCAGGGCCTCGTCCATCGGGACGCGCGCCTCACCGTAACGCGTGAGGCCCTTGCGTTCGCCGAGTGCGCGGTCCAACGCCTCGCCGAACGTGCGCATCATGTCCTCCACGGTGTGGTGGTCGCCCGTCTCAAGATCACCTACGCCTTCGAGACGCAGGTCCATCCCCGCGTGAAACGCGAGTTGTTGCAACATGTGATCGTAGAAGCCCGCGCCGGTACTGACGAAGACCCGACCCTGGCCCGGTACCCGCAGTCGCACGCTGAGAAGCGTCTCTGCGGTGTTGCGTTCGAAGCGCAGCGTGGAGGGCGGCATGGGCGTGTCGAAGAGCACACCGCGCAGGGCGTCCAACAAGAAGTCGTTGTCGATCTCATCGCGCACGCTCACGCGCATCCCACCGGGATACGCCCTCGTCACGGCGCCGTAGGGCAGCAGCTGCTCGACGAGCTTCTCGGGTTCGTCCATGGGGATGAAGAGAAAGTTCGTGTACGAGCGAAGAGGCTTTAGACCCAGCGTCTCGAGTTCTGCTGACAGCCGATCACGCTCGGCGAGTGCCGAGGATACGTCGACGGGCGTCGACAGTGCCGCCAGGGCCAACGCGGCCGAGAGCGCCGACACGGAGAGCGGGGCCTGGCGAGACGCGATCACGTTCGTCGTCTGGGCGTTCGCGAGTGCGTACCCGACACGCGCTCCCGCCAGCCCGTAGGCCTTCGAGAACGTGCGGAGCACTATGGCGCCACGGTCGATTCGATCGAGCGCGTCGACCCCGGCGTACTGCGCGTACGCCTCGTCGATGACGAGTTGGCCGGGCACGTCGGGGACGTCGGGTAGTTCGCCCGTGGGATTGTTCGGTCGACAGACGAAGACGAGGTCGGCCTTCTGCACGTCGTCGATGATCGTCGCCCCCGCCATGAGGGCGGCGAAGCGGTACATCGAGTACGAATACGAAGGCACCGTCGCGATCGTGCCGCCTTCGGCGTAGAGACGCGCGAGCAGCACGATGAACTCGTCGCTTCCGGCACCGAGGGCCACCTGGCCGACGTCGAGGTCATGAAGACGCGCGATCGCCTCGCGAAGTTCCTGGTAACGACCACGGTCGTACTCGTTGACGTCGGCGAGCGCGCGCGCCAACGCGGCGGGTCGAGCGCTCGGTGGTGGCGTCGCCGCGACGTTGCCGTCAAAACGGACGATGGAGCGCGGATCGAGTCCGACGCGCGCCGCGATGACGTCCGTCGAGGGCGGCCACTGGTAGGCCTCCAGGGCTTCGGGCTTCATCGTCGCGCCGTGGCCTTGTGCGCGGTCATGCCTTCAAGCTCGGCGAGTGCTTCAATCGTCGGAGCAAGGCGCTCCAGACCCTCTTTCGTGACGCGCTGCACCGTGACCGTCTTCATGAACGCCTCGAGACCGAGACCGCCGGTGGACTTCGCCCAGCCGCCGGTCGGTAACACGTGATTGCCACCCGTCGCGTAGTCCCCCGCGGGCACCGGGGAGTACGGCCCTACGAAGATCGCCCCCGCGTTACGAATTCGTCCAGCCAAGGACTCCGCGCGCTCGCCCAACAGCGCGACGTGTTCGGCGGCGTAGGCCTCCACTTGCGCCAACGCCGCCTCGAGGTCGTCACCGACCCGCACGACGTGGCCCTTGGAATCAGAGCCGTGTTCCATCTGCGCGGCGATCTCTTGTGCGATCAACGCTTCGTCGACACCGTCATCGGCGACGACGACGATCTCACTCGGCCCGGCCGGGAGGTCGATCGCGACGTCGCGACTCACGATCAGTTTCGCGGTGTTCACCGCACCACTCCCGGGTCCAAAGATTTTGTCGACGGCCTCGATCGACGCCGTGCCGTAGGCCATCGCGGCGATCGCCTGCGCGCCACCGATCGCCCACACCTCGTCGATGCCTAAGAGTGCCGCGGTCGCGGCCACCGCGGCGGAGCCGTTCGGCGGCGTGCACACCACGATGCGATCGACGCCAGCGACTTGGGCCGGCACTGCACTCATGATGAGTGACGAGACGAGACCCTTCGGCACGTAGATACCCACGGAGCGAAGTGGCGACCAGCGCCGTTCGAGCGTGACGCCCGGCGACACCTCCATCATGAGGTCCGCGGGACGTTGAGCCGCGTGCCAGGTCCGCACGGCTTCGGCGGCGGCGAGGACGGCCGCGGTGGGAATATCGCCGTAGGCGACCGCGCGCTCGGGCGCGTCCGCCGTCGTCGCGTCGAAGCGCCTGGACCACTCGGCGACCGCGACGTCGCCTCGCTCGCGCACGTCGTTGACGATGTCCTCGATCGATACGGCTTTGTCGGTCTTCACGGGTGTACTCACGGAACCATCCGTTCAATGGGGAGCGTCAGGATTGAGCTCGCGCCCGCCGCTTCGAGTTTCGGTAACAGCGACCAGATGTCCGCGGCCGGCACAAGTGCGTGCACGGCCACGACACCCGGGGTGGCGAGGTCCATCACCGACGGTGACCCTGCCGTTGGCAGTACTGCCGTCACTTCGTCGAGGCGGTCCTTCGACACGTTGCAGAGCAAGTAGCGATTGGCGCGGGCGTTGATGACTGAACCCAGCACCGTCGTGAGCGTGCGACGGGCCTCTGAGTCCTTCGAGTTCACGCGACCAACGAGCACGGCCTCCGATTCGAAGAGGACGCCGAGAGAACGAAGTCCGTTCGTGCGCAGGGTGCTACCGGTAGAGACCAGGTCGATGATGGCGTCGGCGAGGCCGAGCCGGGGTGAGATCTCGACCGAGCCCGCGACCGTGATGATCTCGGCGCTGACGCCGCGCTCGGCGAGGGCCTTCGCAGCGATGTGCGGGTGCGAGGTCGCGATACGGCGACCCTGGAGGTCTTCGACGCGCGTAGCGGGATCTTCGCTCGAGACCGCGGCTTGCAGTGAGCACGTCCCGTAGCCGAGACGAAGCAACACTTCGACGCTGGACTGACGCTCGTGGACGAGATCGAGACCGGTGATGCCACAGTCGACGACACCGTCTTGCACGTACTCGGGGACGTCGTCCGCCCGCACGAAGAGGAGGTCGATGTCGGCGTTGCGACAGTGGGCTTGTAGTACGCGCTCGCCCGGCTCTTGCGGCGAGACGCCGCTCGCCTCGAGCAGGGCCCACGACGGCTCGCGTAAACGTCCCTTCGAGGGCAACGCCATCGTCAGGCGCCGGGTCATCGCTTGCTCTGTTTCAACACGGCACCGTAGCCACCTTCGCCGTGGTGCAGCCACTGCGCGACGCGGGTGATCGTCGCCGTCGAGGCGCCCGTGCGACGTGATATCTCCTGGTAGGACATACCATCGTCGACGAGTCGCGCCACCTGGAGTCGCTGGCCCATGGCGTCGAGTTCGTTGGTCGTACACAGGTCGCGCAAGAACGCCGCCACGGTGTCGACGTCGCGAAGACGGGCTAGTGATTGGACGAGTTCGTCGAAGCGCGTCGCCGTCTCTGGACTCGTGTCGGCCG
>DASZHK010000019.1:0-15206 GCA_035937905.1 Acidimicrobiales bacterium
GACAGCGCCTCGCCAATGGCGTCGTGCACGGACATGCGGGGATCGAGCGAGTCGTAGGGATCCTGATAGACCATCTGCATGCGGCGTCGAAAACGCTTCAGTCGTTGACCGGTCAAGTTGGTCACTGGTGCACCGGCGAGTGAGATCGTTCCGCCCGTTGGACGCGTGAGTTGGACGAGCGAGCGAGCGACACTACTCTTTCCCGATCCCGACTCCCCCGCGATGCCGAGCGTCTCGCCCGAACGAAGCTCGAACGTGACGTCGTCAACGGCTTTGATCGATCGGGCTTTACCGAACGCTCGACGAACACGGAAATAGACCTTGAGTCCCTCGACCTTGAGCGGCACGTCGGGCTGGGGCGTCGTCATTGGTTTGACTCAGCCACTTGAGAGGATGGCCACAAGGGGTCGCCCGCGGCGTGACAGGCCACGCGCTGGTCCGGATCGTCGAGACGGCGAAGTTCGGGATTCACTTCCCTGCAGACCGGTTGGGCCAAGGGACATCGTGGCGCGAACGCGCATCCCACGACGTCGACGCCGCCCGCGGGTGGACTTCCCGCTATTGAGGAGAGTCGTTCTGGCAGATCCTCGGTCATCGACGGTACTGACGTCAGGAGCGCTCTCGTGTACGGATGAAGCGGGGCGTCCAGAATGCTGGTCGTCGGACCCGATTCGACGATCTTGCCCGCGTACATGACGAGGATCTCTTCACAGAAGTTCGCCACGACACCCAAGTCGTGGCTAATAAGCAACACCGCACTGTTGTGTTCGCGCGACATTGTCTCGAGTAGGTCGAGCACCTGTGCCTGGATGGTGACGTCGAGCGCTGTCGTCGGCTCGTCGGCAATGAGCAGACGTGGGTTGCAACTAATGGCGATTGCCAGTGCGACGCGCTGGCGCATGCCCCCGGACAGCACACTCGGAAATTGACGCATCGTGCGCTTGGGATTAGGAATACCTACCGCGTTCAAGAGTTCCACGGCCCGCTGGCGCGCGTCGGCGCGCGAGACGTGGCGATGGTGCCGGAGCATTTCGGTGATCTGCACGCCGATGCGAACGAGCGGATTGAGGCTCGAAAGAGGATCTTGCGTGATCATGGCGATACTCGTGCCACGCCACTTCTTGGCTGAGGTCGCCGTGGCGAGCGTGAGGTCGTCCCCGACGTGGATCTCTCCGGCGGTGATCGTGCCCGGAGCTGGAATCAACTGCATGATGGCGCGGGCGGTGAGTGACTTGCCCGAACCGGACTCCCCCACGAGCCCCACCCTCTGTCCGACCTTCACCGAGAAGGAGATGGAGCGGATGACTTCTCCGCTTCCACTCCTACTCGGGAAGGCAACAGACAGACTGTCAACTACCACGACGGCGTCGGTCAACAAGAGGGGCTCAACATGTTCTGTCGGCACGACCGGTGACGCTCGTTGTAGTCAAGACGGTGATCATTGGTTACTTGGAGGTGTTCTTCAGCCAGTAGTGGTCAATGACGTAGTCCCAAATAGGGTTCTGGACGAAGTTGCCGATGTTCGATCCCGAGAGTCCCGTGCGCACGCCGAAGTACAGAGGCACGACGGGGTTGTCCGCGAGCAGCTTCTTGTCCGCAGCGACGTAGTTCGTTGCGGCAGTCGCTGGATTCGCGAGACCCTTGGTCACGAGGCTGTCCACGCCCTTGTTGCAGTAGAACGAGTAGTTCTGACCACCGGGAATGTCCGCCGCGCACGACGTGAGCGCGTTGAAGAAGTCGCTCGCGTCGGGGAAGTCCGCGATCCAGAACGTCAGCGTCATCGGCGCCTTATTCGGGGTCGCGGCCAACGTGAAGAAGGTGCTCTGTTGAATCGGGTGCACGTTGACCTTGATGCCGACCGCAGCGAGTTGCTGCTGCAGCGCAGTGTCGAGGTTCGTCCACGGCTGAGTGTTCCAGCTGTACATGCTCGTCGAGAAGCCCTTCGGATAGCCGGCCTGCTTCAACAGCGCCTTCGCCTTCTTCACGTCGAGCGGGTTGACGAGATTGCTCTTCGTGTAGCCGGTGACGCCTGGTGGGATGAATCCCGTCGCGGGCGTGCCCTGACCGTTCACGTACTTCAAGAGCGACGTGCGGTTGATGGCGTACGACACGGCTTCACGAACGAGCGGGTTATTGAACGGCTTCATCTTCATGTTGAGCGTCAAGTAGTACGTGTCGAGACCCTGTGACTGGACCAACTCTTTTTTCATCGTGGGGCTGTTCTTCACGCTCAGGAACGAAGAGTTCGGCAGCGCGTCGCCCATGAGGTCAAGTTGACCCTTCTCGAGTTCGAGCAACTGGACCTGCGGGCTGACGCCCAACTTCTCGTTCACGCCGTCGGTGTAGGGCAGCGTCGGGTCCCAGTAGTGCGGGTTGCGCTTCAAAACAATGGCTTGACCAGGGGTGTAGGAGACCAATTCGTACGGTCCCGAACCGAGCGGCTTCTGAGCCTGCTGCGCACCAGTGCCCGTAGGGATCACGGAGGCGTGTGGCATCGCGAGCACGTAGACGAACGCTGCGTCGGGCTGGGTCAGAGTGATCTGAAGTGTGCTCGTCGACAAAGGCTTAATGCCCGAGACGTAGCCAGTGGGCGCACTCGCGTACGCGGTGCAGCCGGCGACCACGGTCCAGAAGCCAACGACCGGAGACTTGGTCGCGGGGTTGCAGATACGTGAGAACGTGTAGGCGAAGTCGGCCGCGGTGACGGGCGTGCCGTCCGAGAATTCCATTCCCGGGCGAATCGCGATGGTGTAGACCATCTTGTTCGCTGAGATCTTGGGCATGCTCGCCGCAGCTTGGGGATACAACGTCGTGTTGCCCGGTTCATAGTCGTAGAGGCGATTGAACATCATTTCCATGTTCACCCAGCACGTCGCGTCGTAACAGACCTGCGGGTCGAAGGTCGTCGGATCTGACTGGAACGCGGTTTGAAGAATGCCGCCGCGCGTTGACTTTTGACTTGACGCCGACGACGTCGCCGCACTGAGGCTTACGCCCATCGCGCCAACGAGGAACACTGCACTAAGACAGGCGATGGTTCTTTTCACACGCCCCTGGACAAATCTCATAAACTCCCCTTTTTGTCGATTGTGTACAATCGACAATAGGTTTAGCAGGTCTCTGAGATCATTTCAATCGCAGGGTGACCACAATTTGAATTCCGTGCGACGGCCGAAAATTAATAGCCCGTGACCGGGTTGAAGAGGTTTCGCATCGGAAGTCCCTCTCGCCACGAAGCAAAGTTTTCGAGAAACAAGTCGACGAGGGACCCGTTCTCCGTCTGCACCGTCGACGCTGAATGTGGAGAGATGATCACGTTGTCGAGGTCCCACATCGGGTCGTCTTTAGGAAGTGGCTCTACTTCGAAGACGTCAAGACACGCGCCACCGATCGTGTGATTCAGCAGTGCCTTGTAAAACGCCCCTTGGTCAATGAGTTGACCTCTCGAGAGGTTGATCACTACCGACTCTGAGTGCATCATTTCGAGCTGACGAGCACCGATCATCCCCTCGGTCTCTTTCGTCAGTGCGCTGCACAGCACCAAGAAGTCAACGCTGGGAAGCACCTCGTCCAGCTGTGAGCGGTCGATAACCCTGGTGAGACCATGTATATCGTAGACTCGTCCGGATCGCCCGAGACCGACGACCTCCACACCAAGAGCGCTGAACTCGCGAACGACTTCGCGGCCAACGCCGCCAAGACCAACCACGAGCGCGCGCATTCCCTTGAGCTGACGCGTCGTGTAGCGCTGCCAGTGATGCTCACGCTTGCGGTCCATGAGGTGTGGCACTCCCTTGACGAAGTACAGCGCCCCAAGCAGCGCGAACTCAGCCAGCGGCGCGGCGTGAATTCCTCCGGCCGTCGTCACCGTCAAAGTACTTTCATCGAGTTTCGTTCGATGCATGAACGCACCAATGCCCGCACTCGTTGCCTGGATCCACTTCAAATTGGGACTCTCTTCGGGCATCGCCACCGGATTGTTCCAGTCAAAGTCAAAGAACACGTCGGCAAGCGCGACCGTTGATCGCCATTCGTCCAACTGCTCTTTCGTGAGTTCACGAGGCGGCGCTGAGTGATCACAGACGTAGCGCGGCACCGGAAGAAGATCCGGACGATAGTGGACCCGAATCTCATCGGAGAAGGCTTCAATCTTTTTCACGTACTCCGGCTCGAGATACGAACCAATCACGATATTGACGGTCACTACTACTCTTCCCTCTTTAGATGGCCACGATGGCGTCGATTTCGACGAGAAACCCGCGTAGTCCGACACGGACAGTCGTTCGAACCGGAAACGGCACGGTGAAGAAGTCGGGGTAGATCGTCTCGAGTTCGTGAACTGAGTTGATGTCGTCGAGATACACGTTGACCTTCACTGCGTTCGACAATGACGTGCCACCGGCGAGCGCCACTGCCGAAAGGTTCTCCAGTGCCTGACGTGCCTGTTCGATGAACGTCGCAGGCACTTCGCCCGTCAGGGGATTCTTAGGCACTTGGCCCGCTATGAAGAGAAAGTCGCCCACGGCAATTCCCTGCGAGTAAGAAAACGCTGGGCTTGGAGCATCATTGGTCTGAACTTCACGTCGATTTGGTTGCGGCACGGAACGAAGTTAGCAGCCACGTTGTGGCGCCAATGCTCAGGTCATGGCGCAAGTGACCAAATATTTCGCGAACGAATAAACAATCTGTCGCGAAAAACCTGTTCCTACGATGCAGTCATCGGAACACCAATGCTCCGATACGTTTATGCCACCACCGAGTTAGTTCGTCGAATTCATCCGACCAGCGACGTTGCGCTCCGTGAGTGATCCATCCTCCAAGTGACGTCGGACACTCTCGCGATCCTCATCCGAGCGATTCTGTGACAGCTTCGCTTTACCTTCAATCGATAGCACGTCGATTTCAATGCCGACAATCGCGGTCAACTGCTTTAGTCGGTAAGTCTCGTCCAGGTCGTCAACACGCCACTCGGGATTGCGACCACGTTCGAACTGTTGCGTCACGTCATGAATTTGGGCCAATTTCCACTCCGGTTCTTCGTGGAGCCGAACGCGACCACGAACTTCCGCCGCGACGTAGTTCCACGTCGGCACCACGTTGGGATTTTCAATTCGACTTGGGTAGTACGAAGGGGTGACGTACGCGCTGGCGGTCAAAAAGAGCGCAAGGACCTCGTCGCCACTCTTCACTTCTCTCCACCACGGATTGGCCTTTGCGAGGTGTGACGTCAACGTTCGTCGGTCGTCACTCACGACGACGGGGACGAAGACGCTCATCAGTCCTTGTTGCGACGCAACGATGAGAGCGCCGGCACCGGCGTCTTCGACGATCTTCCAGGCGTCATCGTCATCAACCGCGTGTTTGGGAGGTACGTACACGTGCCCATTGTGACACGAAGATTTCGATAACTGAGCGGGTGCTACGAACTGAACGAGTCAAATGTCGAGTTCAAGGAGTCGCCCCGCAAGGAACGCCCGTTCCACTGCATTCTCAGAAAGCCCTAGCGCCTCTTGGTAGGCACTTCGAGCTTCCACCGTTCGCCCAAGTTGGCGAAGAAAGTCCGCCCTCGTACTGGCCAAATAGTTGTAGCCCAGAAGTTGGCCGTTACTGGCTAGGTCTTCGAGTGCCGCGAGCCCTTCCTCAGGTCCGTCAGCAATTCCGACGGCCACTGCCCGATTAAGGGCAACGACAGGTGAGGGCCATTCAACGAGCAGAACATCGTAGAGCCCGACAATCTCTCGCCAGTCCGTGTCCTCCCACGAAGGAGCTTCAGCGTGGATTGCGGCGACAGCGGCCATCAACGCGAAGCGACCGGCGGACTTCAAGCGCAACGCTTCGCGAACGAGTAACACTCCTTCGGCGATCGCTTCGCTGTCCCACTGTGTGCGGTCTTGTTCCGAAAGGAGTAGTAACGCGCCGCCGCTGTCCGTACGGGTCAATCGTCGAGCGTCGGTGAGGAGGATGAGGGCTAAGAGTCCCATCACTTCGCCGTTGTCAGGCAAGAGTGTTTGCAAAAGTCGAGCGAGGTCGAGAGAACGTTCGACGAGATCACGTCGCATGAGATCGGACCCTGACGGCGCGGTGTGCCCCGTCGTGAACACGAGGTGAATCGCCGACAGAACTGCGTCAACCCGCGAAGGGAGCTCGTCGATCGAGGGCACCCGATACGGGATATGCGTCGTCGTGATCTTCTTCTTGCCCCGCGTGATCCGAGCGGCCATCGTTGGTTCGCTGACCAAGAACGCCCGAGCTACCTCCAAGGTCGTGAGTCCGCACAGCAGTCGTAACGACAGTGCTACTTGCGTCTCCGGTGAGAGCGCCGGGTGACAACAGGTAAAGATGAGCCGAAGGCGCTCGTCGGCCACGTCGGGTACGTCCGCGTCACTTGGGAATTCAGGCTCCGGTGGCTCGATGAGTTTCGTCATTACTAGCCTTTGCGACGTCGCACGTCGAAGCGTGTCGATGGCGCGCCTGCGGGCGACGGTGGTGAGCCACGCTCCCGGCTTTCGCGGAATCCCGCTCTTGGGCCACGCGGTCAGCGCCCGCGAGAACGCGTCTTGAACACACTCCTCGGCCACGTCGATGTCGCCGGTGACTCGAATGGTCGCAGCGAGTACGAACGCCCACTCGTTGCGGTACGTTTCGGCGACAGCGGCCTCGACATCGACGGGACGAGAATCGCTGTTCAGTCGAAGACTCTGATCGGGCGTACTTCAACGCCACCGTTGGGAGCCGGAACTTGGCTCGCGATGGCAATGGCTTCGTCGAGGTCCGACGCTTCGATGACGTAGTAGCCACCGAGTGCTTCTTTGGTCTCGGCAAACGCCCCATCGGTGACGATGAGTTTTCCCGTCGCGTCACGGCGAAGCGACGTGGCGCTGGTGGTCGGCTCCAGGGCGTTGCCACCACGAAGTACCGCGGCGTTCGTTTGACCAAACACTTCGTGCTCGTGCATCATCTTGCCCATCATCTTGCCGGCGCCTTCTTGGTCCAACTTCTCCCACGACGACTCATCTGAGTAAATCAGGACTAGGTACTCTGACATGTCATTTCTCCTCTGTGAGGTCCGACTCTCGAACTTCATCGATACCGACGTACGAGATGTAGCAAAATCGACAGTAATCCGATTCTTTCTCGTTGGGTCTCGAATCTCCATCTATCAAAGGAAAATCCGCTCGAACTCTTTCACTTGTATTGGCGCGAACACCGCGTCAGACGTCAGGGATTCTCCGCAAAGACCTCCAGAGCGATCCGATAGCTGTCGAACGCTCTCGCCGCGCCGGCGCACGCCTCGAGATGGATGAACAGCTCGACGATCTCTTCTTTGCTGACGCCTGAGTGAAGGGCAATTCGCAGCTGCCCTCGAAGTGGCTCCAACGCCCCGAGCGTCGCTGCAATGGCGACCGACACGAGCGCGCGACTTCGCGTGTCGAGTCCCTCTCTTGACCACGAATCGCCGAACGCGTGCATCGTCGCGAGTCGACGAAAGTCGTTACCCACCTCGGGTTCCCCTTCAGACAGAGGAAGCTCGAGTGGCCTACCAAGGAGATTGCCCGCAAGGTCGAGTGCCGCTTGATAGTCACGCTGGGTCTGATCTTGCGAGTCGTCTTCTATTTCCACGGTAACTCCCCTCATCTGGCGAACCCGAGCGAACGTCTCGCGGGTCGGCGTTCAGCGGATGGCGTCAGCGGTTGCAATCAACTGGCGCGCCGCGCGGGCTTCGTCCACTCGCGACACCGGCGTGCTCTGTGGTGCGCGACGCAACGAATCGGGGTCATCCTGCGCTCGCTGGGCGATACGTTCGAGTGCTTGAGCAAGTGACTCGAGCGTTTGCACGCTCTCTGTCTCAGTCGGCTCGAACATCAGTGCCTCTTCCACGATCAACGGGAAGTACACCGTGGGCGAATGGAATCCCTCCTCGAGGAGTGCTTTTGCCACGTCGAGTCCACGCACGCCGTACTTGTTCTTGAGCGGCGTCGCCGTGAGCGTGCACTCGTGCATGCAGACCCGGTCGTACGCGGCGGGAAGGATCTCACGCAGGCGATGGCGCAGCCAGTTCGCGTTCAAGACAGCGTGTTGGGCGACGCGGGTCAGTCCGTCTCCCCCGTGCACGTCGATATAGGCAAGCGCCCTCGCGAGCACGAGCGCGTTGCCGTGCCATCCGTGTACCCGACCGATAGAGCGCAGTGGCGTGACCCAATCGAAGTAGCCGTCACCGACGCGCGTCGCGCGTGGTCCCGGTAAGAACTCCACCAAGCGCGACGCTACGGCGACCGGACCGGCGCCCGGTCCCCCACCACCGTGGGGTGTCGCGAAGGTCTTGTGCAAGTTCATGTGCACGATGTCAAAGCCCATGTCGCCCGGACGAACGGCGCCAAGGATCGCGTTCAAGTTCGCCCCGTCGTAGTACAACAGGCCACCGACGTCGTGCACGGCCTTGGCGATCTCGGTGATCTCCTCTTCGAACAGTCCGACCGTATTGGGATTGGTGAGCATGATGCCCGCGACGTCCGGCCCGAGCGCCGACTTGAGCGCTTCGAGATCGACGAGTCCGCGATCGTTCGACGGCACGGTCGTGACCTCGTAGCCTCCGAGCGTCACGGACGCGGGGTTCGTACCGTGCGCGGAGTCCGGAATCAAGATCCGTCGGCGGTCGTCACCGTTCGCTTCGTGATAAGCGCGCATCAGGAGAAGACCCGTGAGCTCACCCGCCGCGCCCGCGGCCGGTTGCAGCGTCGCGGCACTCATGCCGGTGATGGCACAGAGTTTCTCTTCGAGCGTCACCATGATCTCGAGCCAACCTTGGCTGAGTGACGCCGGTGTACCAGGGTGCACCGCGTTGAGACCGGGATCGGCCGCGATGGCGTCACAGAACTTCGGGTTGTACTTCATCGTGCACGAACCGAGTGGGTACATCCCGAGGTCGACGGAGAACTGACGATGCGAGAGTCGCGTGAAGTGCGCCACGAGGTCTCGCTCGGACACTTCGGCGATGGGAACGACGTCGGGATTGAGGTGCGCCGCGGGGACGAGCTCACGTAGAGCAGTCGCGGGCACGCCGGTCGTGCGAAGTTGGTAGGCCGAACGGTTCGCGACCGACATCTCGAAGAGCGTGGGCTCCGTTTCGTGCCCCATCAGCGGTGCCGAGGCGGCCCGTCCTCCGGGAAAAGGCGCGCTACTCATCGGGTCAGCGCCTCTCGAAGCACGTTGACGTAGTGATCGATCTCGTCCTTCGTGCGCCGCTCGGTGACCGTGACGAGCAGCACGTGGTCGATGTCGCTGGCAATGGAAGGGTCCGCTCCGCCACTGAGCGCACTCACCGAGAGTCCCGCGAGTACGTTGCTCTCGGCCATCGCCGCGATCACTTGATCGGCGGGCTTCGCAAGTCGCAGCGCGAACTCGCGAAAGAACGGCTGGGTTGAAAGGGCTTCGACGCCGTCGAGGGCGAGGAGTTGGTCATGGAGATAGTGCGCGCCTTGAGCGCAGCGCGTCGCCACCTCACGAAGTCCCTGGGTGCCAAGCCAGCCCAATTGGATCGCCGCGGTGACGGCCATCAACGTCTGATTGGTGCAGACGTTCGAGGTCGCCTTCTCACGCCGGATGTCTTGCTCGCGAGCGCGAAGCGTCGTGACGAACGCGCGCCGGTCACTCGAGTCCACCGTTTCGCCCACGATGCGCCCGGGTAAGCGACGAACTTGCGCGGGGGTGCACGCGAAGAGCCCGAGGTACGGGCCACCGAAGGAGAGCGGCGTACCAAAGGCCTGCCCTTCACCGACGAACACGTCCGCGCCCCACTGGCCGGCGGTCTTCAGCACTCCGGCCGCGACCGGGTCGGCACCGATGATGAAGAGTGCGTCGTGTTGTACCGCCAGATCTTTCGCGACACTCAAGTCTTCAAGGACTCCGAGGTAGTTCGGGTAGGCAGCCACGATGGCTGCTGCGTCGCTGACGTCGACGCTCGCCCAATCGGTGACACCGTCACGAAGCGGGACTTCGACGATCTCGTGGGCGGTTCCGCGAGCGAACGTGCGCGCGACTTCGCGCCAGTGAGGATGGACACCCGAGGAGATCACCATCTTCTGGCGGCCGGTGGCGCCATGGGCCATGTTGAGCGCTTCGACGAGGGCCGTCGCCGCGTCGTAGAGCGAGGCGTTCGGAATCTCGAGTCCGCTCAGTCGCGCCACCAGCGTCTGGTACTCGAAGATCGCCTGGAGGACACCTTGGGCGACCTCGGGCTGGTAAGGCGTGTAGGCGGTGACGAACTCCGAGCGGTTCGACAGCATCTTTACGACGGCTGGTACTTCGTGGTCGTACGCGCCGCCACCGGCGAAACAGGTCATCGCCGTCGCCTTGGCTTTGTTGGCGCTCGTGTATCCCGCAAAGATCGCCGCCACGTCGGGTTCACTCAACCCGTCGGCGAGGTCGAGCCCGTTCGCGAGGCGAATGGCCCCAGGAATATGGGCGAAGAGATCGTCGAGCGATTCCATACCGAGGAACTCCAACATCGACTGGACGTCATCGTCGGTGTGCGGGAGGTAGTCAGCCATCTCAGACGCCCTTTTGAATGAACGGCAGTGCCGTCACTGACGCAGCGATCTCACGACCGCGCAGCATGACGGTGACGTTGGTTCCTTCTTCGAGTTCGGGCGAGAGCAGTCCCATCCCAATTCCGTGTTCAAGCACGGGAGAGAAGTTACCGGACGTGAGCAGTCCTACGTGCACCCCGTCGACGACGACCTCACCGCCGTCGCGAAGTGGCTGTCGTCCAGGGGTCGCGACGCCCTTGAGAAGTCGCGCCACGCCACGCTCGCGTTCGCGCTCCACGGCCGCACGTCCCTTGAAGGTCTCCTTCTGCCAACCGAGCACCCAACCGAGTCCGGCCTCGAGCGTCGTCGACGACAACGAGAGCTCGTGCCCGTAGAGCGGTAGCGCTGCTTCGAGTCGTAACGTGTCACGCGCGCCGAGCCCCGCGGGCGTGACGTCCGCGGCGACCAGTGCTCGAAAGATCTGTTCCGCGACTTCGTTGGGGGCAGCGATCTCGAGACCCGCCTCGCCCGTGTAGCCCGTGCCCGCGACCCGCACTTCCACGCCCTCGTAGTCGAACCGGTCGACTCGAAAGCGCCCCACCTCAGCGAAACGCGGATCAACGGCGGCGACCTTCGCGCGGGCGTTCGGACCCTGCACGGCGAGGACGCAGCGCTCTCCCGTCACGTCGCGGCCCGGCAACGCCGACGTGACGCCCGAGGTGTTGGAGGCGTTCGGCATGACGTCGAACTCGTTCTCACTCACCCACCAGACGATGATGTCGTCGACGACGAAGCCGTTGTCGGTAAGGAGATGCGTGTACTGCGCCCGTCCGGGTGCGATCTTCTTGAGGTCGTTCGTCAAGGTCGTCTGCAACGCGTCGAACATCGAGTCGCCGTCACAGCGCACCGTGCCGAGGTGGCTCACGTCAAATACGACGGCGTCGCGTCGGCAGGCCAGGTGCTCGACGACGGTGCCCGTCTGGTACTGCAGGGGCATCTCCCAACCACCGAAGGGGACGATCTTGGCGCCAAGTTCGACGTGAAGGTCGTAGAGGTACGGCCGGCGATCGCTCACGGTGTTCTACGCCGCTCGTCCGTCGAGGACGCGCAGATCGTGATGACGCAGTAGTTCGTGGTAGTCACGCTGGTACACGACGAGGAGTGGGATCTCGGGGTAGAGATCGCGAAAACGGCGGACTTTTTTGTTCTTCTTCGTCACGAGTCGCTGCTCGAGGACCGTCAGTTCGATGAAGAGCCGCTGTGCGGGAAGGAAGAAGTCGGGACGAAAGCCGCGCGTCGGGACGCCCTGGTCGTTCCAGGCGAGAGGGAATTCCAGCGGTTCGTAGATCCACGGGTGCCCGTAGAGGGTCAACAACTGCGAGAAGAGTCTCTCACTGGGGTGGGCGAACGATTGGTCGAGGGTAGGTACCGCGCTCGGGTGGCGACGACGGGCGTCGTCGCTCAACGTCGAAGGAGTCACGCCGTGGCGGCCCCCTTCTCCGACGTAGCAACTTCTGCTTGACGTAACGTGGCTCGCAGTTCGGCGACCACCTTCGCAAGCGGGACGATGTTGAAGACTCCTTGACCACCACGTAGGAGGTCAACGAGTTCGCCGTCGTCGTGCGCGAGGACGGACCCGGCGTCCGAGAGCACGAGACTGCTCGACGCGAGATCGACTCCGAGGGAGCGACGAAGACATTCGACGGCTTGGCGCGCGCGAGCAAGCGAGACGCCCGAGCTGAGAAGCGATTTGATGACCTTGACCTCGAGGACGTCGCCGTAGGAGTACGCGCGCTTCGAACCGCTGCCCGTCGCGGGCGTGATCGAGGGCGTGACCAGTGACGTGCGCGCCCAGTAGTCCAACTGACGGTACGTGACGCCCGTGAGGCGACACACCGTCGGTCCGCTATAGCCAAAAGTCGCAGTATCAGTCACTCGTTGTCCTCCCCGACCGAGGTCTGGCCAGCCTAGCCCGGCGGACTACACAGGTGTAGTTAGTTTTGACTACCCGGCGAAAAGATCGGGTCGACCGAGCGCCGGCGACGACGCCTCGGCGTGCAGCCTGGTAGGAATGCGCCCCGCACGACGGGCCAAATACCCAGCGCGCACGGCCTCTTTGAGCGCCTCGGCCATCAAGACGGGCTCGAGGGCCCTGTTCATCGCTGACGCGGCGAGGACGCCGTCACAGCCGAGTTCCATCGCCAGGGCGGCGTCGGAGGCCGTGCCGACCCCAGCGTCCAGGAGGACGGGCACCTGGACGCGGTCGGTGATCAACGAGATGGCGTGGGGATTGAGGATGCCGAGTCCCGATCCGATCGGTGAACCGAGCGGCATGACTGCGACGCAGCCCAACTGCTCGAGGCGCTGGGCGACGATGAAATCGTCCGAGGTGTAGGCCCAGACCTCGAAACCACGACGAACGAGCTCTCGCGCGGCGGCGAGCGTCTCGGTGGTGTCGGGTAGCAACGTGAGATCGTCACCGATCACCTCGAGCTTGATCAACGGGGTTGAGAACGCTTCGCGCGCGAGTTCGGCGACCTTCACGGCCTCCTCGGCGCTGTAGCAGCCGGCGGTGTTCGGTAGCAGCGTCACGTCGAGTCGTTTCAAGAGGTCGTAGATCGAACCTTCGACGTTCGGGTCCACTCGACGCAGCGCCACCGTGGCGATAGTCGACTCCGACGCCAGTATCGACGCCTCCAACACGTCCATTGATCGAAAGCCGCCAGTGCCCACGACGAGTCGCGACGTCGAGTGAAACGATCCGACTTCGAAGACCTCATGCACCGCTCCAGCGTACTAACCAACGTCGATAACTAGGGTTGGAGGGTGCAACCGATCACCGCTCTGTCGATAGCCGGATCGGACTCCGGTGGGGGTGCCGGCATCCAGGCCGACATACGAACCTTCAGTGCCTTTGGCGTGCACGCGACGACCGCGTTGACGGCGATCACGGCCCAGAACACCCTCGGCGTGAGCCACGTGCTGACGCTCGATCCCGACCTCGTCGAAGCCCAAGTGCGATCGGTGACCTCCGACTTTGAGGTCGCCGCCACGAAAACGGGCATGCTCGCCCAGGCGAGCACCGTCGAACGCGTGGCCGCGCTCGCGCGCGAAGGCCTCCTCCCCCACCTCGTCGTCGATCCCGTCTTGGTCTCGACGAGTGGTCACGTCTTGATGGCCGACGGCGGTGTCGACGCGTACCGAGACGCCCTCTTTCCGCTCGCGGAGGTCGTGACGCCCAATCTCCGAGAAGCCGCCGTGCTCTGTGGCGTCGACGTCGGCGACGTCAGAGATCTCGACGACGTCGCCGCACTCGCCCGGACGCTCCTCACCTTTGGACCGCGCTACGTCCTCGTGAAAGGCGGACACTTCGCGAACGCCTCTGACGCCGAACGCGCGCCGGACCTGTTGGTCAGCGTCGATGGACTGGTCGTCTTCGACGGCCCGCGCGTCGACACGCGCAACGATCACGGCACGGGATGTTCACTCTCGTCGGCCATCGCCGCGGGACTGGGCCTCGGGCGCGACGTCCACGACGCCACGCGCGACGCCAAATCGTTCGTCCTCGCGGCCCTTACGGGCGCGTCGTCGTGGCGTCTGGGCGGAGGGCGCGGACCCATCGACCATTTAGGATGGGGTGAGTGAGTGAAGAGCCGAAGGCCCCTTTAACGACCACGACCAGTCTGTGGCCGGCGGCCGCCGTCCTCGGCGTGGCGGTCGTCATGTTGGTGGTCTTCATGGTGATCAACCTCATGGCCAACCAAGGCGTCACCAAGCTCTCCGCCGCGAAGACGCCCGTCGTCGTCGGAGGGCTACAGCGCGACCTCTCGCCGGGTCCGGCGCTGACGTACTGTCGACAGGGCCAAGAAGTACCCACGAACATCGACGACGCCTTCCTCGTGCCTGTCGGCACGGTCACGCGCGCCGGCGCCACCACGCCCAACCTCGGCGCGGGTGACTTCGACTGCACCCAGCCCATGACGACGACCCACGCGAGCTCCGCCTCACTCATTGGTTTCTTCAACGCCCAACTCGAAGCGCGGGGCTGGAGCCTCTTCTCGAAGGGCGCGAGTAACGGCGACGCCCAGTCACTCTTTCAAAAGGCCGGCACCGACGGCTTCTACTGGGAGGTCGGCGTCACCGTCACCAAAGCCACTGCCTCGTCCGTCCAGTGGACCTTCCAGATCTACCAGAACTCCGAAACCGTCTAGCTGACCTGCGCCACGAGTACGGGCGCTTCGACCTTCTTCTCTTGCGTGACCGCGGCCCAGAGCGCGAAGTTGAGGGGATAGATGACGTAGCCGGCGCGTGTCGCCGTCGCGACGCACATCATCACGGTGAAGACGACGCACAAGACGCTAAGGAGCTGCGAAAGGGTGAGCGGCCAGTGGGCCCGCGCGTACTTCGTCACGAAGTACCCACCGATCAACAGCGCCACGGGCGCCAGGATATGACCGAGTACGGGGACCCAGGTCGTGAGAATATGACCGGGTAGCGCGCTAGCGGCCGGCGACGAGACACCCGCGAGGCCGAGCGGGAACGCGAAGACGTTCGACATGAAAGCGGCCGGTGCCTTCAGGACGAAGGGCACGGTCGTCACGAGCACGATGGCGCCGATCCACAACAACAACCGTCGCCACGTACTTCGACCTTCCGGATTTCGGGTGACCAACAGCGCAC
>DASZHK010000020.1:0-20890 GCA_035937905.1 Acidimicrobiales bacterium
TCACGACGTCACGGCCTCAAGTGGACGAGTGAGCAACTCGCGTAACTGTACGGTTTCTCGAACGTCGTGCACTCGCACCATACTGACACCTTGGACCATGGCCCACGCCTCGGAGGCCAACGAGCCTTCTAAACGCTCGTCCACGTCGAGCACGTCACGTCCGAGTTGACCCAGGAAACGCTTGCGACTGGTGCCGATCATGACGCCCGCGTCGTACTCGTTCGCCAGTTGGACGAAGTGATCAACGTGCGCGAGCAGTG
This sequence comes from Acidimicrobiales bacterium, assembly GCA_035937905.1. Lineage (GTDB taxonomy): Bacteria > Actinomycetota > Acidimicrobiia > Acidimicrobiales > RAAP-2 > RAAP-2. Next base: position 261 of record DASZHK010000020.1, read on the forward strand.
CCACGTTGTGCTCGACCGTCTTACCGAAACCAATGCCCGGGTCGAGCCAGAGCTTCGTCACGCCCGCGCTTCGAGCTCGCTCGGCGACGGCGCGAAGGAAGTCGCTGATCTCGCTCACGACGTCGTCGTAGGTGGGATTGTCCTGCATGGTCGACGAGTCACCCTGGCGGTGCATGGCGACGTACCCGACGCCCAACTCCCCCGCGACCTCACAGAGCGTCGACGACACGTCGTTCACCACGATCGCCCCGGCGGCCACGGCGGCGCGAGCGACCGACTCCTTTTGCGTGTCGATGGAGACCGGACCGTGACCCGCGAGCGCTCGAATGACGGGCAGTACGCGGGCCAACTCTTCATCGGCCTCGACGGGCGTCGCGCCCGGTCGGGTGGACTCGCCGCCGACGTCGACGACGTCCGCCCCGAAGAGAAAGTGCGAGCGGCCGCGCGCGACGGCTTCGTCGGAGGCGATCGTTCGTGATGCTGGAAAGAATGAGTCGGGCGTCACGTTGACGATGCCCATCACCGCTGGACTTAGCGCCACGTCGACCTTCGTTGATGGATGTACTGCAGGGCTTCAGCGCGCGACGTGGCGTCCTCACGAAAGGCGCCGCGCACGGCCGAGGTCACGGTCGTCATGCCCTCTTTCTTTATCCCGCGCATCGACATGCAGAAGTGCTCCGCTTCAATCACAACGATCGACCCACGTGGGCGCAGTTCACGTTGCAGCGCCTCAACGATCTGGGTGGTCATGCGCTCTTGGACCTGGAGACGGCGCGCGTAGCCCTCGACGAGTCGGGCCAACTTCGACAGACCCGTGATGCGTCCGTCGGGCGACGGGAGGTACGCGACGTGGGCGTGGCCGATGAAGGGCACGAGGTGGTGTTCGCAGAGCGACGTGAAGGGGATGTCGCGAACCATGACCATCTCGTCGTGACCGGCTTCGAAGTTGACGCGCAGGTGTACACCAGGGTCGCTCTCAATTCCTTCGAAGAGCTCGACGTACATGTCGGCGACGCGACGCGGCGTCTCCTTGAGGCCCTCGCGCGAGGGATCCTCACCGATCGCTTCGAGCAACTCTCGAACGAGGAGTTGCACGCGCGCGTGGTCGACCACGTCTACGCCTTGCCGACGTAGGTGTAGATCGCGTCCAGGTTTCGATAGCGTTCGTTGACGTCGAGGCCGTAGCCCACGACGAAGTCGGCCGGAATGGAGAATCCGACGTACTTGAGGGACTGCTCGACGCGCTGTTCACCCTCTTTGAGGAGCAAGGCGCACACGTCGAGACTCGCAGGACTGCGCGCGCCCAGGTACTGACGGAGGTAATTGAGCGTTAGACCCGAGTCGACGACGTCCTCGACGATCAAGACGTCACGACCGGAGAGATCGACGTCGAGGTCCTTCACGATGCGCACGACACCACTGGTCTTCGTTGCCGCGCCGTACGAAGAGACGGCCATGAAATCAACTTCGACGGGCAGTTCGATCGCGCGCATCAAGTCGGCCATGAAGTTGATCGCGCCCTTCAAGACGCCGACGAGCAACGGCGGGCTGCTGGCGTAATCCTTCGTGATCTGGGCCCCGAGTTCGCCCACGCGGTCGTGGATCTCCTTTGCGGAGACCACCACCTCGCCGAGAACGCCCTGGGCCCACGTAGCGGTGAAGTCGTGTGACGAGTGCCTATCCATTGCTGGTCAGCGTAGTTGAGTCGCCTTCGAGCGTCAGACGCTGACCTCGTCGCGCGAGTCGACGAGCGCCACTCAGCTGTGTGGCGACGACGTCACCCACGACGACGTCGATGGCTCGTTCGACTTCGGCAGCGCTGGGCGGATGGGCGTCGTTGGTCTCGTCGACGGCGCTGAGTTGGACCCGAAGCCAGCGACGAAGCCGCGCTCTCGACCATTCACGCAACGTTCGACAGTCCGCGTTGGCCAGCGTGAGATCACCGTCGGCGAGGCTCAGTTCGTCGAGCCACGCGCGCTCTTCGAAGAGGACGTCGGCTTGGCGCGCGAGGAGGGGCACCACGTCACGCTCGGCGACGTCGCACATCAAGGGGAGCAGTTGGTGACGGACGCGATTACGGCGAAAGAGTAGATCGTCGTTCATCTCGTCGTGCAGCGCCGTGACGCTCGCGTCGTCGACGAATTCGTGCAGGTCGTGGCGGCGAAGTCCGAGTAAGGGCTTCGTCGGGTCGTCCACCATCGGCGACAAGCCGTCGATACCTGCGCCACGCAACATATTGAGCAGGACGGTCTCGGCGAGGTCGTCCATTGTGTGGCCCGTCAGTGATCCATCGGGTAGGACCCGTCGTCGCTCTGAGCGCGCGCGAGCTTCGAAGTTCGTGCCCGGTGCCACCTCGACGTCGTGCACGGTGCAGGGAACGCCCAGGTCCTCGCAGATCGCGCGTACGGCCGTCGCGTCATCGCCGCTGGTCGGACGCGCGTGATGGTCGACGTGGTGCACGCTGACGACGAGACCCGCTTCAAGGGCGAGGAGGAGGAGACCGAGCGAATCCGCACCACCAGACACGGCGAGCGAGACCGACTCCCCCGCACGCGGGAACGCGCACGCCTCAAGCAGTCGTTGGGCGTTCGCACTCACGGACCGAGGTTACGACGGCGCAGCGTGACGTGACGTGGACTCAGCCTCGATTGACGACACGAACGCGTCGTCGGTGGGCGTACGCACGACCGACCCCGAACCACACAGCGCTGAAGACACCCACGTAGAAGCCAACGGGCCAGTTGGTCGTGTAGGAGCTCGCCAACGCGGCCCACACCGTCACGAGTGCGATGGCGACCGATCCCAACAGCGCGACCTCGGGACGGCTGGTGAAGCTGCGCGCCGCCGCCGGCGGGCCGATCATGAGCGAAAAGATCAAGAGCGCGCCGACGACGGGCACGGTCATCGTCGTCGAACACGCGATGACGATGAGAAACGCCATCTCGACGCGCTCAGGTCGAAGACCGCGCGCGGCGGCGATCTCGGGCGCGATCGACGTCATCAAGAGTCGGCGGTAGAGCACGAGAACCGCGAGCACGCAGACCGCGCCGAGGACGGCAACGGGCACGAGTTGGCTCGAACTCACGCCCAGGATCTCGCCGAACAGCAGCGAGAAGATCTGCGGTTCGTACTGCGTGCTTTGACTGATGAACGCCGCGCCGAGCGCGAGCATCATCATGAGCGAGAGGGCCGTGACGACGTCGGAGCGGCCCCGTCGACTGAGTCGACCAATGCCCAGGGCGGCCGCGAGTGAGAACACGCCGAGGCCGATCAAGGGGTTGACGCCGATGAGGTTGGCGCCCGCCGCGCCGGCGAAGGCGCCGTTGGGAATCGCGTGCGCTTGGAAGGCCGAACCTCGCAGCACCACGAAGAACCCCACGACGCCGGCGACGAGCGCGACGATCGTCGCGATGATCCACGCGTTCACCATGAAGCCCGTGAACATCAGGCCACCTCGACGACGTGGGTCGCTCGTGCGCTCACGCGGCGCGTCGCGAATCGACGCACGATCGTCAGGCCCGACACCAGGTAACACAAGAAGACGATCGTCACGATGAAGAAACTCACTGGGAGCCCTTGACTCGAGGGATCCCAGTAGTAGCTGTCGTAGGCGAACAGGATCCCGAGCCAAGTCGCCACGACGCCGAGCACGCACGCGTACACGAACGCTTTACGCAGGTTCTTCGTGAGTCGAAGCGCCGTGGCTGCGGGGCCGACGAGCAGCGCCGTCGAGAGCACCGATCCAATCGCGACCGACGAGAGTCCGACCGAGATCGCCAGGGTCAACATGAAGAGCAGACTCACCCGTCGTACCCCGACGCCGCGCGCCGACGCCAATTCGGCGCTTAGCGAACTCAAGAGGAGTGGTCGGTACATCCAGCCGATCAACGCCAGCGTCACGACGCTAAGGACGACGACGACCGGAATGGTGCCTGGATCGACGGTGAAGATCGACCCGAACAGAATCTGTTGGGTGACGCCCGTCGTGGCGTTTCTCGTCGTGTCGAGATAGAGGAAGAGCGCGGCGAGGCCGGTGGCCGCGCCGAGCACGATCCCCGTGGCGACGTCACGCCCGCGACGTCGCTGCACACCGGCGAGCTCCATGGCACCGGCGCCGATCACGCCCGCGCCGATAAAGCCGAGCAACGGGCTGATGCCCAGAAGGAACGACCCCGATCCACCCGTGGTCGCGACGTCAGTCAGCGCGTGCCCGGCGAACGACTGACCGCGCACCACCGTGAAAACGCCAACAATGGCCGACACGACGGCCGTGACGCCGCCGATCACGAACGCCGTTTGCACGGGCGCGTTGGAGAAGAAGCCGGGCTCGAAGAGAAAGCGCACGATCTACGTGACCGTGAACGTCTCGTGCTGAGGAATGTCGCGGTCTTCTTGTCCGGGTTCAGCCACCACGAGAACTCGACCGTGCAACTTAAGCACGTCGACGTGATGACCGTAGAGGGCACTGAGCACTTCCGATCGAACGACTTCGTCGGTCGTGCCGCTCGCCGCTCGCCCGTTCGTGAGGTACACGATGCGGTCCATCACTGGCAGAAGTGCGTTCATCTCGTGCGCCGAGAGCAAGACGGCCACTTTCTGCTCATCGGCCACGCGGTGCAACAGCGCCACGATCTCTTGGACGCTGCGAGGGTCGAGATTGGCGAGTGGCTCGTCGAGCAATAACAACGAGGGCTGGCTGATGAGCGCGTGCGCGATGAGGACCCGTTGTTGCTCGCCACCCGAAAGGCTGCCGACTCGAGCGTTCGCGAAGTGCGCGGCGTCCACGTCGTACAGCATCCGATCGACGAGCTCGCGCTGCTCCTTCGTCCTTCGAGCGAAGCCGTAGCGATGCGCGTCGAGACCGAGCGCGACGAAGTCCCACGCCCGCATGGGCACGTCAGGATCGAGTTGCACGCGCTGGGGCACGTAACCCAGTGAGCCTCCGCGCTCCGCGATCGGCGACCCGTTGACGCGAATCTCGCCGCTCTCGAGGCGCTGCAATCCGAGGATCGCGCGGAGCAACGTCGTCTTGCCCACTCCGTTCGATCCGATCAGCCCGGTGAACTCACCTTCGCGAACTTCAAAGGACACGTTGTCGAGGATCGTTCGACCCGCGAGGGTGACGGTGACGCCGTCGACCTCGAGGATCGCCGCTTCGCTCATAACTTCTTCGTCGACGTGTGGTGCACGACGGCTTTCTGGATCGCGGTCACTTCAGCGAGCATCCAGGTCTGATAGTCGTAGCCGGTCGGCATGGTTTCGTAGACGCCCACCACCGGCACGTGATTCGACTCCGCCGTTTGGCGAACGGAGACGGTGAGCGCGCTGACGACCTGTTGGTTGTAACAGAACACTTGGGCCTCGTGTTTGGTGAAGAAACTCTTCTCGAGCGTGATGTCCTCGGGCGAGGGATCCACGCCGTTCATGATGTCCGCCTGAAAGACGAACGGCGTGAGGATCTTCGCGCCCATGGCCGTGAGCAGGTAGTCGGCCACGGGTTCGGTGACAGCCACCCGCGTGCCCGCGTACTTCGATTTGAAAGCGGCGATGGCCTTCAGCCATGGTTGCATCGACGACGTGAAGGCGGCCAGTCGCTGTTGGAAGTAAGCACGGTGGCTCGGCTGGAGGGCGGAGAGGTCCTTCACCATTACCGTCGCGACGGCCGGCATCGTCGTGGGGTCGTACCAAAGATGGGGATTCGGTGTGTTGTCCTTCAGACCGAGCACCTTTTGAACGATGATGACTTTTCTCTTTGCGTTCGGCGACGCGGCCTCGATGTTGTTCATGAACGAGTCGTAGCCAACACCGTTTTGGACGATCAACTGCGCTTGACCCACCGCTTGGGCGACGCTGGGACTCGCCTCGTAGGTGTGGGGGTCAGTATTGGGGTTGTTCAGAATGGACGAGACCGACACGTATTTTCCGCCCAGCTGGCTCAACACGTTGGCGTATTCACTTTCGGCGCCGACGGCCTTGATGACGCTGGTCGTCGGGCTGGCCGACGCGACCCGCGACGAAGTGACAGCGAGCAGTGCGGCCGGTCCGACGAGCGCACCCGCGAGGACCGCCCGTCCGAGGAGTCGTGCGCAAGGGCGCCGTAGTGAGGAGGTGGTTTTGTCGGTCATGAAACAAGGGTAGATTGAGACTGAGTCTCATTACAACTGAGACGCGGGAAGACGTCGTGACCAAGCGCCGGAGAGGGAAATGCCTGTTGAACGCCAACGCGAGAAGACCGTAAGCAGCGCCGGGGCGCCTCGCGAGTCGACCCCCATCGAGACGCTCCACGAACTCGTGGCGATTCATCTGCTCAGAACCGACCAGCGCTACACCGCGGGTCGCCAGGCCGTCATCGAACTGCTGGCGTCGTTCGCACGCCCTCTCAGCATCTCCGAGATCTCTGAAGCGATTCCCGACGTTCCTCGGAGCTCGGCGTACCGTCACCTCTCCGACCTCGAGCGAGCTGGCGTCGTGCGGCGCATCGCCGCGAGCGACGAGTTCGCCCGATTCGAGCTCGCGGAAGACCTCACGCATCACCATCACCATCTGCTCTGCTCTCTCTGCGGCAAGGTCATCGACGTCACGCCGAGCCCGGCCTTTGAACGTACGGTGATGTCCATGGTCAAGGAACTCGCCGTCCAACAGGGATTCGAACCGTTGTCACACGCCCTGGACGTCATCGGACACTGCGCCGCGTGTCAAACGACGTAGTTCTACGCGCTGAGCAGCGCGGACCGCTCACGGTCTACCCCGTCGAGAGCGCTCGGGCGCTCGGCGTGGACGCGTTCGTCACCGATCGGTTCGGGGGCGCGAGCTCGCCGCCCTACGACACGCTCAACCTCGGCGATCACGTGGGCGACGAGATTGAGGACGTTGAGGAGAACCGCCGCCGCGTCGCGAGCGCGGGCGGCGTCGACGTCACTCGTCTCGTCACCGTTCGCCAAGTTCATGGATCCGACGTACTCGACGCTTCTCGTGTCACGCCCTCCAGTGAGGCCGACGCCCTCGTGAGCGACCGCGATGACCTAGCGCTCGCGATGCTCGTGGCCGACTGCGTGCCGTTGCTGATGGTCGACGCGTCGACGAGGCGCTTCGCCGTCGTCCACGCGGGTTGGCGCGGATTGCAGCGCGGCGTTCTCGCCAACGCCCTGCGCCACTTTGACGACGCCGCGACGGTGCGCGTCTTTCTCGGGCCGTGTATATCTCGCGAGGGGTACCAGGTAGGCCCCGACGTCGCGGAGTATTTCCGCGGCGTACCCGGTGCTCTCGTCGCCGACGGCGGCGATCGATCTCGACTCGACCTTCGCCACGTCGCCACCGATCAGCTCATCAACTTGGGCGTGCGCGACGACGCTATCGAGCGGAGCCAGCAAGTCACTGACGGCGGCGAGCTCTTCTTCAGCGACCGAGCAGCGAGACCCTGCGGGCGCTTCGCCCTCGTCGCGAAACGTGCCTCGTAACATGAAGAACGCCATGACCGAGACCACCACCGCACGACGCCGCGCCGACGTCTTTCGCTACGTCTCGCTCGAACTGACCGCGACGACACTCACCGGAACCTACGAGTTGGATGGGCGGACCTTCGTCGAAGTCGTCGAGTTCGAAGGCGTCGAATCGCTCCTCACCCCCGGCGTCAACGAGGTCGCGGAACTGTGGTTTCTGGTGGCCGGTCTTTCGTACTACAAGGCGGGAGCGGCACGATTGATCGACGTCGGCTCGACGGCCCTGGGCGAAGCGGGCCGCCGTCTCTTGACGGCCGCGCTTCGCGAAGGGCTCGCCGAGTTCGCCTATAGGAACGACCTCGAACTCGATGAGGTGGCGATCGTCGGGGGCGGTGAGATCGTCGCCGTCACGCCCGAGACGAACTCGCAGCGTGTCCTCGTCCCCTTTGGCGGAGGCATCGACTCGGTCGTCACGACGACGCAACTCAACGAAACTCTCGAACAAGCACTGTTCGTCGTCAGTCCAAGGTCTGGCCGCTTCGGGCCACTCGAAGCGACGGCCACGGTGACGAATCGCGAGATCGTTCGCGCGACGCGCGTGCTCGACGAGCAGATACTGAACAGCGACGATTCTTTCTTTCAGGGCCACGTCCCGGTGACGGCGATGGTGACGTTGCTCGCGGCGGTGGCCGCCGTGGCGACCGGTCGCGGCGGGGTCGTCATGAGCAACGAGCACTCCTCGTCGGCGATCAACCTTCGCTGGCGCGACCTTGACGTCAATCACCAGTGGAGTAAGTCATGGGACGCCGAGCAACTTCTCGCTGACGCGTTGACGGAGCGAGTCGGTCCTGACTTCGTCGTCGCGAGCTTCTTGCGCGATCGAAGCGAAGTCTGGGTCGCCGAGACGTTCAGTCATCTCACGCAGTACCATCACGTCTTTCGCAGTTGCAATCGTGCGTTCAGCCAGCGCCTCGATCGCCGCTTCGAGACGTGGTGCGGCGAGTGCGACAAGTGTCTCTTCATCAACTTGATGCTCGCGCCGTTTCTCTCGCGCTCCACGCTGCGTGAGATCTTCGGTCATGAGCCACTCAGCGATCCTGCCCGCGAGGACCAACTTCGAGTACTGGTGGGCGAAGGAATGACGTTCAAGCCCTTCGAGTGCGTTGGCGACCCCGCCGAGAGCGCGGTCGCGCTGGCGAAGGTCGCTGGAATGGACGAATGGTCCGACGTCGAGTTCCTCCGTGCCCTCGCGAAGGACGTGACGCCCGATCGAAGTTTCGAAGAGCTCCTCACGACGCAAGGACCGAGCCGTGTTCCGGCCCACTGGCTTCGCTGACCTCGCGGGACGGCGCGTCGGCATCTTCGGCTACGGCGTGGAGGGCCGCGCCACGGAGCGGCGACTGCACGACCTGAGTGAGCTCGTCATCGTCGACGACACGCCGGGTCTCGGTCCGGAAGTACTTGTTACCACCGAGGGCGGTCTCGACGCGCTGCTCAGTTGCGAGGTGGTCTTGAAGAGCCCCGGCATTCCGAGACGACGCGCCGACGTCGTGAACCTCGAGATGCACGGCGTCACCGTCACGTCCGCACTCAACCTCTGGCTGAAGGAGACGGACCGGTCACGCGTCGTGGCGTTGACGGGTACGAAGGGCAAGTCGACCACGACGGCCCTCGTCACGTTCTTCTTGCACTGTGTTGGTGAACAGGCGCAGCGACTCGGAAACATCGGCCAACCCCCGTATGACACGTCCGTCGACACGTCCACGGGCTGGCTCGTCCTCGAGGTGTCGAGCTTTCAGTGCGTCGACCTCGAAGTGGCACCCGTCGTCGTCGTCGTGACGTCCCTCGGTGCCGACCACCTTGACTGGCACGGGACACTCGAGCAGTACCACGACGACAAGCTCTCCCTGACCCGCGCCGAAGGCGCGCACGTCACGTTGGTGCCCGACAACGTCACGTTTCACCAGATCCAAGATCAACTCGGCGGGGAGTTGCGCTACGTCGAGAGTGACGCGAGTCATCTCGCCGGGGCGCTCGGACTCATTGGCGCGCACAACAATGCCAACGTGGCGCTGGCCCTCGCCGTCGTCGAGACCCTCACCGGCGTCGACGTTGACGAACTGCGCGAGACGGTCGCGAGAGAGGCGTACCGCTTCGAGCCCCTCCGTGGCCGACTCACGCTCGTGGCGACAGAGACCTTTGAGGGCGCCACCCTTCGCTACGTCGACGACGGACTGGCGACGTCGGTGCTGCCGGCCGTCGCGGCACTCGAGGCCTTCGTCGACGAACCCGTTGCCTTGATCGCCGGCGGGTTCGATCGCGGTGTCGACTACGACGAGCTCGCCAGCGCCCTCGCCGCGCGCCAACAGCCCACGTCGCTCGTCACCATGGGCGACGCCGGTCGACGACTTGGCGCGGCACTCGCGGAGCGCTCGAACGTGTCACAACAGCGCGCCGAGAACATGAGTGAAGCCGTCCAGCTGGCGAAGTCGTCACTCGCCCACGGTGGCGTCGTCCTTCTCTCACCCGCCGCGCCGAGCTTTGATCGATACCGCAACTGGGAAGAGCGCTCGGATGACTTCACGGCCGTGGTTCGTGCGCTCGTGCCGTAGCGAACGCGATTCGCGCTCTCTCGGAAAGTTTCTCGTGTCACGAGACAGGTAGTGAGTAGAGGAACGAACGGGCGAGACGAGGAATGCCCTCGAAGAGGACCACGCTCGTTCACGACTTCGATTCACGATGTGCAGTAAAACAGCAGCAGGTGCCAACGAACGACGCAAGTCGTTCCTACCAAGGAGACCACGTGAGCGATCACCACGACACGAGCAGTGACCAGGCGAGCCACGAACACGACCACCACGACCACTGGGCTAGGAGAGGTCGCGGTCGCGGCCCCCGCTTCGCGTTTCTCATCGTCTTCGCGGCCGTCATCGCGGCGATCGCCTTCATCGGCGAGTCGCTCGGTCACGCCAACTCCTCGTCCGGCGCCACCATCTCCGTGACCGGTTCAGGCACCGTGACGGGTAGGCCCGACACCATGAGCTTCGAGATCGGCGTGCAGAACGTGGCCAACAGCGCGAAGGCGGCGCTCGCCGAGAACAACACGCAGATGAACCAACTCGAGTCGTCGCTGTTGAGTCATGGCATCTTGAAGAAGAACATGCAGACCTCGGGGCTCAACATCTACGCGAACACCAATTCGGCCGGCACCATCACCGGCTTCACCGTGCAGGACCTCTTGAACGTCACGACGCACAAGTTGAAGAGCGCGGGAGCGGCGCTTGACGCGGCGGCCAACGCCGTTGGGAACAACGTCCAACTGAACGGCGTGACCTTCTCGATCTCCAACCAGTCCTCGTTGCTCGCGTCGGCTCGCGCGCGCGCCATTCAAAACGCGCACACCGAAGCGTCTCAGATCGCGAAGGGCGCCGGCACCACCATCGGCTCGATCGCCAAGGTGACCGACCAGGAGAACACGGGTGGTGGTGGTGTCTTCTACCCCACGGCCCAATCCTTCAAGTCCGCTGCGGCGTCGGTGCCCATCCAGAGTGGTTCACAACAGCTCAGCGTGCAGGTGAGCGTCATCTACCACTTGAACGGATAGTCGGTCGGTTCTGCGACAGCGCCGTCGCCAAAGACTTGACGAGCGAAGGGCGTGTTAGCGGGTGCTTAGGAGTGCGCGCAAGGACTGCTTGAGTGAGTCCATGCTCGCGATCACGGCCGTCGGCTCGTAGCCGCAGTGCGCCATGCAGTTCTCGCATCGAGGATCGCGCCCGCGTCCGTACGCGGACCAGTCGGTCGTCTCGACCAGCTCCTTGTAACTCGTCGCGTAGCCGTCGGCCATGAGGTAGCACGGCCGTTGCCAACCGAAGACCGAGTAGCTCGGTATGCCCCACGCAGTGCACTGGAAGTCCATCTTGCCCTCGAGGAAGTCCAAGAACAGCGGCGAGTGATTGAGACGCCACTTCTTGCGGTGACCGTCAGCGAACGCCTCTTTGAAGAGTTCACGGGTCTGTTCGACGCCGAGAAAGTTCTCCTGGTCGGGAGCCTTCTCGTAGGCGAATGCCGGTGAGATCATCATCGCGTCGACCTTGACGTCGTCGTTCAAGAAGTCCAAGACGTCACGCACGGTCTTGGGCGCGTCGGTACTGAAGAACGTCGAGTTCGTGCACACGCGAAAGCCGCGGGTCTTCGCTTCCTTGATCGCGGCGACCGCTTCGTCGAACACGCCGTAGCGGTTGACGGCGAGGTCGTGGCGTTCTTGCAGTCCGTCCATGTGGATGACCCAGGAGAAGTAGCGAGAGGGTGTGAACTTGTCGATGCGACGGCGCAGCAGTACCGCGTTGGTGCAGAGGTAGACGTAGATCTTGCGCTTGACGAGCTCTTCGACGATGGTCGCGATGTCGGGGTGCAACAGCGGCTCTCCCCCGGCGATCGACACCATGGGCGTGCCGCTCTCTTCGACAGCGTTGATGATGTCCTCGACCGAGAGTCGCTGGCGCAGGACTTCCGTCGGGTGCTGGATCTTGCCGCAGCCGGGGCACGACAAGTTGCAGGCAAAGAGCGGTTCGATCTCGACGATGAAGGGATAGAACTTGGTCTTCTTCAGACGGTGCTTTAGAAGATGCGTACCAATTCGTATGTTTTGCCTCAGGGGTACTGGCATTACCTGACCCTAGCCGGGAGAGCGAACTGCATGTTCTCTTGCGCCACTCTCTCTTCAGACACGTGAATTGGCCCCAATGAAGAGAGCGCGTCGACCACGTCTTGGACGAGGGCGTCCGACACCGACGCCCCAGCCGTGAGGCCAATGGCCCTCGCGTCCATCAGCCAACTCAACTGCAACTGTGACGCGTCTTCGATCAATTCCGTACGACATCCCTCTCGCTGCGCCACTTCGACGAGGCGTGCGGTGTTCGAAGAGTTGGACGAACCGACGACGAGCATCAGGTCGCACCGGTGGGCGATGGAGCGAACCGCGTCCTGTCGGTTCTGCGTGGCGTAACAGATGTCGCTCGTCGCCGGGCTCGCGATCTGAGGGAACCGCAGTCGCAACGCGTCGACGATGACGGCCGTTTCGTCGACCGCGAGCGTCGTCTGGGTCAGGAAGGCCACCGGTCGCCCAGGCTCGAGGTCGAGTCGACCCACGTCGTCGACGTCGGTCACCACTTGGATGCGCTCCGGGGCCTCTCCCAAGGTGCCGATTACCTCTTCGTGCTCGGCGTGACCGATCAGCACGACGCTGTAGTCCTGCGCGGCGTAGCGGCGCGCTTCGCTGTGAACCTTCGCGACCAGGGGACACGTCGCGTCGATCACGGTGAGGTCACTTCGCTGGGCGCACTGGAGGCGAACTTCGGGTGACACGCCGTGCGCCGCGAGGACGACGATCGCGCCCGAGGGTACCTCGTCAATCTCCTGGACGAAGATCGCGCCCTTGCGCTCGAGTCCCTCGACGACGTGACGGTTGTGGACGATCTGGCGACGAACGAACACGGGCGCACCGAACACTTCGATCGCGCGCTCCACCGTTTCGATGGCGCGTTCCACGCCCGCGCAGAACGACCGCGGCGACGCCAAGATGATCTCGTGGCGACCGCACGCGCGTGCCCAACGTCGGAGCGGTCCGCGCACCGACGACAGTGACCCGAGCGCCCGGATGCCGCCGCGCATGGGGCCACGCGTGCTGGTATCGGAGATAGATCGCACGACGACGAGGGGATTCTTCGGCAGGTAGTCCATCACCCACGCCGACTCCATGTCGACGGCCAACGCCCCCGAGGCGGCGAGACCGACACGCTCGCCACTCGAGACGTAACGCGGTGAGGTGACGAGCGGTCCGGTGTGCACCGGAAGATGGTCGCGGCGAAACTCCGCGGCGAGAAGGGAAGCGGCGGGAAGGTTGATCGAGGTCGTCGACTCGGTATTGCGCAGTTCACTGGCTATGACCAGGTCTCCGGGCACCAGTTCGGGGGCTAAACCACCGGCCACGCCGACGAGCGCGACGGCTGTCAACTCGTCCAATTTGGCGGCCAGTTCGACACCGGCGCGCCGAGCGCGGTTCTCCCCTGCCCCAATGACGACGTCGGCCCCACCGAAGGCGAACGACTCTATTCGCAGGGGGGTGAGGACACTCAGATCAGCCAAAGGGACTCCTAACGCTCACGTAGCGCCCCAGTGCCATGACCGGGAAGACCAGACGATACAGATGGTAGTTGATGTAGAAGTCACCAGGGAACCCCGTGCCCGTGAACCACGGCTCATCCCACGAGCCGTCGTCGTCTTGTGTCTCGATCAAATACTCCACACCGCGTTCGAGCGCCGTCGTGCGCTCACCCGCGGCCAACAGACCGAGTAACGCCCAACTCGTCTGCGACGCGGTCGAAGGACCACGCCCTCGGTACGAAACGTCGCGATACGAGCGAAGGTCCTCGCCCCATCCCCCGTCGAGATTCTGATGCTCCTCGAGCCACGTGACGGCGCGTCGCATCGCCGGATGATCGAGCGCGAGGCCCGCGGCGGCGAGACCTGGTAGGACGGCGCCCGTGCCGTAGATGTAGTTGGCGCCCCAACGACCGAACCACGAACCGTCCTCCTCCTGGGCGGCCAAGAGCCACTCGACGCCGCGCGCCACGACCCCGCTCGAGGGTTCGACGGCCGCGAGCATCTCGAGCACGTGGGCGGTGACGTCGGCGCTCGAGGGATCGATCAACTCTCCGAAGTCGCTGAACGGGAGCTCACGCATCAGGGCCTGCACGTTGTCGACGTCGAACGCGGCCCACCCACCGTCGTCACACTGCATCCCTTCGATCCACGCTACGGCGCGCTCAGTTGCGCCGAGATCGGGCTCAGAGGTTCGACCAAGCGCGAGCACCACTTCGGCCGTGTCGTCCACGTCGGGGTAGGTGTCGTTCTCGAACTCGAAGGCCCAGCCACTCGGCTCCAGTTTCGGACGTCGGATGGACCAGTCCCCTCGCGAGGTGATCTCTTCACCGAGCAAGTAGCGCGCCGCTTTCATCAGCGTGGGCTCGTCGGGCTTGAGCCCGGCGTCGGCGAGTGCGCTCACCGCGAGCGCCGTATCCCACACGGGCGACTGGCACGCTTCGATGCGTCGCCCCGCCTCGTCCTCGATGGTGAAGCCGTCGAGACCGTTGAGGCCCGCGCGCATGACGGGGTGATCGATGTCGTAGCCCTGGAGTTTCAGTGCGATGAGCGAGTAGACCCACGGCGGCTGGATGCCGCCCCACGAACCGTCGGCCTCTTGACGCTTGAGTATCCAACGTTCCGACTGGCGCAGCGCGACCTTTCGCAACGGGCGAATCGGGTGTCGTTCGTACTGATGCAGGATGCGATCGAGCGCCTGAAAACGGCCCGACCAACGACGTAGGGAGTCACGACTTTCTGCGACGCCACCACTTCGAAGCTCATCCGTGTCGAACCCCAGGGACTGCACCGGCCGGTGCGCGCTCACGACCGTCAACGCCACGACGGTCTGGCGGGCCCAGCACGCGAAGTCGTAGATGTTGAGTGGAGCGAACCGGGGCAAGAACATCAACTCGGGCGGCAGGACCGGGATCTGCGTCCACGGCCACAGTCCGAAGAGCGCGAGCCAGATCCTGGTGAAGACACGACTGTTCTCGATGCCGCCCGACGCTCGGATGAAGCTCGCCGCGCGACACAGGTGTTCGTCCTCGGGAGCGTCACCGGCCAGTCGCAGCGCGACGTAGGCCTCGATGGTGGTCGACAAGTCCGCCGGCCCACCGTGATAGTTCGCCCACGTCCCGTCGTCGCGCTGACGCGAACGGATCCAACGAGCGGTCGCTTCGGTCTGGGCTTCGGTGCGAACGCCGAGGAACTCTCGCAGCAACAGGTCCTCCGCGTCGATAGAGACGTTGGTCTCCAGTTCGCCCTTCCACCACCCGTTCGGATCCTGCAGCGAGATCAGGTGGTCGGCGGCGCGTCGCAGCGTCTCGTGGACGTCGACCGGCGGCGTCGGCGGTGGCGTCGGTAGTTCGTCTTCGGATGACGCCTCGAAGGACTCTCGCTGGTTGAGGTCGCTCATTGGTCCCGCTCGATCACGTAGCGCGCTATCACCGCGAGTTCGCGTTGGGGGCCCGACGCCAAAGGAGCACGATCCAGCGCCTCGAGCGCGAGGCGTAGATGCGTCGCGCCGATGTCCATGGTCTCTTGTCGAGCGCCGCACCCTTCGAGCATCGCGAGGGCGACGCTGATCTCCTTCTCGGACAGGTCCTGACCGAGTGGGGACGCGAGCGATCCGTACACGTCGACGCCCCTCTCCCCGGCGATCGAGATCGGCAGGCTCTTCTTGTGTTGGCGAAGGTCGCTGCCGACCGGCTTACCGGTGACGCTCGACTCACCCCAAATACCAAGGACGTCGTCGACCGCTTGGAACGCAACCCCAAGATGGCGTCCGTAGTCGGCCAACGCGTCAACGATTGCTGACGGCGCTTCCGCGAGCACGGCCCCGATCGACGCCGAGCACGACAGCAGCGCGCCCGTCTTCCCGGCCTCCATCTTCAGACACTCGTCGACGGTCAACGACGGACGAAGTTCCGAGGCCATGTCCTCCGCCTGACCAGTGATCATCGCTTGGGTCGCTTCACTCAAGAGAACCGCCGCGCGTACCCGGGCGTTGGTCGGATCCTCGAGGAGTAGTTGGAAGGCCAGGATCGACAGGGCGTCACCCGCGATGATCGCCGGTCCCACGCCGAACTCCGCCCAGAGTGTCCTGCGGTGTCGTCGCTCCACGTCGCCGTCGATGATGTCGTCGTGGATAAGTGAGTAGTTGTGAATGAGTTCCATCGCGACGGCCCCGACGACGCCCACCTGCTCGTCGCCTCCCGCCGCGCCCGCGGACAGCAGCGCGAGACCGGCTCGCACGTACTTGCCCCCGCCGGCGAGATGGTGCTCCAACGCGGCGCGAAGTTCCGGCGCCAGCCTGGACGCCGCGGCGTTGAGTGCTGGCTGGACCAGGGTCCGAGCGTGCGCCAATACCTCCGTGGCGATCGGGTCACCGTCCTGGCGTGACCGCGAGTTGGTCAGGGTCACGTCCCGATCCTCTCTTGACTAAGAACTTCGTTGAGTGGCGAGTCTGACAGGTACGCCAACGCCTCGCTCGCGGCCTGGTTGCCGCTGAGAACCGCGCTCTCCATCGTGGCGGGCCAACCCGTATCGCACCACGCACCGGCGAGGAATAGACCCGGCACTTCGGTCGTCATAGCGGGACGTGACGCGCCGACGCCGGGCGACGCGCGAAACGTTGCCGCGCGCTCGCGAGTCACGAACGAGTCGACGAGTTGCGCCTCACGCGCCGCCGGGATCAGTTCGCGTAGAGCCTCGAGGAACGTGGCCACCAGTTCTGGAGAACCCACGCCCAAATAGCGATCGGCGGCCGACAACGAGATGGTCAGGCACTGTCCGGAGGTGACACCACTCGACTGCGTTCGATCGAAGAGGTACTCGATCGGTGAGTCGATGGCGGCGGCTACCGCGAGATCGGTAACGCGTCGATCCAGCACCAAGTGAACGTTGACGATGGGCGACTCTCCGAGGTCCTCGGCGATGCTCGCCCCGTAAGGAACGCCGAACGTCTCCAACGCGCGTGGCGACGTCGCGACGATGACGGCGTCGACGGTCGCGGGCTTGGTGATTCCGCCGATGAGGAACGAACCCGTCGAGGTTCGCTCTACCGACGTCGCGGTGGCGTTCAGTTGCGTGTCGACACTCGACGCGTCCAAGGCGCGAAGCGCGTTCGACCCGTGCAGCGTCGCGAGCGGCACCTTCGACCAACCCATGTCGGCCCCGTCGGATCGGTCGAGGAGACTGACGCGAAAGACCTTCACCGCTAACGCGAGGGAGGCGTCCTGCGCCGAGACGTTGAGCGTCGGCAACGCGATGAGATTCCAGAGTCGGTCGATCGCGCGCGCGGATTGTCCGTGACGCACCAACCAGTCAGCGAAGGAGACCTCGTCGAGTGAACCGTCCGCCGGATCGAGGCGGCGAAGCGCGAACGCGGCGCGCACGAGACCGAGACGCTCCGGCCACGAAAGGTGTCGGTAGGTCGCGAGCGACGCGGCCAGATGGAGCGGCGCGGGCAGTGCGTTACGCGAGATGGTCGCGCGTACGCCGTTGGGCGAGAGGACGGGAACCTCCAGGCGACGCTGCAGGAACACCTCGTCGGTGGCGCCGATTCGTTCGAGGAACGAGCGGTACGCCGTGCAACAGCGTAAGAACACGTGCTGACCATTGTCGAACGACAGACCGTTGTGCTGAATCGAGGACGTAAGGCCACCCAGCGTCGGCCGACGCTCGACGAGTGTCACGTCCGCTCCCGCGTCAACGGCACAGAGGGCCGCGGCGATACCCGCGAGACCTCCGCCGACGATCCCGATTCGCACCGGCTTCATCCGCGCGCTCGAGCGATGCTGTTCACGGCCACCACCACTTTCTCCCAGGTGGGTAACGACACGCGCCGCTGCGTCACGGCGATGGGTTCACGTTCGATCCGCACCAAGAGGCGTCGATAGATTCCCGACATCGCGCCCACGCACGCGCGACTTCGCGCGTCGAGCAAGGGCAAGAGCGCCAGACCTTCACTGAACCATTCGCGCGCACGGACGCACTCGAGAGCGACGAGGCGCGCGACGTCACTGGGCGGTCCGTTGAGATCAGGCGCGCAGTTGACCGACAGCGCGTCCTCACTCGGCAAGTACACGCGACCGAACGACTTGTCCTCGAGGACGTCGCGCAGGATGTTCGTGAGTTGCAGCGCCACGCCCAGCGTGTCAGCGAGCGGTACGGCTTCGTCGGGACGGTCCGTTCCGAAGATGGCGAGGGACAGTCGACCCACGGAGCCGGCGACGTTGCGGCAGTAGCCCACGAGATCGTCGATGGTCTCGTAGGACGTCCCGTTCACGTCCATCTCACAGCCGTCGATGATCTCACCGAAACAACCCATCGGGAGCTGGTACTTTTGCGCCGCGTCGGCGACGGCCACGAGTACGAGGTCGTCCGTCTGGGGATCGATGGACTCGATGTCATGGCGAACGCGCTTCAGGCCAACGAGTTTCTCCTCCGGCGTACCGTCGCCGTCACCGATATCGTCGATCCGTCGGGCCAGCGCGTACACCGCGGAGAGCGCCTGGCGCTCGGGCTTGCGCAACAGCCTGATCCCGTACGCGAAGTTCTTCGCCTCACGCTTCGTGATCCCTTCGCAGTAGGCGTACGCCTCTTCGGTACTCATGCCCTGACCCTCTTGAGACTGGCCGCAACGAAATAACGCGCCATGTGTTGGGCGATGCCCGACTTGCTCGGACGACAGCGAACCCCAAGCACGTCGTGCTTGGCCCGTTTGATCGAGTCGAGCGCGGCCACGCCACCCGCCGTGAAGCCCGCGACGGCGACGCGCGGACGAAGTGGAAGCGTCGCTGCGAGCGGCACGCCAGCCGCGAGAAGTTCGCGCGCGCGGCCGACCTCAAAGACGACGAGTCGGCGCACCGCGGGTGTCGAGTGTGGTTTCAACAGATCGTCGTCCACGCAACCGAACCGCTCCATGTCCTCGAGTGGTAGGTAGACCCGCCCGCGCCGCGCGTCCTCTTGCACGTCTTGAAGGTGCTCCACCAGTTGCAGCGCGATACAGACCTTGTCCGAGAGCTCTCTTCGTTCAGGAGTGGAGAGACCGAAGACACCCAGCACCATCTCGCCCACCGGCGCCGCCGACAGCATGCAGTACTCGACCAAGTCATCGAACGTTTGGTAGCGGCTTACTCGCTGATCCATGCGATTCGCCTCGATGAGACGCTGGAAGGGATCGAGACTGAGGCCCAGGTCGCGAATCACTGGGGAGAGTCGCTGGAACGTTGGGTCGGTGGCGGCACCCTGGGCCGCGAGATCGAGCTGTTCGTCGAGCTCGTCGAGGAGTGTCAGTCGATCGCCCTTCGCCTCGTCACCCACGTCGTCGGTGAGGCGTGCGAACGCGTAGATCGCCATGAGGTTCGATCGGACGTCACGGGGCAAGAAGCGAGACGCCACCGGAAAGTTTTCGTGGCGCGCTTTCTCGGCGAAGTCATCGTTCGCAGAAAAAACTCCACTCATTGTGCGCGGCAATTCGGCAGATACCAACGAAATGCTCCCTGTGCGATATCAATGAACGTCAAACTACCAGCCTTCGAAGATTTACCTTCCGACTGGTGAGTAACAGAGACTTCTTGCGCGCGACGTTGTTGTCGCCTACGTTGCTTAGTGACGGCGTCGACGCAACAATCGACGAGCGCGTGACGGATGGGCTACAAAAACATCTTTTTCGGTCACGACGCCCAAGATTTTCGTGTCGCGTTCGTGACGAAGTGAGAAAACGGAGGCGTCTCGGCGCCGTCGAGCGCTGACACCGTTACCCAGGTGAATCGACGCCACAATGCGCGCCAACGTGGAGCCTGGGAGGAGATTCGAACTCCTGACCTACGCATTACGAATGCGTTGCTCTACCGACTGAGCTACCCAGGCGCAGAGAGAAACAATAGTCCACGCAGGCGGCGATCCTCGAGTCGCGCTCAAAACTCCATTAACGAGAACATGAGATCATGGAGCAAGAGGGACTCGTCGATATTCGTCGAGAGACGGCGATTGGCCTCGGCGACGGCGTCAATCGCGCGAAGTGACGCGCCCACGCGGTAGGCACTGCGGGCGTCGCCTTCGGCGCTGGCCTCGAGGTTCTCCATGAGCCGATCACGGTAGACGCCGGTCAACGCACTGAAACCAAAGCGCAGCTCGTCGAGTCGGAAGCGGCGCTGCTCTCGCTTGAACTGCGCCTCGACGTCCTTGCGATTCGTCACCGCGCGAAGACCCATTTCGCGAGCGTCACTCGCCCGACGCGCCATCTCTTCTTCTTGGACCTGTTGCAACGGCGTGATGGCCTCGTCAAGCGACGCCGCGATGCTCTGGGCGACGAGTGCCGACACCGCTGGCGTGCCGGTCAAGCGCTCGGGGACACTTCGCCACTGCGCGACGCGTGACGAGAGGTCCTCGTCGCGTACCAACACGCGCGCGCGACGCAGATTGCCGTTGGCCGCCGCGGCAGCGGCGCGTGCAGCTCCCGGTTCAGCTCCCTCGCCGACGAGAATTGACTCCAGATCCTCATCGCCGAGCGCGCGCAACTTGACCTCGAGGCACCTCGAG
>DASZHK010000021.1:0-11173 GCA_035937905.1 Acidimicrobiales bacterium
CGTGCAGCTCGCCATTCCCCCCGGTGAAGAAGGTCGCTGCGACGAGTTCTACGTGACCTTGTTGGGTTTTCATGAGGTCGAAAAGCCACCGATCCAGGCCGCGCGCGGGGGACGTTGGTACCAACGTGACGCAGTAGCGCTGCACCTCGGGGTCGAAGAGGCGTTCCAGCCAGCCAAAAAAGCACATCCGGCGCTCAGCGTCGACAATTTCGATGAACTCGTCGCCACGTTGACCAACGCGGGCGTCGACGTTCGATTCGACGAGACGATCCCGGGCCGGCGCCACGGTTACGTCGACGACCCCGTGGGCAACCGGATCGAACTGATCGACGCTTCTAGCTCTCGCTGACGCGCTCGATGCGCAGCGCCTGACGCGGACAGCCGCGCACGGCGAAACGCGCCGACGCGAGGGTCGCGAGGTCGCTCAAGGGCGTGGGTTCTCGCCTGATGACGGGGTAACCCCACTCGTCCATGTTCACGAGCTCGGGCGCAAGTTCGTGACAGTGCCCGAAGCCGTCACAGAGGATCGGGTTCACTCGTAGGTAGAACGCGCCCGCGCGCCGTCTCACTCCCATACGAGTTCACTTTCCTTTTCGAGTCGAGGCACTGCGACGAAGAACTTCCCAGAACGTGACGCCTGACACGGCGCGCCACTGGCGTGGCCCTGGAAGTCGGCGGCGAAGACGCGTAGGGCGGATCGGACCAGCCGCACGACCCCGTCGGGGTGACGACAGGCGCCACGGCCCTCGATAACCCCGC
This sequence comes from Acidimicrobiales bacterium, assembly GCA_035937905.1. GTDB lineage: Bacteria > Actinomycetota > Acidimicrobiia > Acidimicrobiales > RAAP-2 > RAAP-2. The sequence continues at coordinate 760 of DASZHK010000021.1, forward strand.
ATCGATGTTCGAGCCGATCCAGCGCCAGTGCAGCGTTGCGCGTCCCTGTGACCACGTCGGCCAGGTCCTCACTGAGGGCGGGAAGTCCGAAGGCGCACGGTCCGCACTGACGGGCGCTCTCGTTGGCCATCCACTGGACGACGCGTTGGGTCTCGAGAACGCCGCAACCGTCACGTCCGAGCGCGACGACGATGCCGGCGCCCACCGTCGCACCCCATTGGGCGAGCGATTCGTTGTCGTAGGGCGCGTCGAGGTGCGCGCCGTCGAGCCAGGCGCCCCCGTACCCTCCGAGGAGCAACGCTTGGGGATCGGGGTCCGCCTTGGCGTAGTCGAGCACCGTTCGAAGCGTCATGCCGGCGACGACCTCGAGTACCTTCGGACGGTCGACGGCGCCCGTGACGGTCACGAGCATCGAACCCGTGCTCACGGTGGTGCCGAGCGTGCGAAACCAGGCGGCGCCGAAGCGGCCGATCAGGCCGACGTGCGCGCAGGTCTCGACGTTGTCGAGGAGTACCGCGTGATGGCGGATCTTGAGGATCGAAGGTCGTTGGGGACGGTACTGGGGGAGCGATTCGTTGTCGTTCAGCCAGTGCACGAGGGCCGATTCCTCGCCGGCGACGTAGCGCCACGGCGCGGTCTCAAGTTTGAACGTCGGACCACGAGCGCCAGCGCGCGCGCGTTCGTCGAGCGCGCGCTGCACGTTGCCCACGGCGTTCGGGTTGTCGCGCGAGACGCAGACGATGACGTCTTTCGCCCCAATGATCGACGCGAGGATCGCCGCGCCGTCGAGCACGAGGTGCGGGTTGGTGCTGAGCAGCGTCGAGTCCTTGTAGGAGACCGGTTCGCCTTCCATGGCGTTCACGACCACGACTTTGTTATGACCGCGCTGGTCACGGAGGAGCCGGGCCTTTCGCGCCGTCGGAAAGGCTGCCCCACCGCGGCCGGTGAGGCCCGAGGCCTCGAGCTCGTCGAGGAGTGACGCCACCTTGAACGACGTGGCGAACGTCGCTTCGTGCTGTCCGAGCGTCAGAGGCGTTCCCGGCGTCCCGTTGAGGAGACGGGGGAGTTCTTGCGCGAGCATCATCGGCGTCTCTTCGATCGCGGTGAAGGACTACGAGGGAACGACTCGGGCTTCGCGCGGGTGTTCGACGGTGTCACCACGCCAGATTCCCCGCGAGAGAACGAGGACGAGGCCTTGGAGGACACTGGTCGCGGCACACCAGGGCCAGGACCCTTGCTCGCCGCCAGCGGGGAGAGCGCGGTACGACCGGCGGCGCGGGTGGGGCGCTTCACGTAGCGCCAGAGCGCGGCGGCGGCGACGCACGTGGCGCAGGCCGCCACGACGGCGAGACCAGCGCCGCTCTTCGCGTCCGTGCCGGTCAGGTACGCGTGCAGGACGGCGCTCGCGAAGGCCAGCCAACTGAACCAGTGAATGAAGCGCCACGTCTCGTTCTTCACGCGAACCTTCAAGAGGCTCGAGATCCACACGGCGAGGATGAGGTCGAAGGCGACGGCGCCCAAGGCGACGCCGACGCGCCGGTACGCGGACGTCATCGGCACGAGGATCGATATCCACCCCGTGGGTACGTAGGAGTCGATCACGGTCGTCGTGATGTGGAACACGAGGAAGATGACGGCCACGATGGAGACCGAGCGGTGGAGCTCGTTCACCTCGAAGCGACCAACGACCGTGCCTCCGACTCGATTCGCGACGAAGGTGCCGAGCGTGACGACGAGCGTGAAGAGGATGAGCGTCACCATGCCGGTGGCTCTCGTCGTGTACCAGAGGTAGGGCGTCGTGAGCGCGATCACGCGAGCACCTCGTCGACGGGCCAACCGCCGACGTACTCGAGGTCGCCGTCGTGGCGCACGAAGCGAGCCGACCAACCGGCCTGGGCGACGTGGTAGGCGGCGTCCTCACCCCAGAGCAGCGACGCCGTCGCGAAGGCGTTGGCGAGCACGCAACTACTTGCCGATACCGTCGCCGTCGAGTACGGGCCGACCGCGAAACTTCCGGTTCGTGGATCGATGATGTGATTGACGAGCTCGCCACCAGCGCGCCACGTACGCGTCGTCGTCGACGAGGTCGCGATGCCACCGTCGTTGATGGCGACGCGGGGTTCCTTGCCGTTGAGTTCTAGTGAATCGCTGAGTCCAATGGCCCAGAGACCCTGGGGTCCTCGACCGCGAACGGCCACGTCGCCGCCGATTTCAACGACCACGCCGCCCGTCGACGCGACGTCGTTGGCGATCAGGTCCGCGGCGAGCGCCTTCGCGCTCGCGCCGAGGTCGAGTTGGCATTGCGGCGCGAGCGTGACCGTGTGGTTGCTTCGATCGAGTGTGAAGGCTTCCGCGCCCATGCCTTTGACCGGCGTGGCGAGAGGGGTGTCGTCGCGACGCTTCAGTTCGTCGTAGTCAACGGCGTAGCCGAGGGCGAGCAGCGCAGGCAACACGCTGGGATCACACAGTCCGTCGGTGGCTTCACGTGCGAGCAGTGCGGCGGCGAAGGCGAGTTCCAGCGTGGCACTGATCGCCACGGTCTCACCAGCGTGAGCGTTCACTCGCGAGATCTCGGAGTCGTCTCGAAATCGGTTGCACGTACCATCAAACTCGTTGAGCCAGTGCCATAGTCGCTCCTCGGCGAAGTTTAACTGGCGCTCGTGTTCAGTGACGAGCGTTCCACTCAACCCCCAGATCTGGAAGTCCATGGCGCAACTAGTTGCAGGTCACTTGACCGGACGGCGTCGTGGTGCACACCGTGGTCGTCGTGACCGGCACTGTCGTCGGAACCGTCGTCGGAGTGGTTGTCGCCGTCACGGGCTTCGTCGTCGGCGTGGAGGTGCCACCGGAAGTGGTGGTCGTCGTCGAGGGTGTGGTGGTCGTTGCGTTGTCATCGGATGACGTCGAACCGTCGTCGGCGTTCGTCGACGTGCTGGTCGTGGTGGAGGGAACGGTCGCGGGCGTCGTGGTGACGGGTTTCGCCGCACCGGCGAAGTACATCACGGCGACACCCGAGATGACGCCCGAACCCACGAGTACCGCTTGGGTGAGTCGGCGTACGCGCGCGAAGCGGCGGTCGCGTTGCTGTGGTGTGCGGGGAGTGGGGGTCATAAGGTTTCCTTAAGTCCCAGTCTTGTGGGTGAATCTTAAGTCGTGACAGCGTTGCTATAAGAAGATTGACAAAATTCGCCGCTGGCTAGATCTCCTCGGCTTCAGGCAGGGTGATGGTGAATCGAGCGCCTCCGAGCGTGGGATCACGGTCGACCGCGACGGTGCCGCCAATCTCCTCGACGACTTGGGCGACGATGGAAAGGCCCAATCCCGATCCGGGAAGCGCGCGAGCGGATGGCGCTCGCCAGAAACGGTCGAAGACGAACTGGCGGTCTTCGTCACCGATGCCCGGACCGCTGTCGGAGACCGTGATGGTGCCGTGCGAGGAACGCACCAGAATGCGCCCACCGGTGGGCGTGAACTTGACGGCGTTGGTCAGAAGATTCGATATGGCGCGATTCAATCGATCGTGGCGAGCTTGCACGAAGGACGTCTCCATCTCGACGTCCATCGTGATGTCGCGGATGCGCGCGTACGTGCGAGCCGTTTCCACGCACTCGTCGACGCAGTCGTCGAGTCGCAGCCTCTCGAGGTCGCCCTCGGACTTCTCGCCCCGGGCGAGCTCTCCGAGGTCCGTCACGAGCGCGGCCAACTCGTCGACCTGGGTCACCATGTCGTCGGTGATCTGACGCAGTTCGTCGGGGTGCAGTTCGGGCGCGCGCGAGAGAACCTGGGCGTTGGTGCGCAGTGACGTCAACGGCGTTCTCAATTCGTGGCTCGCGTCCAAGACGAGTTGGCGTTGGAGTGTCTGGCTACTCTCCACCGATCGAAGCAGTCGGTTGAAGACTCGACGGAGCCGACCCAGTTCGTCGGCGTCACCCTCGGCGAGTCGGTACTGCAAGTCGTTGGTCATGGCGACCGTCTCGATCTCGTTCGTCACTTTCTCGAGCGGGTGCAGGGCTTGGCGCGCGAGGAAGAGCCCGAGGGCGAGGGCCAACAAGAGTCCGCCGGCCGCGACGAGCATCAGGGTGGTCACGAGTCGCGTGAGTTCCGTGATCTGGCCCGTGATGTTGACGATGTACAGCTGCGCGGACGTCGTCGCAATCTGGCAGACGCCCGTCGGACAGTTGACGAGGGAGTTCTTCGGCAGTGGCTCGATGAGCTCGCGGTAACTCTGGTCTTGGATGGTGATCGTACGAATGACTTGCGGCGATTTGCCCTTCGCGACGGCCTTGATGGTCGCGTCGATGGGCACGTTCGACGACGACAACGTCGAACCGGTCGGCAGCACGATTTCGGAGTACGAACCATAGATGACGCGATTTTCGTCACCCACGCTGTGTGTCTGCTGGGAGGCCTGCTCCAAGGAGACGTCGACGGAGTGCAGAATCGCGCTCCGCGCGACGAGAAACGACGCGAAGCTCGCGAGGATGACCGCGATCGCGGCGGCGGCCACCGTCGCGGTGATGACGCGTAGGCGAAACGTCACGACGTTCGAAGCGCGTAACCCACTCCGCGCACCGTTTGGATGAGTCGCGCCTTGTTGTCCTCTTCGAGCTTGCGTCGGAGGTAGCCAATGTAGACCGCCAACGAGTTCGTGCCGGAGTCGAAGTTATAGCCCCAGACCAGGTCGAGGATCTGGTCGCGGGTGAGTACTTGACGGGGGTGGTGCAAGAACAGTTCGAGGAGGTCGAACTCGATCTTGGTCAGTTCGACGAGACGGGCGCCGCGATGCACCTCGCGGGTCTGGGGATTGAGCGTCAAGTCCTCGAATCGAAGCACCGTGCCATCGATGTCGGCGACGTTGTGGCGACGGAGCAGCGCACGAAGGCGCGCCAGCAACTCCGCGAGGTCGAAGGGCTTCACCAGATAGTCGTCAGCTCCGACGTCGAGTCCTTCGACGCGGTCGTTGACGGCGTTGCGGGCGGTCAACATCAAGATGGGCGTCGTGTCGCCCGATCGTCGAATACGCCGACAGATTTCGAGCCCGTCGATGTCGGGCAGTTGCAGGTCGAGCACGATGGCGTCGGGCGCGCGAAGTTGAATGGATTTGAGCGCGCTCGCGCCGTCTTCGAAGAGTTCGACGTCGTAGTTCTCCATGCGCAGTGCTCGACCGAGGGCCGAGCGGATGGCTGAATCGTCGTCCACGATGGCGACGTAGGAGTTGGGCGTAGGAGCGGTAGTCACGGCGCGACTTTCTTAGGTTGGTTTACAGGCTCTAGTGTTGCTGATTGGTATTAAGCATCCTCAGACATACTCTAAGAATCTCTGAAGATTGCCACAGTATCGGCAGTGGCGGGTAGTTCAATTGGCAGAACGACGGACTTTGAATCCGTAGGTTGGAGGTTCGAGCCCTCCCCCGCCAGCCAAGATGGTTAGAAACTGACGCGCTCAATGATGTGGGCGAGTTCGACGGGCTGATCGCCTTGGATCGAGTGGCCGGCGTTCTCGACGTGAACGACAGTGGCGTCGGGCACTCGACGGAGAAGTTCCGCCTCGTCCTCGTCGTTGACGACCGAGCCGCGCGCCATTCCCCGAACGAGGGCGACGGGCATCGTCAGCGACCCGAGCTTCTCCCAGAGGTCACCGGTTTCAGGCCCCTCGAGCTCGGAGACGCGGTGTTGTTGATGACGCCACACCCACGTGCCGTCCTCGCGCTGGAGCGCGTTGTGCAGGATGCCTCGTCGAAGTGATGCGACCGACCTCGTCGGATTGTGTTCGATGGTGCGCGCGAGGAGATCGTCGAAGTTGTCAAAGGTCTTGGGACCATTCACGAAATCGGTGATGTGACGGGCCTTGACAGCGTTCACCCCTGGCGTGATGTCGATGAGGACCAACGAGCGAACGAGGTCGGGTCGATCAGCGGCGACGAGGATGGAACAGAGGCCACCGAGAGACATACCCACGAGCGGGAGCGCGACGTTCGTGAGTCGCTCGATGGCGCGCTCGAGGTCGAGTGCGTGGCTGGCGATCGCCGACGCGCGATAGGGCGACGCGTCGGAGTGTCCGTGACCGGGCAGATCGAGGGCGAGAAGGGGTCGGTCGAGGGCGATCGCCACCGTGTCGAAGGTGTGGGCGTTCTGCGCGCCACCGTGCACCAAGATCAATTCGGGATCATCATCACCCCAACGCAGTCCACTGAGCTGGCGAAGTCCGTCGACGGCGACGAAGAGACGTTGAACGTGTGGGTGGTCGAGTTGAAGGCCCCACTCACTCGCGTTCTCGTGGAACAGGGAAAATTCATCGTAAGAAAACATCGGCACGTCCGTCATCGTAGGAGACTCCTGCTAGAGATGAAAGAGTGAGTCGCCCTACGTGTGTCGTCGTTCTCGCCGCTGGCGAGGGGACGCGGATGCGCTCGTCACGACCGAAGCCGCTGCATCAACTCTGTGGACGGGCCATGGTGCGCTACGTGCTCGACGCCGCGACCCAAGAGAACGTGCGCGCGACCGTCGTCGTCGTTGGTCACCACGCGACGTGGGTCCAGAAGGAACTCAGTGAGGTCGCGCGACGTGACGTGCCGCTCACCTTCGTCGAACAGGACGAGCAGTTGGGTACCGGGCACGCGGTGCGCGTAGCGCTCTCGACGGTCGCCGACGCTATCGGCGACAGTGACGGCGACGTGTTGATCCTGCCGGGCGACACCCCGCTCCTTCGGCGATCCACCGTCGCCCACTTGCTGGTGGTCCATCGTGAGCGCAACGCCGCGTTGACGGTCTTAGGAGCGCGTGTCGACGACCCGACGGGCTACGGCCGATTGATCCACGCGAAGGACGGCACCCTCGAACGGATCGTCGAAGAACGTGACGCCACCGTTGACGAGCGGGCCGTCAGCGACGTCAACACGTCGATCATGGTGGTGCGCCAGAGCCTGCTCGGTCCGGCACTTCGAAGGGTCGGACGGCGCAACGTCCAACACGAGTACTACCTCACCGACTTAGTTTCGGTGCTGCACGACTCGGGACATCTCACCGTGTCATTGATGCTCGAGGATCCAACTGAAGCGTCGGGCGTGAACGACCGACTGCAGTTGGCGCGAGCCGAAGCTGTACTGCGTCGGCGGATCAACGACCAGTGGTTGGCGCGAGGCGTCACGATGTGGGATCCCGACACGACGTACGTCGACGCCGACGTCGAACTCGCCGCGGAGGTCTCACTCTTGCCGGGAACAATCCTGAAGGGTCGCTGCGTTATCGCACATGGCGCCCAAATCGGACCCAACGCCATGTTGACCGACGTCGAGGTGGGCGAAAACGCTTACGTCGGTGCGATCGACGCGTCGCGGGCCCGCGTGGGCGCGGACGCGCGCGTCGCTTCGTTCGTCGTCCTCGGTCCCGGCACCGACGTCGCGACGGGCGAGATCGTCGCGCCGTTTACGCATCGTTCTCACTAGCCCCCTCCGTTCACCTGTACGCTGGCGCGGTGGAGTCCCTCGCCAAGCGTCGTCTCGTCATCGTGACGGGTCGCTCCCACCCAGCGCTCGCGGCTGACGTCGCCGACAAGCTCGGCGTCAATCTGACCGAGGCGAATCTTCGTGAGTTCGCCGACGGCGAGATCCACTGTCGCTTCGACGAATCAATTCGCGGCGCGCACGTGTTCATCGTGCAAACGCACGGATCGCCAGTCAACGACTCCTTGATGGAACAGCTCATCATGATCGACGCCGCCAAGCGGGCGTCGGCGAAGAGCATTACCGCCGTGATCCCGAACTACGGCTACGCGCGCCAGGACCGTAAAACGGCGGGTCGCGAGCCCATTACCGCAAAACTCGTCGCCGACATGCTCCAGACTGCCGGGGCCACCCGCGTCTTGTCCGTGGACTTCCACTCGGGTCAGATTCAAGGATTCTTCAACATCCCCGTCGACCATTTGGTCGCGGCGCCGGTGCTCGAGGACTACCTGAAGGCCAACGCCGATCCCCGCGAACTCGTCGTGGTCGCTCCCGACGCTGGTCGTGTGAAGGTCGCCGAGCGCTACGCCCAGCACCTCGGCTGCGACCTCGCGCTCGTGCACAAGACCCGTCCCCACGGCGTGGCCAACGTGGCGGTCGCGCGCCACATCGTCGGTGACGTCGACGGACGTCACTGCGTCTTGATCGACGACATGATCGACACCGCGGGCACCATCGTGGCGGCGTGCGATCTCTTGAAGGCCCACGGGGCCAACGAGATCTGGGTCATGGCGACCCACGCGGTCTTCTCACCCCCCGCGGTGGATCGACTCTTCAACGCTCCCATCAGCCGGGTCGTCGTGACCGACACCTTGCCGCTCGGCCCCGACAAGCGCTTCGAAAAACTGGAGATCCTCTCCATCGCGCCGATCATCGCCAACGCCATCTCGGCCATCTTCGACGACGCGTCCGTGTCGGACATCTTCGGCGGCGAAAATCTGCTCTAGGACGAGGAACGCACTCGGCGATTCCCCTTTTTTGGTGTTCGAGGTCCTTGGGGGAGCCCGTTCAACTCAGGCTAGACTTGCTTTCCTGTGCGTTGCCCCTGGGCCGCCAGCCATTTCTCAAGAGGAGTACTCATGTCACAGGTCACGTTGCACGCGTCGACGAGTCGCGCCCACGGTTCGGCGAACTCACGCCGCCTGCGTCACGCGGGATCCATTCCGGGCGTCCTCTACGGCGAAGGTGTCGAGGCCTTGCCGGTCTCGGTCAACGCCAAGGACTTCCGCACCGCCGTCTCGGGCGAGCAGGGTCTCAACTCGGTGATCACGCTCGACGCCGACGGCACCACCTACACCGTCATGGCTCGAGAGATCCAGCGCCACCCGGTGAAGGGCACGGTCGCGCACATCGACTTCCAGGTCGTCGACCTCAACCAGGCCGTCCTTGCGGAAGTGCCGTTGCACCTCATCGGTGACGCGGTCGAAGTTCGCCACGCCGACTGGGAAGTCGACCAGCAGATGTTCAGCATCGAAGTGCGCACCCGACCCGACCAGATCCCCAACTTCATCGAAGTGGACATCTCGGGTCTCACCGTCGGCTCCGCTATCCGCGTGGGCGACCTCGTGCTACCTTCGGGCGTCGAGGCCGCCGGCGACTTGACGGTGTCCGTCGTGGCGACCCACGCCGGACGTGCCGCCAAAGGCGTCACGTCAGCCGACGAAGCACCTGCGGAGTAAGTCGTGGCGCTGCGACGCGCTCGTGAGAACGATCGAAGGGGCCAAGCGAGCACGTTGCTCATCGTGGGCCTCGCCAATCCCGGTTCCGAGTACGAAGGGTCGCGTCACAACGTCGGCGGCGACGCGCTCCGTCTTGCGGCGCAACGTCGAGGCGCGAAACTAACGCTCGAACGCCGCCAGCGCGCGCTGAGTGTCACGATAACTACGCCGCGCGGACCCGTCACCCTGGCCGTGCCCACGACGTTCATGAACGAATCGGGAGCGGCGCTTCCACCGTTGCTGCGACGCACGTCGATCGATGACCTCACGAAGCTGGTGGTGGTGCACGACGAGCTCGACCTCGAACCCGGTCGACTGCAGCTGAAGTTCGGGGGCGGGCTCGCGGGACACAACGGACTTCGCTCGATCGCACAAACGCTCTCGACCCAAGACTTCGCCCGACTTCGCGTCGGTATTGGCAAGCCGCCGAGCAAGGAGCAGGGCGCCGACTACGTCCTTCGTCGTCCAACGGGAAAGAGCCGTGACGCGGCACAGGCCGACGTCGCGCGCGCGGCCGACGCCATCGAGACCCTCTTGGATTACGACTTCGACGAGGCCCAGCGACGCGTCAACGGATCGTGAGTGAGCTGAGCGGGCTACGGCGGGTTCTCGAACTCGTCGGTCCCACGATTCGCGCCTCCGTCTCCTCTGGTTCGTTCGTTCCCTCGACGTACGCGACGCCGCTCGCGATCGCGGCGCTCTCGCTCGAGGTTCCCTTCACGGTCGCCGTCACCGCGACGTCGAGCGACGCCGAACACGTGCGCGACGCCCTCGTCGCGTGGCTCGGCGAGCGCGACGTCGCCTTGTGGCCGGGTTGGGACACGCACCCCCTTGAACGGGTCAGTCCCGACAGTCAGGTCATGGCCCTGCGGGCCTTGCTGCGCTGGCAGATCCAACAGGGAAGCGGGCCGCGCGTCGTCGTGGCGTCCGCGAGGTCGATCGCGCAAGTCCTCTCACCCGAACCGCTGCGTCCGCCCTACGTCTTCACCCGCGGCAGCGAGATCAACCGCGACGAGTTCGTGGCGGGACTCGTCGCCATGGGCTACCGGCGCGAACACCTCGTTGAACACCGCGCCGAGATCGCGGTGCGTGGTGGGATCGTCGACGTCTGGCCCGCGCAAAATGACGAACCGCTTCGACTCGACTTCTTCGGTGACGAGATCGAACGATTGACGGTCTTTGACATCGCGACCCA
>DASZHK010000022.1:0-9388 GCA_035937905.1 Acidimicrobiales bacterium
CCTGCTTGGTGGCACTCTCCATGTGCGCGGCTACTCAATTGAAATGGTGATCGCAGAAAAACTTGTCACGGGTGTGCAACGTGGCACTGCGAGTACGAGGTGGCGCGATTATTTTGACATCTACTCGTTGACCAAGTCGCATGTCTTATACGAAACGACGCTTCGAGGCTCTGTTCAAAGGGTTGCGGCAGGTCGTCGAGCTGTTCTGTCTCCACTCTCGATTGTCCTGGTTGGATATGAGGCAATTGCCCAAGCCAAGTGGTCAGCTTGGCTGCGAAGACAGGGACTTAATGAACGAATTCCTGATAACTTCAGAGAAGTGCTTGATTGGATCAAAGATTTTGCGGATCCGATTCTGGATACCGATGACCAAGGACGACTATGGGATGGCACTGCGGGGACCTGGCTAATTGACACCTAGTCCTCGAGCAAGTGGACAGGTCAGATAGGTCTAGATCGGCGCAACGGTCGCGGTTGTTGGGGTATGCAGCACGTGCAGATGCACAAGGTTTTATAGACCTGCCACCTCGCAATCATTGCTGAAATGAGTTCTGAACGGCACGAAGGCCCAGGCTGTGCCTGGGCCTTCGATATTGGTGGCGGGGGCAAGATTTGAACTTGCGACCTTCGGGTTATGAGCCCGACGAGCTACCAGACTGCTCCACCCCGCGTTGCCTGATACACACTAGTGGATAGCGGAGAAATGATTCAAGCGAGAGGGACGACGGCCTTTTCTCTTCGCGGCATTTCTCGAACGGATGGCGTTCCTCCGACAAAAGACACGCCATGGCCTGAAGGCAGTTGCCACGAGAGTAAATACTCACGGCAACTGCCCCAAGCTCGTTCTTAGCGCTGTACGTATCGAATCGACGTCCGCTGACCGTGTGCGAAAACGAGCGTAAACGTGTGGACGCCGCGCGTCGTGTGCGACTTCACTCGGACACGGATCGTGAGCACGTGACCGTTGTCACGAAGCACGCTGACCCGGGTTCCACTCGCACTGCTCAGCACCCTCGGAAGGCCGTAGAACTCTGATCCGATGATCTGCGTCGACACCGTCTGGCCGGTCCACACCGCGGACGTCATTCTGGTCGCTCGTGGACGAACGGGCACGACGGTGACGGTCGTGGCGAGTGACGTCGCCGAGTCGTACAACGAGTCACCGGCCTTCGTTACCGTCACGGTGCACGTACCAGCTCGGTTCGCCTTGAGCACACTCCCGGCAATGAAACATCCCGCTGTACCCGAGCTCGTCACCGCGTAACTCACCGCGCCAGACCCGGAGCCTCCGCTCGACTTCAAATTCATCGAGCGACCGTTAAGGAACCTCTTACTCGTGAGCGACAGCGTGGCCTGCGCGCGAGGATTGCCCGTGCCGACCGTGATGTCTTGCTGCACTTCGTGGGCCGCGGCGAACGCGCCGTTGCCAACGTCATTGAAGTTGATACGACACACGCCGTTATCCGTGAAGGTCACGACACCCTTCGAGATCGAACAACCCGTCGACGAACCGTCGAGCGTGATCACGACAGTGTTACCCGACGTGACGGTCGCGCTCGGCGCGTAGGAGCCATGAATAACCCCAGCCGCGGGTGGCGTGCTCGGATCAATGGTGTTCGCCGCGTAGACCTTGATGGCGTGCTGGACGGTGCTGGCGGCAGCGAACGCACCGTTGCCCGCGTCAGAGAAGTTCACGCGACACGTGCCCTGACCTGTGAACGTCACTATCCCAGACCCCAAGGAGCACCCGGTCGACGAAGTGGAGAGCGACTTGACCACGTTGTCGCCTGACGTAGCGACCGCGCCCGGCGCGTAGGAGCCACCGGTACTACCGGCTGACGGGGCCTTGCTGGGCGTTATGACGTTGGCCGCGTAGACCTTGATACTTTGAGTGACTTGCGCCGCGGCCGCGTACGTCGCGTTGCCGGCGTCATTGAAGTCCACGACACAGGTTCCCGTACCCGTGAACGTCACTTTGCCAACCGACAGCGTGCAACCTGTCGAAGTTTTGTCGAGCGTGATCGCTACCTTGTCCTTCGACGTGGCACTCGCGCTCGGTGTGTACGAACCCCGGGCGCTGCCGGCTGACGGGGCGGCACTCGCCGAAATGGCGTTGCTCGTAGTTCCCGCCGCCGAGGCCGGCGACGAAGTGATGATGAAACCACTTACGACCAGCGCCGAAGTGAGCGCAAAGGTCAACGACGCGGCCGCCGTTGAACGAACATTATGGAGACGTACGTCTCCCTTCAGAAAACTCTTCATGCGAGTACCAGCCTTCTCTACATTCTTTGGCGAATTGCCTAGTCAAATGGATGCTTGGTCCGGACGTCCAGAAACTAATTTTACCTTCACGAAGTTCACTACGTCGAGCGGCGAGCTAACTCTCATCGTCCTCACAGAATGACAAAGAGCGCGTGGCAACTTCGCTGCTGTGTCCACAAAGTGCTCACAATTTTCTCTGTCAAAACAATGTGACTGCCGGTGGTGTGAGACTCATGTCATGCCACTTCCAATTAACGACCATTCGAGAGCGAGTGCCCTTCTGCAACGTGGCGTGCTACTCGAGCGACTTACGTTGGGGTGGAACGTCGTCGGTATCGTCGTACTCGCCTACGCCGCGCTCGCGGCACGTTCCGTCGCTCTCGCTGGCTTCGGACTCGACAGCGTGGTCGAGATCGGCGCGAGCGTCGTCGTGCTGTGGGAGCTCACCGATGCCAGCAAGAGTCGCCAGACGCGCGCGCTGAAACGAATCGGTGCCGCGTTCATGCTGCTCTCGCTGTACATCGCCGTGCAATCGACCGTGGTGTTGTTGACGCGCTATCACCCCAAACACAGCCTTCTCGGCATTGGCTGGACGGCCGTCACCGCACTCGTGATGTTTACGCTCGCTGCCGGCAAAGCTCGCACGGGCAAGGAGTTACTGAACCCGGTGCTGCAACTCGAAGGCCGTGTCACGTTCGTCGACGGTCTTCTCGCCACCGCGGTGCTGATCGGGCTCGTGCTCAACGTGGTGTTTCACGCCTGGTGGGCCGATCCACTCGCTGGCTACGTCATCGTCTTCTACGGAGTCAAGGAGTCCATTACGATCTTTTCCCATCGCCATTGACGTTGCTGAGCAACGTGAACGTGAGGGCCAGTTATTCGGACGGACCGCCGAGTACCTCTTCGGACTCATAGAAGTCCGCTGGATACCTTCGAGACCAGCCATTCATTGACCTTTAGATCCTCATTGCGTGGCCCAGTACGTTGACGAAGGTACGAAGTTCGGTTAGCCTAACCTAAATGAAAATGCTGGTCCGTCCAGAGTCACGCGCTTGGACCCCAGGACCAGGGTATTTCACGGAAATGTCACTTCACTCATGACGAGCGTCGACCTCTCAACACGGGGTCAGAGGCGAAGGAGCAGGGTCTTCGTGAGGGAGCGACGGCACTCGGGCCCCCTACGACGAATAGGGCTCAGCGCAGGAGTTCTCGCGTTTGCCTCAGTGGCGCTGTCCGCTTGCGGAAGCTCGCCCGCGCACGGAGTCACCATTACTTTGTACAGCGGTCAGCACGTTCAAACGACCGATGCGTTGGTGACCAGCTTCGAAAAGGCCAATCCCAGCATCAACGTGGCGGTTCGCAGTAACGACGAAGCGACGCTCGACGCGCAGATCGTCGCGGAAGGGAATCACTCCCCTGCTGATGTCTTTTTCAGCGAGAACTCGCCTGCTCTCGAGTACCTCCAGCACAAGGGCCTTCTCGCGAACGTGAACGCCGGAACGCTCGCGAAAACACCGTCAAAGTACAACTCACAGACAGGCGACTGGGTCGGCGTCTCGGCGCGGGTGAGCGTCCTTATCTACAACCCGAAGCTCATCAGGAAAAGTGCTCTACCGACGAGCGTGTTGCAGCTGGGAAGTTCCAAGTACCGCGACAAGTTGGCGTTCGCCCCCAGCGAGACTGACTTTCAACCCATCGTGACGTCAGTGATCAACACGTACGGCACGACCGCCGCGAAGAAGTGGCTCAACGGCATGAAGGCCAACGCGACCAGTCACCTCTATCCCAACAACGAGACGGTTGCCAACGACGTGAATCGTGGACTCGTGGCGTTTGGCGTCGTCGATCAGTACTACTGGTACCGAATGCGCGCCCAGATAGGGCCATCCAACACGCACTCGAAGATCACGCTCTTTGCGCCACACGATCCGGGCTACGTCCTCGACGTTTCGGGCGCTGCCGTCTTGAAATCCTCTACCCACCAAGCTGCCGCGCAGAAGTTCTTGGCGTTCCTCGTCTCCGCCAAAGGACAAGAGATCATCGCCCACTCGATCAGCTACGAGTACCCCATCGCGTCGGGCGTCACGACGGCACAACCCGAGACACCTCTTCAAGATCTCCAGCCTTCGCCGATTGACGTCGCTCAACTCGGCACGGGTCAGCGGGCAATCGCTCTCCTTCGAGAGGTCCAACTGCTGTGACGACGCTCAGTGACGCACAGTTGCGCGCGAAGCTAAGGCCTGGGACGTGACGATCGCTCGCTCACCGCAGCGCGGTGATCTCGCGACGGTCGACGAGCACACAGACTTCCCACTTCGTCGTCGTCGACCCCGACCTAAGACGTTGCTCATACTCAGCGTCGCCGTCGTCACGGCACTCGCGCTACCGCTTGCCTTTTTGCTGACCGAAGCCACCAACGCGGGGACGTCCAACGTGTGGCACCTCATCTGGCGCGCGCTCAGTGCGACGTTGCTGTGGAACACGGTCCGTCTCACCGTCGTCGTCACCTTGCTCTGCGCCGTCATCGGCACGCTCACCGCGTACTGCGTCGAGCGAACGGATCTTCCCTTTCGACACGTCTGGGCCGTACTCGTCGTCATCCCCTTCGCCATTCCCGACTTCGTCGTAAGTTTCGGTTGGTCGTCGCTTTCGACATGGGTGAGCGGGTACCGCGGCGCGGTGCTCGTCATGACGCTCGCGGTCTATCCCCTCGTCTATCTACCCGTGGCCGCCAGTCTTCGAGGAGCTGACCCGGGTCAAGAAGAGATCGCGCGTAGCCTGGGCGCGAGTCGACTGTCCACCTTCGTTCGCGTCACGCTCGCCCGGGCCCGACGGGCCATCCTCGGCGGCTGTCTCCTCGTGGCGCTCGTGATCCTCGCCGAGTACGGCGCGTTCGAGATACTGGGCTACCAAACGTTCACGACCGTCATCTTCAGCGAGTTCTCCGTTGGTTTCGACACCGCGTCGGCGTGCGCGCTCTCGCTCGTCTTGGTCCTGTTGTCACTCGTGGTGATGATCGGCGAGAGTTCCGTTCGTGGGACTGGCCACGTGAGCCGCGGCGGCCCCGGGGTGCAGCGCGTCATGACGCGACGTCCACTCGGGACGATGAAGTGGCCCGTCGTCTTTGGCTTTACGGTGCTCGTCGCGGGTGCGCTCGGCGTCCCCGTCGGTTCGTCGCTCTACTGGCTGCTCCAAGGAGGCACGCACGCTATCGGCGGCGTGTCCCTCGTGTCGGCCACCCTCTACACGGCCGGCTACAGCGCCGCGGCGGCGTTGGTGGCGACGCTGATGGCGCTCCCGGTCGCCCTCCTCGTGGTGCGCCGTCCCACGAGAGTGCATCAACTCCTCACGCGAACGACGTTTCTGGTCTTGGCCATGCCCGGCCTGGTCGTCGCTCTCGCGCTCTCCTACTTCTCCGAGCACTACTTGAACGGTTTCAGCTACCAAACGGCGCCCATGTTGATCGTGGCCTACGCGCTGATGTTCTTCCCCCTCGCACTCGTCGGCGTGCGCGCGTCCGTGGCGCAAGCGCCCGTCGCGCTCGAAGAGGTCGCGGGCTCACTCGGTGTCAAGCGACGCCAGGTCTTGCTTCGCGTCACGCTCCCCCTCGTGGCGCCCGGACTCGGTGCCGCGTTCTGCCTCGTGTTTCTTTCGGCGGTGACCGAACTCACAGCGACGCTGATCCTCATTCCGGCGGGTGTGCAGACGCTGGCTACGCAGTTCTGGTCGTACCAACAAAACCTCTCCTACTCCCAGGCCGCACCGTTCGCACTACTCATCATCGCGATCGCCGCGCTGCCCGCCTACCTGCTCGGTCGATTCTTCGACCGCCTTCCGGTTCGCCAGGGTCCATCGCCCGCACGGAAGGTGCACGCGTGAACGAGCTTGAGATCGTCGGTCTCCACAAGTCGTACGGCACCCAGAACGTCCTCAGCGACCTCAACCTCAACGTCGCGGCGGGGACGTTCGTCTCGATTCTCGGCCCGTCGGGAAGTGGTAAGACCACGTTGCTCCGGGTGATCGCAGGATTCGAACGCGCGGAACGAGGCAGCGTGCGGCTCGGGAGCGAGATCGTTGACGACGAGACGCACTTCGTCGAAGCCGATCGCCGTCGCGTGGGCTACGTCCCCCAAGACGGGAGCCTCTTTCCCCATCTCACCGTCGAGCGCAACGTGGGCTTTGGCCTCGCGCGACGAGATCGACGAGGCAAGCGCGTCGCGGAACTGCTCGAGATGGTCGGGCTCGGCGGTATGGCGAAGCGCTTTCCCCATCAACTCTCGGGTGGCCAACAACAGCGCGTCGCCTTGGCGAGAGGGCTCGCCATCGATCCCGCGCTCGTGCTCTTGGATGAGCCATTTTCTTCACTCGACGCGAGTCTTCGAGCAGCCGTGCGCCATGACGTTCGTGAGGTTCTGAGGGCCGCGGGCACGACCGCCATCCTCGTGACCCACGATCAAGACGAGGCCCTTTCGCTCGCCGACCACGTCGCGATCATCCGCGAGGGACGCATCAGTCAATTCGACACCCCGGCTCGGATCTACTCGCAGCCGTCGTCGCCGGAACTGGCGCTCGAATTCGGAGAGGTCAACTTTCTTCGAGGCGTCGCCAAGGGTGGTTCGGTCGATACGCCACTAGGACTGCTCGAACTGGCGAACGCCGCGTCCATCGAAGGGGGCGTACGCGACGGCATGAAACTGCTCGTCCTCGTTCGCCCCGAACAGATCGTGGCCGAGGTCGATGATTCGAACACCGTCGCGACCGCACGCGTTCTGGACACCGAGTTCTACGGGCATGACGCCGTACTCACGCTTCTCGCGAACTTCGACGGCGCGACGACGTTGACGGTGCGAACGTCGAACGCGACGAGACTTCCAACGCGTGACGCGCAGGTATCTGTCATCGTGCGTGGTGGCGTCGTCGCGTGGCCCGACGTTGAGGGACCAAGCACCGACAACAATGAGTTCGTTTCGTAACGGCGTTACCACTAACGCGTAATCACGACGCGTCGCTACAACGTTCTTGATAGTTCCATGTGAATTTGCTTCACTACACGCTGTCTAATCTGATCGCCGCGTTTACTTAGTTCTTCGACAACGTGGATGACGTTTGCGTGACGTTCTTGTGGCGCTTGCGTCAAGTGCAGTCGTCGTCGACGTATCAACCGTATTTCGAAGGTTACGAAGAGTGTCGCAATCTTGTGCGTCACGGTGGTCACCTCTATAGTCGAAGTGACGGCGAAATTCGTTCGCGATCGCCACATGAATCATCGACAACTTTGATCAGTTACGGAGACTGCATGAGAAATCCATTCAGAAATTCTAAGTTTCACTCTTCGCGTCGAGCGTCGATGGTGTCCGCGTTTGCGGGCGTGTCGGCGTTAGCGATGGCGGCGGGTCTTACGCTCGGCGCCGTCGGCAGCGCGTCGGCAGCGACAGTGACACCGAAAGTGGCGCCGCCGTTGCCGTGCAACATCACGGTCACCGGCGCCGGTACGCAAGTACCCGGACAGACGATCATCGTCGGAGTCGTCGCCGGCACCACGGTGGTCACCTTCAACTGCAACACGTCCGCTGGTCCGGGCGTCGCCGCCGAAGCTTCCCTTCTTGCGGCCACGGGCGCGGCAAGCGTCATCCCGACCACGGAAGCCGACACGAGCGCGCTTGGCACGTTCGCGCCCAGCGCGACCAGCACGGCTTGTCCCGCCGGAACAGCGGGATCATGTTCGATCGCCACGTTCAACGTGCCTGCCACGTTCACGACCTCTGACGCGAACGGCGTCTGTCCTCCGACACAAGCACAGATCAACGCGGGCATCTTCGGTTGCGCGATCGCGGTCGCGAGTGCTCAACTGGCGCCCGTCGTTGGCGCCGAGTACTTGATCCAGTACGCGTCGCAGACCACGCCGCCGAACCCACCCACGATCCAGCCGCTCCAAACCACGGGCTCTGAAGGCAGTCTCATCAACGTCTCCGACGCCACGGGCAACACCGGTTACTGGTGGGGTAGCGGCGTGCAAGCGGTACAGGCATCATTGGGCGGTACCGCGCCCGCCGTCGCACCGAACAGCTGTACCGGTGTCGGGTACGGCAACGTTCCCGCGCCGTACCTCGCTGACGTCTGGTTCGTCACGGGCACGTCCACTGCCGTCGGCGGCGGTGCCGCGTCGGGTGTCACCATTTCGAACGACTGCTACGACGGAAAGACGCTGAGTCCACCCGTCTTAAGTGGAGCCATCGCCGTACCGGCAACGGTCGTGTCGGGCACTGCGTACACCGTGTATCTCTGCGAGGTCAACACCACGCCCTACCCGAGCAACGACACGCACGCCGCAACCATCTGTGGCGCTGGCGCACCGTCGTGGGTCGACGCGTCCTTCAGCTTCACCGCGAAGTCGAAAGTAATTTCGCAGAACCTTCCGGTGTCGAACACGGTCGCCGCTACCGCGTCATCGGGCTTTACGGACCAACTCGTCACGAGTGGCAACCAGGGCAGCGTGTCGTACACGCAGTCAACTGGTTCGCCCAGTGTCGCAGTGTCGAGCTCTGGCGCAGTGTCCGATTCGGGTGCCTTGAAGGCCGGTACTTACACCGCGACCGGCACGACGACGGACGCGAGCGGTGACGCGGGTACGTTCTCGTACTCGTTAGTCGTCACGGGTACCACGCCGCCAACCGTCAAGCCCGCTCCCAAGGCTGAAAGGGTCTCGGGCGTCGCGGTTCACGGTCGCACCGTGGTCTTGACGATCACCGGCAAGAACTTCACCGGCGGACCCAAGGTCACCGGACCGGCGGGAACCAGCGCGACCGTTCTTCGGGCCACGAGCTCCAGGCTGACCGTGCGTGTGAAGGAGTCCGCGTCGCTACGAAGGGGCACGTACACCCTCACGGTGAAGTTCGCGAGCGGCAAGCGGACCAGCATTCATTACGTCGTCCGCTAACTCGCTCGCGTTTCGCGATCACAACAACCAGCCCCCCTCGTTGAGGGGGGCTGGTTGTTGTATTCGACACGATTGGAAGTTCACCCTGGGAGATCACTCGAGAAGAAAAGTAGTGTGAGTCGGACTCGACCTCGCCTCCGCGTCACCAGTGCGCAGACCACGGTCGTCGAAGGGGAGACGTGAGACGTG